>NZ_JBIAJH010000007.1:0-256241 GCF_042871845.1 Streptomyces sp. NPDC005533 | reverse complement strand
CCCCCCAGGTCATCCGTTCGACAGAGGGGACACAGTCATACCGGGCCCGGAGGCCAGCGGCCCCATTGCAGGACCGCGAAAAAGATAACGGGGGGAAACCGCGGGCCAGATGGGCGGCCAGGACATCCGGGCGGGCCATGCAAGCATCCCCTCAAACGCCATCGTCAGCCCAACGCGGTCATCGGCCCGGGCACGGCAGTGGGTGGGCTGGTGTCGTGCGGAGTGTGGGCGCCACAACCGATCGGCGCCGTTCCGCGTCCTTACGTAGGAGGTGGTCTCCGCCCGGCTGGCGGTGCGGAGCGGCGCCGACCCTGGAGGGACACCATCGCAACGTTCGCTCCCGACCAGCCCGACGCGACCCCGCGCTCGCGCCCAGCGACTGGAATCGGCAAGCTGCTGCTGAGCTGTGGGGCGGGGGTGGTGCTGAGCGCCGTGTTGCTGTCGGTGGCATGGTGGCCGCGGACGGAGGTGACGTACCGTGCCAGCGCTCCCGCGGCAGTGGCCTACGCGGACGACTCACCTCACTTCCTCGGACTGATCCACCAGCACACCCTGTCCGGCCGACACTCCTACAAGATGGTGATCGGCAGAGATCCCCACCTGTCCTACGGACACTGGGTGGACCTCGACACCACCGTCGCCGCGAACGGCATCGACTCCGTGACGTGGACGGAGGCCGGGGTACGGGTCCGCTTCCCCACCGGCCACGAGGTCTTCGTCCCGGCACGGTTCTTCCTACACGGCAGGTAACCCCCCATCCCGCCGCCACTACCCTCCTGCACCTCAGCCTCCCTACTCACCCACCCGTCACGCCGAAGAAATTCCGGTTTGACCGTTTTCCAATCCCGTCGGGGGGCTGCGCCGAATCCTTCACGAGGCCCCCCACACGCAGGGGCCGACCACCGGCTCATTCGTGAGGCAGAAGGAAGAAGGAGGTGAGACCCATGACGGCTTCCGTTACCGTGCGGGCCCGCAGCCTTCTCGCGGGCGCGGCCGTGGTCGGCCTGCTCTCGGGCGGAGCCGCACTCGCAGTCAGCGGCACGGCCGCCGCCGCGTCCACACCGGCATCGGCATCGACCTCGGCATCGGTGCTTACTGCGGTGAGCAGCGGAGACCGTGACCGGCAGGAGCACCGGGACGGCAGGGACCACCGGTCCGACCGTCACGACCGCTGCTCCTGGATCAAGGGGCACTGGGGCAAGACGTGGGTCAAGGGCCACTACGAAAAGAAGTGGCACCATGCCACCTGGCACTCCGGCTGGTCCGGCCACGGCGGGTCCTATAACCACTGGGTGCCCGGTCACCACAACACCCACTGGGTACCAGGCCACTGGAACTGCCACAGCAAGTGGTGACCCCTCCACAAGACCGCGTGGGGCGCGACCAGCGCAGTACCCAGAGGGGCCACGGTCGATCCGGCCGAGCCGGCCGATTAGCGTCACTGCCCGCTCTGGGTCCTGCTCCAGCCATGCGCCGAGGCGGTCAGGGACTGCCTGCCCGACACCGTCCCGCACCACCGCCCCATCGAGCCTCCCGTTCCTGGCGCCGACCCTGTCGGCGCTGAGGTCGGGGTCGGCGGTCGTCAGTAGTCGGCGCTGCCCCGTGCGTACACGTTCACGCGGCCGCCACCCCGTCACGGTAGCCCTCCACGTGTGTGTCCCCGTCCGGGGTGCGCTCACTGTTGGCGAAACCTACGACGTGCTCCTGGCCGGAGTCGCACCAGCGTGCGTCCTCCCACTCCAAGCCGATGACGTCCGAAGGTGCGGATGTGACCGGCGTGCCCCTCGTCTCGTCGAGAAAGGCGACGAAGTCCCGCGCGCCACCCGGGGAATGGAACCACACCGGGCGGGACCGGCCCGGGGTGCGCTCGTCCGTCAGGGAGATGTCCATGCGCCGGTTCAGGAAGGCCAGGACCCAACGAGCCCCCGCGCGCCGCACCTCGGCGGTCAGGCGGCTCGACAGGGCTCTGGCAACGCAGAGTCCGATACCGAAAGGTCTCATGGGGGTTGCGTGGCGGCCGCCGGGTTCCGCCCCGGTGGGCGGGCGGGGTCATCAGAACTTCGCGGCCGGGGCCGTGCCCGGACCGTCGTCGGTATCGCCCGCGCACACCGGCCGTCGGGCGTGAGGACGACTTCTACGGAGCCCGGTGACGGATGGCCTCCAACCCTTCCAGCACCTGGATGTCGGTGCCGTCGTACGTCGCGGCTTCCTCGCTCACGGGGCCCCCTCCGTTGGTGTCCGGCGGGCCCGTCCAGCCTGGGTGGCTTCCGTACAACTCCAGGTCGAGGGTGGGTGAGGGCTACTGGGAGCTGTCCCGTTCTGGCGGCACTTCGCGGCTCGCGCGCACGAGGCAGGTCGGGGACTGGTCGGGACCGGGACCGACGGAGCCCGGCGGAGCCCGACGCACCGCGGCCCGTCGGGGCGGTCGGGGCGTGTCGGGGCCGGCCGGGGGCAGTCCGTCGGCGGCCCGGTGTGTCTGCGCGACCCGTGCGGCCCGGGTCCCTTCAATGGGCAGCCCCTACGGAAACGGGCACCATATGACCCCCTCCGCACTGCACACCCGCCGCTCGATCCTCACCGGCGCCCTCACGCTGGCCGCCGCGACGGCACTGCCCCTCACCGCCGCCGGGCGCGCGCACTCCGCCGCCGGCCCCGACATCATCAGCTGCGCTGCCTGGGGTTCCCGGGCCCCGTCCGAGCCCGTCGTCGTCCTCGCCAACCGCCCCGAGCGGATCATCGTCCACCACACCGCCACGGCGAACGTGACGGACTACTCCAGGCAGCGCGCCGTCGCCCTGGCCCGCGCGATCCAGACCTACCACATGGACGCGCAGGGCTGGATCGACACCGGCCAGCACTTCACCGTCAGCCGCGGCGCCTTCGTCCTGGAAGGCCGCCACAACAGCCTCACCGAACTGGGCACCGGCACCCGCCAAGTCCGCGCGGCACACTGCATCGGCCAGAACAACGTCTCCATCGGCATCGAAAACGAGGGCACCTACACCACCCAAGCCCCACCAGCAGCCCAATACGCCATGCTGACCGCCCTGTGCGCCCACATCTGCGGCCAATACGACCTGTCTCCCACCGAGATCTACGGGCACCGCGACTTCAACGCCACCTCCTGCCCCGGCGACCGCCTGTACTCCCTGCTCCCGACGCTCCGCAAGGACGTCGCCATCCGCCTCGGCACCCCCCTGTCGAACCCGGAGGCCCAGACCGACCCCGACTTTCTGCGGGACCTGATCCGCCACACCCCCGACCAGTCGGGAACGGACTACACCGAATACCTCCCGAACGGCCTCTTCCGCTGACCCGACGCCTGTCCACCGCCGCCCGGTCCGCCGCGCGTCAACACGGTGGCCCGCGGCTCATCCTCCTGACCGGGGGTTTCCTCGTCGCGGGGCGCGGGGCCTGCGGCCCGGCCGCCACCGCGTGGATTACGGGGCGGACGGGCCTCGCAACGGCAGCCCACCGGCCGGATCCCACCCGCCTCCAGCCCGACACGTGCGCGCAGTGGATCACTTTCGGTGCCACCATGCGTGACGCAACCAGGGGGGCGGCGCGGGAAACCCGCATAGGACGAGAGGGAAGACCGTGACGCCTCAGACCGTGGCGGATCAACTGGTCGATGAAGCGGCTCAGCCCATTCCCGAGCAGAGCAGAGCGGCCACCCACCGGCCCGGGGAGGGAACCGCAAGCGTTGACGGAACGGCGGCCGGCGCCGGGGCGGCCGACGGCCTCGTGGCGCAAGGACCCGACGCTCAGCTCCTCGTCGCGGCGTCCGTGCTGCTGGCCGACGCGGCCCTCACCGCCAGGCGAGCCGGCGCGGAACTGACCGGGGCGCTCAGCAGTTGGCGGTTCCCCCTGGCCGCCCTGCGCCGTCCCGGGTGGGCGCTCGGGACGGCGGTGTCGTGCGCCAGGGCGCTGACCAGTCCCTCCGGCCTCGGGTTCGGCCCGAACGGCGGGCTCGTCGGGGAGCTGGCCCGGATGGCGGGCAGTGTGGCCCGTCGCCGCCCGGCCGCGGTGTCCATGGCCGTGGACGCCTTCGCCCTGCGGATCGAGGCGGCGGTGGCCGATCACCCGAACCTCGACTCGGCACCGGCCCGACGCCTCACCGACGCCATGGTGGAGGGAAACCGCTGGGAAGCACTACGGGCCCTGCACGCGCTGGTCGAACGGCTGGGCGTGACGCGCGCCCTGACGACCGTCAGCCCGGTCATCATGGAACTGCTGGCCCTGCTCGGGCTGCTCGACGAGAACCCGGTCAACGACAGCTTCTCCTGGGTCACGCTCGCCGGCGGGGTGCCGACCACGGATCCCTTCCTCGGACTGCCCAGTTCACTGCTCGCCCTCCTCAACCCCGGCCCCGGGCGGGCCGAACGGACCGAACCGGACCCGATCCTCGCCAAGGTCCTGTCCACGTCCCGCAACGACATCGTCAGCTACGTCAACGACATCGGCGCGCTCGGCAACCACGGGCTGGTACTGCTGCGGCGCGTCGAGTGCGCCGACGGCCACGTCCGGTACGTGCTGCTGCTGCCCGGCACGAGCTTCGTGCTGCCGAGCAACAGCACCCCGCAGGACCTGATCGGCGCGTTCGACGGCTGCCTGCGCTCCGACACGACGTACACGCGCGCGGCCCGGAAGGTGCTGCAGCGGGCAGGCGTGCCGGCCGGGGCGGAGGTGATGTTCGTCGGACACAGCCTGGGCGGACTGACGGCGATGAACCTGGCGATGGACGTGGAACTGGCCTCCGCCTACCGGATCACCCACGTGGTCACGCTCGGCTCCCCCATCGACAACAAACGCCCGGCCGACCACACCACCCAGGTGATCAGCCTCGTCAACAAGCACGACGTGATCCCCATGCTCGACGGACGCGGGCCCGCCTCTCCCCACGACATCCCCCCGTCGTGGACCGAACTCACCTGGCTGGACGAGTCCTACGACTACCCGCTGTCCCATGCCCCGCAGGCGTACTCCGACACCCTCCGCGGAGAGATGACGCACCACCGGGACCGGGTGAACGAACTGCTCAGGGCGTACGACGGCGAAATCGTCGGGAACCAGCCCTACATGCTCCGCGACAAGTAGCAACTGACCACTGACAGGCGCCAAGCGACAAGTGCCGGCGGCGAGTGACCGGCGCCGAGCCACGTCACCGGCGCGCCTGTGACCTTGAGGGAGAGCGACCGATGACCCCTGCCGACGGCACGGCCACGGCGGCACGGCCCGAGACGGCCCGGCTCGAGACGGCCCGGCCCCTGGAGAACATGCTGTTCAGCGCCGCGCTGATGGCTCGGCGGCTCCCGTGGGCGGACCTGCCCGCACGCACCCTCGGCCTGGACGCACTGACCCACGACGGCCTGACGCACCGGCTGATGGCCCATCTGAGGAGCAGCCGAAGCGGCCGCCCGGTACGGCTGCGCACCCCCTTCGGTCCCTTCCTCGTACCCCTGACCCGGCTCGATGCCGAGAGCCTGCTCACCCACGGCGACAACGCCGGCGCACTGGGAACCCCCTGCGCCCTCGCCGCCGACGGCCGCCGGTACGGGCTCTCACCGCACCCGGCTGCCGGCACGGCAGCCGCAGGCGCCTGGGAGGAAGTGGCACACGGTGGCCTGGACAAGCAGGTTGCCGAGTACCTCCCCGCGGTGACCGGGGCCGGACGGGAGGACGGCGCCCTCGACCGGGGCCGCTGGGAGGCCGCCATGCAGCGGCTGAGCCGACACGTCGTCCTGGGGGCCGGCGCTGCCGAGGACACCCTGCTGAGCGCGATGGTCTCGACGGCCGCGGAAGCTGCCGGGGGACGTGCCTACGAGGCACGGGCGGCGGCCCTGCGACGGCGGATGGCGCCGTATCTGGCCGACCCCGAGCCCGGCTGCCTGGCCGGGCGGCTGACGGCCGCCGGCCCCTCCGGGTGGGAGCCGCACACGGCCCTCGCGCACGCACTGGCCCTGGTGTCGGCGGCCACCGGTGCCACGGCGCTGAAAGCCCTGACCCTCCTCACCCCGGACACGTACACCGACGCGGCCGCTTCCGGAGCACGCACGGATGCCACGGCACCGCCCCCGGAGGAGGTGATCGAGCAGGCCATGGAGCGGGCCCTGGAGCAGCACCCCGTGCAGGCCGCTGTGGTGTATCCGGTGCACGCCCCGTTCACCGCGGACGGCCGGACGATCAGAGCCGGGGAAGAAATCCTCTACGACCCGGCACTGTTCGGACCACGCAGCCAGGGGCGGCGTACGGATCCGGCATGGGTCCTGTGCGCAAACCCCGCCGGCTGCCCGACCGCGGAGTTCGCCGCACACGTCGGCCGCGAGGTCATCCGCCGGGCCGCCGCAATCGGCGGGACCGGCGGGCAGGTCGCCGACGGCCTGACCGCGCCGCTCGCCGCGTACGGGGCGCGGGGGCGGACCGAAGCGGACCTGCTGGACCGGCACGCCGAGAGCCTCTGCGCCTGTGCGGCCGATACCGGCTGGAACGCCGGCGAGAGCGGCGAACGGTTCCGCATGGTCCTCCTCGCACACGCCGAGCGGTGCGCAAGGGCAGCCGACGACGTACGACGCGCCGCCCGGTGGCTGGCGGACTGATCCCCGCCGACCCACCGACCCACCGGCCACCCGTCCGCGCGGCCGCTCCGGCCCCTCGAACGGAGGACTTGGCACGGTTGCATCCCGTACGGCCGTGATCAACAGCCTCCACAGCCGTTGAACCGGCGCAAACACCGTCTCGCCGGCCGCGAGTCGGCCGACATGTGATGCGAGAGCGAGGCCCGGACGTGCGGGAGAGCGTAGTCGAGATGATCAAGGCGACCGGAGCGGAACTCAGCTCCGCCAAACGGCTCCTCGGCGAAGCCGGCGAGGTGGCGTGGGACCGCCTCCTCGACTGGCTCGTCGACGACTACTTCCGAGTGGTCGCACTGGGCCTCGAGAACATCCCGGCACAAGGCCCGGCCGTGATCGCCGTCAACCACTCCGGCGCCTGGGGCCTCGACGCATTCGTCCTGGACAAGGTTCTGGGCAGAGCACTGGACCGGCGCGTACGCTTCCTCGCCGCGCCGTTCGTCTTCCGCACCCCCATCCTCGGACGCCACGCACGCCGCAACGGCGCACTGCCGATCGGTCCGACGGCCGGCGTCGAGCACCTCAACGCCGGGCAACTCGTCGGCGTGTACCCGGAAGGCATCGCCGGCCTGGAGAAGCCGTTCACCGAGCGCTACCGGCTTCGCCCCTTCAGCCCCGGCTTCGCCGTCGCCGCCATCCGCGCGAGCGCCCCCGTCATCCCGGTCGGGATCGTCGGCGCGGAGGAGGCGTGTCCCAAGCTCGGCGAGGTGCCGACCCTGGCCCGGCTGTTGGGCGTGCCCTACTTCCCGGTCACCACGCCCTTCCCGCTGCCGTCCAACTGGACCATCACCATCGGGGAGCCGATCCCGGCGCCGGCCCGCCCCGAAGGCCTGGCCGCCCGCCGGGACGCCGCCCGCGCACTCGGCGAGACCACCCGCGGCGCCGTCCAGGAGCTGATCGACCGCGAACTCGCCGATCGGGACAACCTGTTCGACTGAGCGCATACCGCGAACGCCCCTGCGCCCGCGGGCGTTGCGGCCGGTGGGGTCAGGTCGTGGGGCTGCTGCCGGCGCGGAGACGGGGCGGCCGGGTGAAGCGTACGGGGACTCCCGGCGAGTACAGCACGCTGACGGGCGGGCCGGCCGGTGCGGGCAGGCCCGCGGCGGTCACCAGGTCCTCGTCGCAGGCGAGGAGTTCGGCGCGGTGCAGCCGCCAGCGCGGGTGGGTGTTCGGCAGGTACAGGAGGCGGCCGAAGAAGTCGTTGTGCATGCCCCAGCGGGCGGTCAGGAAGTGTTCGAGGGGGGTCGGCTCCGCGATCGGTTCGCCGGGGCGCACCGTGATCGTGCTGTGCGCGCCCCGCGGTCCGGGCCACCGCCGGGTGCTCGTGTAGGTGAGCGTGGGGCCGTCGTGCCGGATCGTCATCCTCGACCACAGGTAGGGGAGGCGGAACACGGACCGGGCGACGGCGACCGGGATCAGGCGGGAGGCGTCGAGGGAGCGGAAGACCACGCCGCGGCGGCCGTGGGCGTCCACCGAGTAGAGGCGGACGTTGGTCTCCGGGAAGGAGCCCAGATACGGGATGCCGGGCAGGCCGAGCCACCCGATCCGGTGCATCCGGAACGCGACGAGGCCGACGTAGGTCAGGCCGTCCAGCGTGTCCGGTTCGGTGCCGGCGGGCAGCAGCGGGGCGATGTCGGCGGGATCGGCGGCCCAGTGCAGGAACGTCAGGTCGAGCCAGGACTGGGTGAGCAGAGGCCGGCCCGCACGGTGGGGCGGATCGGCCGTCACGAGTTCGGGTCGTACCGGTCCGGTGGGCACGGGTCCGGTGGGCACGGGTCCAGGGGGCACGGGTCCGGAGGGTACGGGTCCGGGGGGCTCGGCGGGCGGCGTGTGCGGCATCGCGCCAGTATCCCCGAGGGCGCTGCGGGAACCGGGGTGGGCGCATGGACGGGTGGGTGAGCGCAAGAGGGGCTGTACCCCTGTGGTGGGAGCGGGCCGCCACCCCTGGGGGTAGGCGGGAATCAGCTCCTGGTGGGACGACAGGGCGGCGGCCGGCGGCTACGTTGTCGCCCGTCGCGCAACGCCCATGACGGAGGTTCGCCGCATGCAGACCCGTACGGCTGATGGCTCCCGCAAGCCAGTGGTGTGGGGGATATCCCTTGTCCTGATCACGGTCGCCGCACTTCTCGGCGTCTCGCCCGGGGCCGCCACGGCCACGGGCCCCACCGCCGCGACCGCTCCCCCACCCGTGCCCGTCCTCTCCTGGGGTCCCTGCGCCGGCCCGGCGGACGGTTTCGAGTGCGCGACCGCCCGGGTGCCGCTGGACTACCGCCGCCCCACCGGTTCCACGATCCCCCTCGCGCTCACCCGTCGGGTCGCGGCCGATACGGCACACCGCTCCGGTGTCCTCGTCTTACACCCGGGCGGACCGGGCAACTCCGGTGTGGACTTCGCCCGTAACAGCTATGCCGCGCTCCCCGCTTCGCTGCGTGACGCCTTCGACGTCGTCGGGTACGACATGCGCGGCGTGGCGCGCAGCGGTCAGGTGGAGTGCTGGGACGACAAGGAGTACGCGGCCGCCGTCGACGCCGCGCGCGGCGTACCCGGACCGGGGGCCCTGCAGAGCGCGATCCGGCAGGGCGCCGACTTCGCCGAAGCGTGCCGGCAACGCTCCGGTGACCTCGTGCCCTTCATCGGCACCGGCTCGAACGCCAAGGACCTTGACCTGCTGCGCCAGGCCCTCGGCGAGGAGACGCTCTCCTTCTACGGCCGGTCCTTCGGCAGCTACGTCGGCACCGTCTACGCCGCGCAGTTCCCCCGGCGGGTGCGCGCCATGGTCCTGGACGGGGCCTACGATCCGCGGCGTTACGCGGACGTGCCGTACGCCTACGACGCCGCGCAGTTCGTCGCCCTGGACGCGGCGGTGGGCCGGTTCCTGGACTGGTGCGCGCAGAACGTCGCCGCCTGCGGGTTCGGCGAGGGGCGGCCACGGGAGGCCTTCGAGCAGCTGAAGCGGGCGCTGGACGCGGACCCGGTCATCAGCGCGAGCGGGCGTCCGGCCACCGGGTACACGCTCGCGTACCGGCTGATGTTCAACATCAACGCGGGCAAGGAGATCTGGCCCGAGCTGGGGCAGGCCCTGCGGGCGGCGCAGGCACGCCAGAGTTCGTTCCTGCTGAACCCGCCCTCCCCCGCCTCGTTCGACTTCCTCAACGTGAACCTGGCCGTCGAGTGCGCCGACCGCGTCTACCCGGCCAACCGGCTGCTCCTGGGCGCGTTGGTCAGTGCCCATGTGGCGTCGGCGCCGCTGCTGGGTCCGCCCATCGGGCTCGGGCCGCCCACCTACGACCACAACCACGCGCCGACCTGCGCCCAGTGGCCGGCGGAGCGCCCGAGCCGCTACGCGGGCTCCTACCGGGCGCAGGGTTCCGCCCCGATCCTGGTCCTCGGCACGACCGGGGACCCCGACACCCCCTACCAGGACGCGGTCGCCCTGGCCGGGACGCTGGCGAACGGACGGCTGCTGACGTTCGACGCCGAGGGACACACCGCGTACAACCGGAGCGCGTGCGTCAGCGCTCTGGTCACGGACTACCTCGCCACCCTGGCGCTGCCCGCACGGGGCACCGTCTGCGCGGACGAGACACCGGCGGGGACGCTCGGCCGCCGCACCACGGCCGTCGAGGTCGACGAAACCCGCGATGTGATCCCGACACTGCGCTGAGCCCCAGGGGCCGCAAAACCCCGCCCCGGCCGGGTGCGCCGGGGCGGGGCGTGTGGGCTTAGGATGCCGGGCGGACGGAGCCGTAGCGCAGAGGTCGACGCGCGCGGTCTCCAAAACCGCGAGGACGCCGGTTCGAATCCGGTCGGCTCCGTCCGAGTCCACCGCCGGTCAGGCGTGGAAGCGGAGCAGGAGGGACTCGTCGGCGCGCGTCGGGCGGCGGTCCGTGGCGGGTGGACGGGCACACTGGGGCGGTGAACGTGAGCGGAGATCTTCTGGCCCGGGCGCGCGTGGCGACCCGGCTTCCCGCCCAGGACCTGGAACGGGCACGGCGTTTCTACGCGGAGCGGCTCGGTCTGGAGCCGGTCGACGAGCGGCCCGGCGGCCTTCTGTACCGGTGTGGGAGCTCGGACTTCGTGCTGTTCAGGTCCACCGGAGCCTCGCCCGGCACGTTCACGCAGATGGCGTTCGAAGTCGACGACCTCACGACCGTGGTCGCGGAGCTCAAGCGGCGGGGCGTGGTGTTCGAGGACGTCGACGTGCCCGGTTTCAAGACGAGGGACTCGATCGCCGAGATCGAGGGGAACTATCCGAGCAAGGGCGCCCGGGGCGAGCGCGGCGCCTGGTTCCGTGACAGCGAGGGCAACCTGCTGGGCATCGGCGAACCGGTCGTCTGAGCTGGGAACCGTCGAGCGAGCCGCACCGGCTTCCCCGACAGCTGATCACGGGTGGCGGGAAAGAGATCCTCGCCGCCCCGCCGAGACGCAAGATCCCTATGCTGACGGCATGCTCGACATACCTCTTTCAGCGCTGGAAGTCGCCATGGTCCAGACGGGCACCCGGGCCGTGGAGACCCTGCGGGACACTGCGGCCTTCGCCCAGGGCGTGGAACGGCTCGGCTACCACCGGCTCTGGTACGCGGAGCACCACCACTCCCCCGCGATCGGCGCGTTCCCGCCCGTCGTGCTGACCGCGCACGCCGCCGCGTCGACCGCGCGCATCCGCCTCGGATCGGGCGGGGTGCTCGCCCCGAACCACGCGCCCATCACGGTGGCCGAGCAGTACGGAACGCTGGCCGCGCTGCACCCCGACCGCATCGACGTGGGCATCGGCCGCGGTCCCGGCACCTTCGACGAGGCCACCGCGCGGGCCCTGCGCCGCGGAGCCGGGCCGACCACCGACGCGGAGTACCGGCAGGACGTCGCCGCGATCCTGTCGTTCCTGGTCGACGAGGTCGCGCTCGGCCCGCTGCCGGAGCCGTGGCTGCTGGCCTCCAGCCCCCAAGGGGCCGCTCTCGCCGCCGACCTCGGTCTGCCCGTGGCGGTCGCCCACCACATCCGGCCGGACAACACCCAGGCTGTCCTGGAGTGTTACCGGGCGAAGTTCACTCCATCCCGTTGGTGCGAGCAGCCCCGGGTGCTGCTGTGCGTGGAGACGGTGTGCGCCGAGACGGACGAGGAAGCCGTGTGGCGGGCGCGCCCGATGGAGGTCGTCAAGGCCGGTCTCCTCAAGGGGCTGAGCCAGACGCCCTTCCCCACGCCCGCGCAGGCGGCCACCCACCCCTTCACCGACGGGGAACGGCAGGCACTGGCGGGGTTCCGAGCCCAGCAGGCCGTCGGGGCGCCCGACACCGTCGTGGCCCGGCTCGCCCAACTGGCCGCCGAGAGCGGAGCGGACGAGCTGATGCTGACCACGCCCGTCCACGACCTGCGTGACCGCCTCGACTCCTACGCACTTATCAGGAACCACTCCGGCACCCCGGCCACGACGACCGTGCCCTAGGAAGCCGGGCGCGTCGGGATCGGACCGCCGGGTGGACGTCTCCAAGCCGGTGCGCGTGTCCCGTCGTCCCGTCGTCCCGTCGTTGCGTGCCTCCCGTGCTTGCGGACCTCCCGTGGTCAGGGTGCGTGTCCGGCGGGGGCGGGTGTGGCGCTCAGCAGGGTGGGGCGGTCGGCGGGACCGGTGACGAACACCCTGGCCGCCCGCCGGTCCTGGGGATCTCGTACGCGGTCGCGAAGGGGGTGGGGCGCAGTTCGTCGGAGGTGAGGAGCGTGCCACCTTCCTCAAGGGGCCCCGCGGCGAGGTCCTGCGCGAGCTCGGGGAGCAGGCGTGCGTACACGACGGCGGGGTCCGGCACGTACAGGTAGCGGCCGGCCGCTCTGACGGCCGGATGCGGCAGACCTCGTCCGGTCAACGACACGCCGGCCGGCAGCAGGGTGGCCTTGCGCACGGGGTCGGGCCGGGGTGTCCACTGCTCGTCCACGCCGAACCACAGGACCGCTTCCTGGATGTACCCGCCGTACGAGATCCACTCGGCCTCATGGGCTCCGCCGAGACGGGGCAAAGCCGCGTCCGGGAGGCCGGGGGCGAGCCTGATCCAGCCGGCCCCCGTAGTGTGCAGGCGTTCCAACGCCCAGGACAGCGGCGGATCATACGACTCGGGGCCGTGCTCAGGGCCGTACGCGGGAGCGTCGGGCCGGTGGCCGGGGCCCGGCCGCCGCATCAGGTCGATGAAGACGGCCTCACCCTGGCTGTCGAACTCGGTGATGTCCGCGCAGGTCAGACAGAGCATCGGCTCGTCCATCCCCAGCCGGTTCGCCGCGGCGATCTCGACGGTCAGCCGGTCCCCGTCCACGGCACTGGTCATGTGCGACCAGCCCAGCACATGGGCGTCGACACTGCTGCCCAGACCCATCGCATCGACCATCACGACGCCGAGCGCGTCCAGCACCCGGTCCAGCTTGTACTCGGCCGGTGGCGGCCGGCGCGCTGTTCGTGGTGCGAGAGCGGCTGGCCCGGCACCCGCTGATCGATCTGCGGCTGTTCCGCAACGTCCCCTACGTCCTGGTGACCGGGATGGGTTCGCTCTCGAACATGGGCTACGGCGTGACCGTCTTCCTCTCCACCCTCTACCTGCAGGACGTACGCGGCCTGTCGCCGCTCCTGGCGGGCACGGTGTTCCTGGCCCCGGCCCTGCTGGTCGCCCTCAGCGGGCCGCTCGGGGCGCGGCTGGCCCGCCATATGCGGCCGACGGCGGTGATGGCACTCGCCGGGGCGGTCGCGGGCACGGGGATGTACGCGTTGGCGCAGGTCAGCGCCTGGTGGCTGTACGTGCCGGTCTTCGCGTGGTGCGGGCTGGGGCTGGGGCTGGGTTGGACCTTCTCCAGCGTGGCCACGCAGCAGGTCGTCGCGCCGGAGCGGGCGGGTGAGGCTTCCGGGGTGCTGCTGACGTTCCTGGTCACGCTCGGGGCGATCGCCCTGGCCGGGGCGGCCGCGGCGATCTCGGCGATGACCCCGCAGCGGCCGCCCGAGGAGGCCTACGACGCGATCCTGGAGCTGGGAGGTGTGGTCATCGCCGTGACGGCGATGACCGTCATGGCCGTACGCCACCGGCTGGTCGTGCTCGGGAGGATCGCACCGCTGTCGATGCGTGCCCGCGGTGACGCCGGGCAGGAAACGGGCCGCCGGCCCTGACCCCGCCCCGGTGCGGGCCGGCGGTCAGGGTGTCGGGGCTCGGGCGGGCGTGGTGGGTCAGGGGGTGAGGCGCCGGTACATCGCCGTCAGACGCACGGTGAAGTGGATCGCGGCGGCGGCCGCAGCGAGGTCCAGGACGTCGGCCACCATCAGCTGGACCACGGCGTCCCGCAGGTCCGGGATCCCCTCGGCGCGGTCGTACGCCGACAGGGTGTACTGGTTGAACGCTGCCGAGGTGACGAACAGCCCCCACCACAGGCCCACGGGCCAGAACACCGCCTTGGCCGGCTTGGCCGGCTCGGCCGCCTTGGCCGGCTCCCCGGTGGAGACCGGAGCCGTTGCCGTCGCCGTCGCCGTCGCGTAGACCCCCCACATGTCCAGGGCGATCCGGAACGGCCGCCAGAAGTTGATCAGCGGGAGGAACCAGGCCCCGATCGCCCAGCCGGTCCCCGTACGCAGCCGGTCCGGCGCGAGCGCCACCGCGTTGCGGTACATCTGGTGGAACCAGGCGATGAACACGATGCCGCAGACGATCGTGGCCTGGCCCTGGAAGGTCCAGGCGCGCTGGTAGCGGGCGTCGGCGGCGGCCCAGTCGTCCATGGAGGCGTAGGCGAAGCCGTCTTCCCAGTCGAGCAAGGAGTGGGCCTGCGTCCCGGCGTAGAGGGAGGACAGGTCGGTCACGATGACCGCGGTCAGTGCCAGCACCACCGCGGCCGGAAGGAGACGCGGAGTCCGCGGTGTGCGGGCCGGCAGCAGCGGGCGCGGCTTCAGATGGCTGGTTGCGGACATGACGAAGGACCCCCCACGGGTACGGACGGAGTGACGCAAGCGTGGCTCGCCGAAAGGGGAGCGCCGGGGGACCCTATGCCGTCGGACGCCGTCGCGTCCATCACGTACCCGCAGGTCGGAGCGGGGGGGGCGGGGTGTCAAGTCACGAATGTCCGAGTCATGACGTGAGGGCTGTCGATCACGCCTACTGGGATCTCCGCCTCACTCGGAGCCTGTGAGGCCCGCCGGAGCGTGTGAGGAGTCGATGGGTGATGAATTCCGAATGCTGTGCACACCAGTGTGCCGATCGGCCTCGCGTCGGTCCGTGCGCGTTGACCTTCGAGGAAGTGGAGCGGTGGGCGACCGCTGGGCAGGTCGACGGCGATCTGGACGGGATCCACCTGGCCCGGGTGATCACGGAGGAGGTGAGGCGGGCTGGAAAGCACTTTCTGCCGCAGCCGTTCCTGCTTCAGCTGAGTGAGATCCGCCGCCGGCACGCCACGGGCCGCCGGCCCTTCCTGCGGGCCTTTCTCGACTGCCTGCTCGACAAGCACGAGGAGCGGTACGGAAACCGGACGTACCTGTCCCTGCCGCTGCTGGAGCTGATCTCGGACGAGCCCAGGCACGGGCCGGGGCCGAACCGGCTGGCGACCTGGCTCATAGCCGACGTGGTGCGTTTCGAGACGCGCAGTGCGTCCGCGCCGCAGGAACCGGCGCGGATTCCGACGCGGGATCCGGCGCATGCGGCCCCCGGCCGGGACCGGGACCGGCCCGGGGCGGTGACCTTGAGCAGGCGGCTGCGGCACGCCCTGCGGTTCGTGGCGCACGACCACGACGGACTGGACGTCGAGGACGTGAGCCCGCGGGCCGCGGAGCTGCTCCCGCGGCCGGCCGCGACGGCGGCGGGGCGCTGGTTCGAGGTGACGGTGCAGCCCGTGTACGTGCTGCACGACGAGTACTTCTTCATGCGTGCGCTGCAGGCCCACGAGATGGTGTTCACGGCGATCGCGCAGGACGTGGGGGCGGCGGTCGCGGCGCTGCGCGACGGCTCTCTGGAGGCGGCGGCGCAGTCCGTGGACCGGGCGGCCGCCTCGTTCGAGCGGGCTTCGGCGCTGTTCAGGCTGGTCGCGACGATGCGACCGGAGCAGTTCGACGGGTTCCGGGAGTTCACTCAGGGCGCGAGTGCCATCCAGTCCGAGCAGTACAAGCGGTTCGAGATCCTGTGCGGTCTGCCGCACGCCGAGCGTCTGGGATCGAAGGCGTTCACGAGTGTTCCGGCGGTGCGGGCCGAGGCGCAGGACGCGGACCATGACACGGTCACGCGCGCGTATCTCGACCTTCGCCGCAGGGCTCGGTTCAGCTGGACGGACTGGAACCTCTTCCACACGGCGTTGGGCGGGCTGGAGGAGCGGCACCAGCGGTGGAAGTCCACGCACCGCAGTCTCGCGACGCGGATGCTCGGCAGTGCGCGCGGCTCGGGTGACACCGAGGGGGTGCCGTACCTGACGCAGTGCCTGGACAACCGGCTCTTCGGCCGGCTGAACGGACGACGCGACCCCTGAGGTGGCCGGACCGAGCCCGGCATCGTGCCTGCCCGGAGTTCGCAGCCACCGGTGCCGGTTGCGAGAGCGCGACCGTGAGACGGCTTACGGCGTGGGCGGGGTGTCGAGGGAGCGGGCCCGGGCGGCGCCCGAGGGGGTGAGCAGGCGGGCCAGTAGGTCGAGGGCCCCGGCGAGTTCGCGGACCGTGCCGGGCTGCGGGGCGGTGCCGTCCGGGCCGGCCAGCGCGGCGGCCAAGGCGTCGACGACGGTCGTCGCACGGACCTCCGCGACGCGGGCGGAGGGCTTCGCGGCGGGCCGGATGAGGCGGCGGCGACGGTCGGCCGGGTCGGGCTCCGTATCGACCGCGCCCGCCCGCTCCAGGCGGGCGACGGCGGTGGAGACCTGGCTTTGCGGCAGACCGGTCCGGCCGGCGATCTCACCGACGGTCGTCGCGGGGTGGGCGACCACACGCCGACGCTGACAACAACCGCCACACCCAGGGGGATTCGCCATGATCACGCCGACGACCACGACCACCGCTGCCGCCACCGTCCGTCCGCTCGCCGTCCCGGGCGCCACCCTCCACTTCCAGACCCAGGGCAGCGGCCCGGTCCTGCTCCTGTCCCAGAGCGGCGAAGGCGACGCGGACCGCACCGTCGACCTCGTCCCGCTCCTGGCCGACGCGTTCACCGTCGTCACCTACGACCGCCGCGGCCTCTCCCGCAGCACCCTCGACTCCCCCACCCAGCCCGTCACCATGGCCGACCACGCCGACGACGTCGCCCGCCTGCTCGCCGAGGTCACCGACGAGCCCGCCCTGATGGCCGGGTTCAGCATGGGCGCCGCGATCGGCCTGCAGGCCGCGGTGCGCCACCCGGGCCTGCTGAGCATCCTGATCGCGCACGAGCCGGTGATGCCGGGCCTGTTGCCCGAGGCCGAGCGCGCCGAGCACGCAGGCGAGCTGACGGCCATCCAGACCGCCTACGCGGCCGGGGGTCTGGCGGCGGCCCTTCCCGCGATCACGGCGCACCTCGGCATCGACGCGGCGCACGACGCGACCGAGGAGAACCTCACCCCCCAGCCGCTGACACCCCGTCGGCAGGCCAACTTCCGGTTCTTCATCGAAACGGAGTTCACGGCCCTCACCACCGACCCGGCCGGAACGGCGGAGCCGGTTCGGGCCGCGGCCCTGGCCGGCACGCGCATCATCGCGGCCACCGGCCGTACCACCCGCCCCACCGTTCACACCCACCGCTGCGCACGGGCCCTGGCCGCCCGACTGGGCACCGAGACGGTGGAGTTCCCCGGCGGCCACAACGGGAACACCGCCTTCCCCCGGGCAACCGCACAGCTCCTGAAGAAGCTCCTGCTGGCCCGCTGACCCCGGGACGGCCGCACCTCGGCCTCGGCCTCGGCCTCGGCCTCGGCCTCGGCCTCGGGCCCCGCGCCCGCCGACCCCCGGTTCCCGGACGTTTCCCGACGGCGTCGCCGGTCAGCCCAGGGCCGCGGCGGACGGCACGACCACGCCGTACAGGTCCTCGACCGTGGCGAGCGCCCCGTGATGGAGCTGGACGGCCGGCACCTCGACACCGGCGACCCGCAGGGGGCGGGTGGCCGAGGCGTCCGCGACCACCGTGGGCCGGTTGCCCCGCAAGAACGCACCGGCCGCCGTGTACTGCACGCACATGTGGGTCATGAACCCTGCGAGGACCAGGTCGGTGTGCCCGGCACCGTCGACGACCTCGCCCAGGTTCGTCCCGTGGAAGGCGTCGGGGGTGGTCTTGACGACGACCTGCTCACCCTCGGCCGGCGCCACGGCCGGGTGGATCCGGCCGATCTCGGCCCGGATGTCGTACGGGGTGCCCTCGCCCCCGTCGTTGACGACGTGGACGACGGTCGCGCCCGCCTCGCGGGCCCGGGCCAGCAGCTCGGCAGCAGCGTCCAGCGCCTCCTTCCAGCCCTCCAGCTCCATCACACCGCGGGTGTAGGTGTTCTGGTAGTCGATCAGGACCACGGTCGCCGCAGCCAGGGAGGCCGGGCTCTGGTCGAAGCCGTTCAGTTCACGCAGGGTCGTCGAAGACATGCCACACCGTTTCGGATCGCGTATCGATATCGATATCGAGAAGAAGGGACGGGCCACACGCGGTGGCGCACCACCCACGCTACGAACCCCGCCCGCATGGCGGCAATGTCACGCAACTTGCAGATACCGACATCGCTGTGATGTCGTGCCACCACCACCCCACACCTTCGGCTTCGGCTTCGACTTCGACCTCGACTTCGATCTCGACTTCGCCCCTGACTGGACGGACATCCCCGTGAGCGGCCCGAACCGGCTCTTCGTCGTACTCCTCTTCGACGGCGTCGACCTGCTCGACGTCACCGGCCCCCCGGAGGTGTTCGCCCTGCTGCGGCGGGAGACCGGCAGCGCGCAGGGCTACCACGTGGCGCTCGCCGCCGAGACCATGGCCGCGGTCACCACCTCCGCCGGGGTGCGGATCCTGCCCGACCTCACCTTCGAAGAAGCCGCGGCGCGCAGCATCGACACCCTCATCGTTCCCGGCTCCGTCGAGATCGACGACGACTCGCGCGTCCACGCCGTCACCGACGCGACCGTGGTGCGCTGGGTGAAGGAGCTGGCGGGCAGGTCCCGGCGCATCGCGTCGGTGTGCGTGGGGGCCCACCTGCTGGCTGCCGCCGGGCTCCTCGACGGCAGGCGCGCCACCACCCACTGGTCGACCGCGCAGCAGCTCGCCGCCGACCACCCGGCCGTCGAGGTCGACGCCGACCCCATCTTCATCCGCGACCAGCACGTGTGGACCGGAGCCGGGATCACCGCGTGCCTGGACCTTTCGCTGGCCCTGGTCGCCGAGGACTTCGGCGAGGCGGTCGCGCTGCGCGTCGCCCGGCAGCTGGTGATGTACCTCAAGCGCCCCAGTGGGCAGAGCCAGTTCAGCGTCCCGATCGAGCCGCTTTCCACGACCCGGCGCATGGACGACATCCGCCACCACATCACCGGCAACATCGCCGGCCGGCTCACCGTCACCGACCTCGCCGAGCACGCCCACGTCAGCGAACGGCAACTCACCCGCATCTTCAAGACCGAACTGGGCACGACACCGGCCGCGTACGTCGAAGCAGCCCGCGTGGAGGCGGCCCGCAACCACCTCGAATCCACCGACGACACCCTGGAACGCGTCGCGTCGGCCTGTGGCTTCAACACCCCCGACACCCTCATCCGCGCGTTCCGCCGCAAACTGAACACCACTCCCACCGAATACCGCAGCCGCTTCCGCCACACCCCATGAGCGCTCCCCCGTCGTTCACCGCCGCACACCGCGCCGACCAGCCGTGACGGCAGCCGTGAGGGGCGGCTGTGAAGGTGTGGTGAGGGTCGGGTGAGCGTGAAGCCGGCCAGGCAGACGGCCGTGCGGGCGATGGCGAGTTCCCCGCGGGGGCGGTCCGGCGGGTCAGACGCCGCAGCCAACGGGGACATACCGGTCAGAAGGTCGGGGGCGGCGGGTGGTGCCCGTCACGGCGGGCCGGGGTGGGGTGCCGACCACGCCGGGGCGCTCGTAGGATGACCGTTCGATCATTGCATTCGCAGATTGTTACGGGGGCTCGGGTGAGCATGACGTCCTTCGACGCGGAGTGGGCAGGGCTCAAAGGGGGAACCGCGGCCGGCGCGCAGATGCGGCTGGCGAGCGCCGCACCCGATGGCGGCGGTGGTGGTGGTGAGGACCTCAAGTCCGACCTGGCGGTCTGGAAGAAGGGCAGCGAGGACGTCGGCGAGCTGGTGACGGCCATCAAGAAGGCGCTGATCGAGTTCGAGACCGGCCAGAAGGGCGCGGCCGTCACCGGCGTGGAGAGTGCTACCGCGCAGGGCGAGCTGTACACGTCGTGGAAGACGTATCTCGACGGTCTGGTCGGCAAGTGCACGACGTTGCAGGGGCCGATGATCTCGGCGGGCAAGGGTCAGGTCTCCAATGACGAGACCCTGCGCGGTGACTTCGCCCGCATGAACGACACGTACAAGGACACGCCCGCCACCGGCGGCAACAACGGGGGCCGGTGAGCGCGGACATGGACTACGCAACCCTGAAGGCTCTGAAGCCGTCGGAGTTCACGGAGGCGGCCGACGGCTACCAGTCGGTCAGTGCGATGGCCGACCACGCCTACGGCAGCGCCGAGGGCCAGATCACCGCCCGGCTGCGCGCCGGACTCCGCGGGAAGGCCGTGGACGAGGCCCTGATCCAGCTCCGGGGCCTGGCGCAGAACTTCCACTACACGCAGGTCGAGTGCGGGCTCGCCGCGACCTCCCTGAACGCGCTCGCCGCGTCGTTCACCGAGGCGAAACGGAAGCTGGACGCGGCCGTCGCCGACGCCGAGGCCCAGAAGTTCTCCGTCGGCGCCGACGGCTCGGTCAGCTATCCGCCCGGTGGGACGGAGAAGGACGGCAAGCTCCCCGAGGGCGGCACCGTCACCGGCAGCGCCAAGGGGAAACCGTCCGGGAACGTCATCGACCCCACCAAGGACGCCAACGACCTCTCCGCCGCGCTGGAACGCCAGGCGGCGAACATCCACCCCAACCCGAACTTCGGCAAGGCCGTGGAGATAGCCAACCGGATCGCCCAGGCGGTGGCCGAGGCCACCGAGGCCGACACCCAGTGGGCGCCCCGACTGCGCAAGCTCAAGGCCGACGACGACCTCGTCGTCTCCGACTCCGACTGGGCCGACGCCCAGGCGGACACCGGCGAGGTGCGCGCGGGAGCCAAGGACTACCTCGACCACATCAAGCCCCCGCCGCCCCAGGGCAGCGACCCCAAGGCGAACGCCGACTGGTGGAAGGGCCTGTCCCCCGACGAGCAGCAGGCGTACCTGTCGCTGAACGCGGCGCAGGTCGGCGCGCTGGACGGGCTGCCGTCGGTGATCCGGGACGAGGCCAACCGCACCGTACTGGCGGAGAAGCACGGCGAGTTCCAGCTCCGGCTGAACGGCATCCCCCCGCAGCCGCAGAAGTACATTCCCTCCGGGCGGGACTACCCGGCGGCGGTCCTCAACCCCGCCTGGTCCGAGTGGGACAAGAAGTACGCCAAGGACAAGGAATTCCTCGACAAGAACCTCAAGGGCATGAACGCCATCCAGGACCGGTTCAACGCCACCGGCAAGGAGGGCCTGCCCGAGGCCTATCTCCTCGGCTTCGACACGAGCGGCGGTGGCCGGGCCATCGTCGCCAACGGCAATCCCGACACCGCCGCCCACACCGCTGTGTTCGTCCCCGGCACCTACACCAACATCACCAAGACCGAGGACTACATCCACCACATGAGCGAGCTGTGGAAGGAGACCCACGCCAGGGCCCCCGGCCAGGACGTCTCCACCATCACGTGGATCGGATACGACGCCCCCCAGAGCATCGTGCCGGAAGCCATGAAGAAGCACTACGCCGAGACCGCCGCCCCCGACCTCAACCGGTTCATGCAGGGCCTGGAGAACCTCCAGGGCGGCGACGACAAGAGCCACACCACGATCATCGGCCACAGTTACGGCAGCACCGTCCTGGGTGCCGCGTCCAACGCGGGTGACCTGCGCGCCGACGACATGATCGCGGTCGGCAGTCCCGGCATGCTCGTCGAACACGCCAAGGACCTCGACGCGGGCGAGGGCCATGTGTGGTCGCAGGCCGCCGGCACCCTGGACGACCAGGTGCCGCTGGGCGGGAAGGTCGCCGGCCTCGGCGGCCCCACCGACTGGTGGGAGGACATGCTGCCCTTCGGCACCATCTGGGGATCGAACGTGCCCTCCGACGAAAGCTTCGGAGCGAATATCATGGCAAACGACGCCGACAGCCACACCGACTACTGGAGAGATCACTCCTTGAGCATCGAAAACCAGGCGAACGTGGTCGCCGGCCGCTATGACAAGGTCCAGCGTGGCTGACACCAGGACAGGCGGCACCACCCGCCGCATCACGCGCACCATCAGGGCCACCGCACTCGCCGTCGCCCTCACCGGCCTGCTGTCCACACTCTCTGTGGGGTGTTCCAACGTGAAAGAACTCAACTACACACCGGCGCGGATGGACCCCGAACCGGCCCGCACCAAAACCAAGCAGGTCTCCAGCACCCTCCTGGAAATGACCGGCGTCAAGGGCAAGGTGACCGAACCCGGCCCGAGCGTCACCCGCTGCCGCGAATACGGCGACGACCTGTTCTCCATGTCCCACCCCTGGTCGGTCTACGAAATCACCGACGAACAGGTCGACACCGGCATCACCAACCTGCGCAAGGCGCTCAACGAAAACGGTTGGAAGATCACCAAGGACGGCAAGGCCAACAGCGAGGCGCAGGACCCCGAGATCTACGCCGAGAACGACGCCGAACAATTCGCCCTGCACGTCACCGGCAGCAAGAAGTCCGCCACCGGCAACCCCATGATCCTCTTCAAGGTCGTGTCGAAGTGCTTCAAGGCGGAATCCGCGAAGGCCCTCGACGGCGAATACTGACGAACACGCCCGTCCCCGGGGCATGTGGGACGACCTCTACGCGTTGATCGGTGCGGCCGTCCTGGCGGCCTGCTCGATCTTCGCGCAGTAGGCCGCACGGGCTTCCTCGTCGATCTGCCTCTCGTGTTCGGCGCGCAACCCGGTCCGGCCGTCGAGGCCCTCGCGCAGGATGTCGGCGTGCCCGGCGTGCCGGACGGACTCGCCCAGGACGTGGACCATGACGGCGAACAGGTTGGTGTCGGCATGGGGCTGCGGCCACCACGGCACGTGCCCGGGGGCGTCGAGGCGGAGCTCGTTGATCGTCGCGTCCGCGTGGTCCCACGTGCGCCGGTAGAACCCGATGATCTGGTCGCGGGTCTCGTCCTGCGTCGCCCACAGATCGCTGCCGTCGGAGTCCTGCCACCGGGGCAGCGGTTCCGGGGAAGGCCGGTCGAAGACCTCGCCGAAGTACCTGGCCTCGACGGTGGCCACGTGTTTGACCAGGCCGAGGAGGTTGGTTCCGGTCGCGGTCAGAGGTCGGCGGGCGTCGTATTCGGACAGGCCGTCGAGTTTCCAGAGCAGCGCCTCGCGGTCCCGGCGCAGTCTCCCGTGCAGGGTGTCCTTCGCGAATTCATCGATCATGCGGCTTGAGCCTGCCATGGGCTGCTCGGGGTCTCAAGATCCCCTATGTGGTCCGCAACGGCCGGCATAGCCGAGGCCGGCCCACGGCGTGCGGATCCGGTCCGGTTCCGGGGGCTACGGGTGCAGGGCGCCGGGGCGGTCCGTGAGGTGCAGCGCCTCCAGCCGCTGCTCGGCCAGACGCAGGTGGCGGGGGTCCGCCAGCGGCAGGACCCGCAGGAGAGCGACCAGGTCGGGGCCGAACTGCCGTACGAGGGTGCGGTCCCTGAGCTGCGCCCAGCAGTACAGCGCGCCGGCCGCGGCGGCGTGCACCTCCAACGCGCCGGCTCCCTGGCGTGCCAGACGGGCCTGACCCGCGCCGATCCACAGCCGGGTCGCCGAGGGGAAATCACTCGCCATCCGTGCCAGATCCGCCCGGATCTCTGCCCACCCGATGGCCTCCGGAGAGGCGGGCCCGCGCGTCCGGAGCACGTGCTCCTCCCACATCCGGGCCAGGTCGGCCGCCTCCTCGTGACGGCCTTCCACGGCCAAGGCGTGGATGTACGGCCGCGGATCCCCACCCCCGCCACGAACCAGCGCGGCGCCCGGAGTCGGCTCGGAGTCCGGTGGAGGGGGCGACGCGGAGCCAGGCGCGGAGCCAGGCGCGGAGCCAGGCGCGGAGACCGGGGGTGCGGCGGGTGCCTGCGGCTGCTCGGGGTGGGGTGACGGGTGAGGGACGTGCGTCTGCTGGGGGTATCCGGGTCCGTTCTGCGGGCCGGGGCGCATACCGAGTTCGCGCGCGGTCGGCAGGACCAGGGTCCCCGGGGGCAGCGCCGCCGCCGACACCGCGAGCGCATGCACCTGGACATTGGCCGGACGGCCCGGCCCTCGACGGAGCTGCTCGATCCAATGCCGGGTATAGCCGCTCACCGCGGCGCCCGCCGCGGCCGGGGCGAAAGCCGGCGGGCAGACCACCCCGTACACCTCCGCCGACTCGGAAACGGGCAGCCCGGCGTGCTCCTGGAGCAACGGCCACGCGGTCTTGTCCGCGACGAGGTCGACCACCACCGTGGTCAGCCCCGCCGGACGTCCCCGCAGCTCAGCACTCAGCCACTCCCACGGCACCGCGCTGTACCGGACCGTGCCCGCCGTGGTCCCGGCCAGCGCGAAGCACAACCCACCGCCACGGCGGTCGACCGTCAGCCGACCCGAGAGATAGACCAACAGCGGGCCGCGCGTCGCGGCAGCAGTCCGCAACCGCGTCACGACCGTGTTCGGGTCGCGCGCCCCGTCCAAACAGACCGTGTCACACGGCACGTCACTACCCAGCAGCACCGAACCCGGAACCATGGCCAGCGCCGCCACATTGGCGCTCGGCGCCAACTGCACAACACGCCGACGCACGGCCACATCACCCGCCACCACGAGGACATGCCCCCGCGCCTGCTCCTGCACGTGCCCCGCTCCACTCAAGTACATGAGCAGACCGTACTCACACCACACACCGCCGCATCACCCGCACACCGAAACCCCACGCCGCAGACGGCGCGACCAACGGCGGGCGGACCACACCCGCCACCCGCCCGGGTACCCCGGGTGCCCGGCCCAGCCGCCCGGCGGCTGGTCTACCCTCGGACAGGTGATCGAGCACGTGAATCAACTCGGCGGCGAGCCACCGCACATCGGACCGTCCCCCGACGACAGCGGCCCCGTCGTCTGGGCCTGGGACACCACCGCCGACACCCTCGGCGGACACCCCGTCAAGGACGCGGCGACCATCCTCGACGCGGACGAACGCACCCGCGCCGCACGCATGATCAAGCCCGCCGACCGGCACCGCTACCTCGCCGCCCACCTCGGCCTGCGCATCATCCTCGCCGCCTACCTGAACCTCCCCCCGGAACGCGTCCGCCTCACCCGCGAGGACTGCCCCACCTGTGGCGGACCCCACGGGCGCCCGGCCACACCCGACGGCCCCCTCCACTACAACCTCTCCCACAGCGGCGACCTCGCCTACCTCGCCCTCGCCACACGCCCCGTCGGCATCGACATCGAACGAACCCCCACCCCCCAGGCCGTCACCGACGTCCTCCACACCCTCCACCCCGAAGAGACCACCGAACTCGCCAGCCTCCCCGAAGCCCAGCGCCCCCAAGCCCTCGCCCGGGTCTGGACCCGTAAGGAAGCCGCTCTCAAAGCCACCGGCCACGGCCTCGCGCAAGGCCTCACGCACCCTTACGTCAGCTCCCACCCCACCCCCGCCAGCATCCCCGGCTACACCCTCACCGACCTCCCCGCCCCCCACGGCTACACCGCCGCCCTCGCCACCGCCAACGACCCCGAGTAGCGTCCCGTGGGCGTGACCCAACGCCCGGTCCGTCGTTGAACCGGGCGGTCAAGCGAAGTGCACAGCCAGGCCCCGGGACTCTCGTCCCGGGGTCTCGTGCGTTGCCCTCGGGGCGAGCCGCAGACGCCCTGCCCCGGACTGCGGGCGTCCGCAACGCGCTGGTACGGTGCCGGTGTCCGGTTGATCACGGACCTGACCCACAGACAGGGACGCACCCCGCAAGGGCGATCCTCCCGTCCGGTCGCCCCGCGAGCTCCTCACCAGCCCGCCGAACCCACCCCTGCCCGGCCGGCCATGGCCCGCGCGCGGGTCGGGCCATGCCCGGGGCGACCGACGCACCACCCCACCATGGCCGAAGGAAGCACGCATGACCGACCCGACTCCCCCCAACGCCCCGCACTCCGCCGCTGATCCGCTGCGGAACGTGTACCTGCGGCTGGCCGCCGCCGAGTCCATACCGCCGGAGGCCACCCACCAGTTCGGCTACCTGCGGCCCGTCGCCCCCGATCTCCTGGAGGGCGTCGCGTACGACACCCCGGACAACGTCCGCCTGCTCGACGACCAGGACGTCGCCCGGGTGGACCGCGCGGTGCTCTACGCGGCGGCGCGCGCCAACCTCCTGGCGGAGCCGGTGGGTTACGACACGATCGAGCGGCCGGGTGGCGCCGTCCTCCACATCATCGGCGGCGATTCGGTCTATGCCGCCAGCAAGGCGCTCGTCTTCGAAGAAGCGGTACGCGCCGCCGGCGGACCGGAACTGCCCGCGGACGGCGTCCTGTTGACGGTCCCGAACCGGCACAACCTCGTCTTCTACCCGCTCGCCGACCGCCACGTCGGCGAGGCCGTCAACGACCTCGCCCAGTTCGGTCTCGGCGCCTACGAGGACGGCCCCGGACGTCTCTCGCCGCGGGTGTTCTGGTGGCGGGCAGGCAGCCTCACCTCGATCACCGTCTTTCACGAGGAGAGCAGGACGATGAGCATCGCCCCGCCGCCCGAGCTCATGGACACGATGCGTCGCCTCGCCGGCTCCGGGGCCTGACCGGCGGGGACGGAGCGGTCGGCGCGCGGGGCGGGCAGCGGCGATGTGGCCGGCACATGACCGGAACGGAAAATGTTTTCCGCGGACGCCTATCGAAGGGCCCTTCGCTGGGCATGCTGCGTGTGATCTCCCGCCGCTGCCCGACGCCCCCCACGGCGTCGCCCGGGCGGGCCTTCCGTTCTGAGCCCTCGGGAGGTACCACGCCATGCAGTCGATCCCCACACCGCCGTCGGCCCCCAGCCGGCGCGAACTGCTCACCGGCCTCGGTCTGGCCGCCGCCGCCCCGCTCGTCCTCGGCGCCGGCGCCGGTCCCGCGCTCCGCGGCCGCCCCGCCCACCAGCCCGTACAGGTCGACCAGATCGGCCGGACAGGCCAGGACGGCCAGGTCGACGAGCCCGTCCAGGGAGACCGGACGGTCCTGCTCCGCGGGGCCTCGCTGGTACTCACCATGGACCCCGCCGTGGGCGGCGGCCCCCTCGGCGCCGTCGAGAACGCCGACGTCCTGATGCAGAACGGCACCATCACCGCCGTGGGCCCCGCTCTCCGGGCGCCGCGCGGCGCCCGCCTGGTGGACGCCTCGGGCAAGCTGGCGATGCCGGGATTCGTCGACACGCACACCCACCTCTGGCAGGCGGTGATCCGCGGTGGGTGTACCGACCGCGACCTGTTCGGCTGGTTCCAGGGGTGTACCGACCCCCAGCGCGGCCGACTGACACCCTCCGCCGTCCACAGCTTCGTGCGACTCGCCGCCCTCGACGCCGTCCAGTCGGGCGTGACCACGCTGGTGGACTGGGTGGACATCTTCTCGTACGACCTCGTCGAGAGCTACGTACGGGCCCTGGCCGGCACCGGGGTGCGCTTCACCTACGCGATGTTCCCGCCCAGGCCCGACGGTGTGCTGGTCACGAAGGTGAAGAAGGAACTCGTCGACCCCCTTCCGCTCGGATCCTTCCAGGTCGCCACCCATGCGGCCCGGGCCGTCGAGGACCTCAACCGCGCTCACTGGGACATCGCCCAGGACCTGGGCGTCATGCTCAACTCCCATGTCCTGGAGCGCCCCGAGCAGCGCGCCGACGACCCCGTCGGGGTCCTCACCGACATCGGCGCGCTGGGGCCGCGGCTCCTGATCAACCACGCGATCCACCTCACCGACGCCGAGATCGCCGCCGTCGCCGCGCACGACGTGCGGGCGGCCCACTGCCCGCTGAGCAACATGCGATTGGCCTCCGGCATCATGCGGCTGTCCGAGTTCGGACGGCGGGGCGTCAAGGTCGGGCTCGGCCTGGACGGCGGGACCAACGACAGCTCGGACTTCCACGCGCTGATGAAGACGGCCATCGGCCTGCAACGTGCCCGCGCCACGGAGGCCGCCGTCTTCCCGCAGGTGCACGACATCCTGCGGATGGCCACGCTGGGCGGCGCCGAAGCCCTCGGCATCGCCGACCAGGTGGGTTCCCTGACCCCCGGCAAACGGGCGGACGTCGTCGTCGTGGACCCGGCCGCCCTGAACTTCGCGCCCCGCTTCGACTGGGTCGGCCAGGTCGTCTTCAACGGACGGCCCGAGAACGTCGACGCCGTGTTCGTGGACGGACGGCCGCTGAAGCTCGGCGGCCGTCTGGTCGAGGTCGACACGGACCGCGTCGTACGGGAGGCCGAAGCGGCCGCCACCCGTCTCCGCGCCGCCGGCCGGCCCGGATAATGGCACCGACCGGGGCCGCCGCCGTGCGCGTACGGGGTCGCGGCCCGACCGACCGGAGAGACGAAGGATCCATGACGCTCGAACAAGGCCAGCGGGTGAAACTGGCAGCAGACCTCAGGCTGTCCGGGTCGGTCTTCCCGGCCGAGGACGCCGAGGCGGTCGCGGGTGCCGTCGCCGGCTCGCTTTCCCTGGCGTCGGGCATCGAGGGCACCGTCGAGCGGGTGAACGATCCCGAGCCGCGGGAACAGAGCCATGAGGTCCGCGAGTACGTACGGCTGAAGTCGCTGCTCGACGACTTCGGCCATCAGATGCCCACGGGGACCAGGAAGCAGCTCGAAGAGCAGGTCGGCGCGCTGGAACCCGAATGGGTCGCCCACCAGGAGCACAAGCCCCGGGTGACGGTCCGCGTCCGGCTCGACAACGGGTTCGTCCTCGACGACGCGCACGAAGGGGTCTTCGCCTCCGCCTGACCTTCCCGATCACGGTCTCGGGGTGCTCCGCGAGGGCAGGGGCACTTCAAGGGACGCACCCTCCCGGGTGAGGTGACCAGGCGCGCGGCGCGCGCGGCGGGCCACGGCAGGTCCGCCTCCGCGCCGGCCCGGGTGAAGGCGTACCTTCGTGGGCGCCCGGCAGCGCGGCCGGTGGCACTCTCGCCGTGTCCTGCCGCGCGAGCGCGCGTTCCCCGCGTCCGGCAGACGACACTGGACCCATGAGCGAGCACCGCTTCACCCTCGAACGCACCGGCGACGGCATCGCCCAGGCCGCTGCCCGCCCACGCCACTACCCACACAACCTCCGATACGAGAGGCCGGCGGGGACCACCCGGACCAGCCCCGAGGGCCACACCCTGCGCGCTCTGTCCGACCTCACGGTGGTGACCTGTGCCTGCGGCCTCACGACCCCGGCCCTTCCGAACGACGACGCGCGGCTCGTCTACGAGGAGCACCGCAACGTGATCCGCGACGAAATGGCCTGAGGGCCGCCTCGACGGCCACGGCCCAGTAAGGCCGTACAAGGAGGGAGGGGGGCTTCCGCTCCCCCTCCCGCGGCCCCCCCGGCGCGGGCGGGTCAGGTGCGCTCCCGGGCGCGGAGCCGGGCAGGACGGGCCCGGGAGCGCACCGCGGTGTGGAGCAGCCATCCGGCCGCCGCGCCCACCGAATACCACAAGAGGTCGGGCGGATTGAAGGTCGAACCGAGTACGAGGCGGGCGAACGTGCTGCGTCGGGAGAGGTCCGCCGGCACCGGGCCGAGCTGGAGGAACTCGACCATCCAACTGACCGCCAGCGCGGTTCCCGCGGCCCTCAGCGGCGATACCCGTGGCGCCACCAGCACGACGAGGCACAGCAGGAGCACGGTGTAGAGCGCGTCCCCGCCGTACTTGGCCGCACTCCCCGTCGCCACGGACCTCAGCCCCAGCCCCGCACCGACGACCAGCAGCGCCGCGGCGGCCGCGGCCACACGGGTCCACACCCGGTCGGCGGCCGGGCGGTCGCGGGTTTCGGGGAGGAGGGCCACGCGGTCATACTGCCATCCGTACCGGCTCCGCCCTCCCGGGCGTCTGAGCACGCGACCGCCCCCATCTGAGTACCCGCACTCATCCCACTCCCGCGGCCGACCCCCACAATGATCACATCACCGCGGATCACCGCCCGGCGGTCCGTCATGTGCACGGCGCCCCTGGCGCTGAACCCTGGCACGACCCGACACACCTCCGCCCGGGGAGGGCGTCGGCACGCACGAGCAATCCTGGAGAACGGTTCATCATGGCAACACCGCAGCACCACACGTCCGACCAGGGCCACGTGCCGGGCAACCCCTATGGTGCCGGCGGGGCGTACGGCCAGGCCCCGGCGGCGGCCTGGAACCACGCGCCCGCACCGGGCGGTTACGGAGCCCCGGCGGCCCCGACCCACGTACCGCGCGCGTGCCGCGCGTGCGGCGGGCAGTCCGCCGAGGACTTCAAGGTCCGGTCCCACGTGGGCGTTCTCATCATGATGAAGTTCGAGCACCTGAACGGGCCGTTCTGCCGCGCCTGCGGCACAGCGGTCGTCCGGCAGATGACCACCAGGACCCTGTGCCTGGGATGGTGGGGCCCGCTCTCCCTCGTCATCTTCAACCCGTTCACCCTCGTGTGGAACCTGCTGGCCTACCGGAAGTTCAGCAAGCTCCCCCCGTCGACGCCCGCCCTGGGACGCACCCACCTCGACACGGGCCCGGCGGTGCTCCGTCGGCCGCAGGCCTACGTGGCCCTCATCCCCATCGCCTGGGCCGTCTGGATCATCTCCATGGCACTGACACACTCCTCTTAGGCGAGCGCCGGGACGCTCGCCGGGTTCGGCTGCCCCACGGCACTCGTCCGCACCACCCGGCAGCAGAGCGAAGGAAGAACACCACCGCATGGCGCACCACTCGCAGCCGCCCCCCGCCGAAGTACGCGGTCCCGTACCGCCATCAGGGAGCGGCACACGGCTGCGGGACCGCGGCCGGCGGATCCTCGCCGCCACCGCCGCCGTCGCTCTCCTCCTCACCGGCGTGACAGCCTGCGGCGGCGGCACTGCCGAGGGTCCGGCGTCCACGGGCGGCCCGGCGGCGAAGGAACCCTTCGCCCCGGCGCAGCTCGCCCAGGCCTGGAAGAAGGTCGACACCCTCACCATCCCCCGGTTCGCCGGATCCGACACGGACACCGTGTACGTCCTCGGTGGAAAGGCCACCAAGGACATGGCCGGCTACGCCTACGCGGCGAAGGACGGCGCCAGGACCCGGATCAGCACCGTGAAGGCACCCGACACGGCCCTGTCGATGGGCGGGGTCGCCGTCGACTACCGCGCCGACAGCCTGGAACCCGGGCGGTACGCGTACGGAGCCGTCATGTTCCGGGCCGCGACCCCTTGACGGGCCGACTGCCGGCAGGGCCGAGCCGCGCGCGGAGGGCCGCAGCCTCCGGAATCGGTGCCGCCCGGGCCGCACGCCTGATCACCGACGGGCTCGATCCCAAGACCTGGATCATCGCCGACACCCTCCTGATCGGGTGGCACACCGGCGGCCTCGCCGGAATCGGATGGGGGCTCGTCGGCTGCCTGTTCGCCGCGGGCGTTCCGCTGGCCTTCATCACGTACGGCATCCGGCGCGGCCGCTGGGCCGACCGGCACGTCGGCCAGAGGCAGCAGCGGATCGTCGTGATGGCCGTCGTCATCGCGTCGGTCGCCACCGGCACCGCGTTGCTGTGGGCCGTCGGCGCCCCCCGGACGATGATCGCGCTCATCGCGGCCATGCTGAGCACCGTGGCCGCGCTGCTCGCCGTGACCCCCGCCTGGAAGATCAGCGTGCACGCCGCCGTGTCCTCCGGAAGCGTGGCCATGCTCACCGTCACGTACGGGCCGTGGGCGCTCCTCGTCTGCCCGGTGGTCGCCCTGGTCGGCTGGTCGCGCGTGGAGCTGGAGGACCACACCCTTGGCCAAGTGCTCGTCGGCGCCGCGGTGGGCGGGGCCATCGCCGCCGGCACCTTCGCGCTGCTCCGGTAGCGGCGCCCGATCCGGCTGCCGCGGCGTTCCTCATCGGGAACGAACGTCACCGAGGCCGGGGGTGGGAAGAGTGTCCGGCCGGTCCCCGTCGGTGGGTATCGGGAGGACGAGCCGGACCTCGAAGCCGCCGAGCGGTCGGGGGCCGGCGGTGACCGTCCCGCCGTAGATCTTCGCGCGCTCCCCCATCCCGATCAATCCGTGACCACGGGTGATCACCTTGTCCGGCAGCGGGTCGTCGCCGCCCTCGTCGGTGACCGACACCACGACCGCGCGGCTCTCGTAGCGGATGGTGACGGCCGCCCTGGTCGGCCCCGCGTGCTTGAGCACGTTGGTCAGTGCCTCCTGGATCACGCGGAAGACGCACAGCGCCATGCCCTGCGGAAGCGGTGTGGGGGAGCCGACGACCTCCATCGTGGCCCGGACCCCCGCGCCGCGCACCCGCTCGAGCAGCCGGTCCAGCAGGTCCAGCCCGGGGGCGGGGGCGTAGGCACCACCGTCCTCCGGCTGGTCGTCGGCGGCGTAGTCGACACCGACACCGGTTTCGGCTTCGGCCTCGGCCTCGGGTGGCCCTTCCTGGCCGACGCGGAGCAGTACGAGCATGCGGCGCATCTCCTCCAACGCCTCCCTGCTGGTGCGGGCGATGGTGTCCAGGGCCTGCCGGCTCACCGCCGGGTTCGTGGGGAACACGTAGGAGGCCATGCCCGCCTGGAGCGAGATGACGGACATGTGGTGCGCGACCACGTCGTGCAGTTCCCGAGCGATGCGCACCCGCTCCTCGGTGAGGGCCTGGCGGGCGATCTCCTCCTGCTGCCTGCGCAGTTGGAAGGTCAGTTCGGCGAACTGCCGGTTCCGCTCGGCCAGTCTTCCCGAGCCGCGCCCGACGACGAACACCACGGCCGGGAACAGGACGGCCTGGGCGAGGACGGTCGGCATGGAGCTGTTGTCGGCGTTGCCCAGTCCCGCGTACACCCACGTCCCGGCCACGACCGTCGCGCACACGAGGGACGTACGCAGCAGACGGGTCGCCGCGACCGTGTACAGGCCCAGAAGCGGCGGCATGGAGTTGATCACCGGCCAGTACCCGCAGGCGATGAACAGGATCCACAGCGCGCTGCTGGTGGCGAACACCCCGACGGGCGCGATACGGCGGGCCAGCAGGACCAGACCCACCAGTGCGGTGAGGACCGCCCCCAGCCCGTCCACGGGCTGCCATCCGACGGGCGGCTGCTCCTGCCCCAGGAGCAGGCCCGCGCCGGCGTAGCCCAGCGCGAGCAGCGAGTCGACGAGCAGCGAACGGTACCGTCCCGTGAGCTTGCCGAGGAACCCGAATCCAGCGCGCATCGCCGCAGCCTACGGGCCGCGGCCGAGGCAGGTACCCGGAATCCGGTCTCAGGCCGGCTGCGCCCGCACACGCTCCGGCACCGGCACCGGCTCGGGCATGGACGTCCGGCCGGTGACACTGCTCACACCTGAGGGGACACCGCGGGCCGCCCGACTCCGGCGGGGTCGGCCCGGACGCGGGTCAGGGCCTGCCTCACCGCCCCGGCGGGGGCCGTCGAACCGGCCGATCGGACGAGGAACGGGCCCGGAGTCATGACCTAGCCTGGATCGGCAAGGCGAGATCCGGGGGCCGAGCGCAAAGGAAGAACGCGTCCATGGGCATGACCACCAGTTCCGCACGTCGTCTGCGGGCGGGATCCGCCGCGGCGGCGGCCGTCCTCGGCCTCCTGGCGGCTGCCGGTACCCCGGCCCTGGCCGCGACGGACGACTCGGCGGGCCGGTCCCCGGGCACGATCCCCGGCCGCCACTCCACGGCCGCCCGAGGCTCCGGGCCCGGCCAGGGCGTCAGCGGGGTCCCGCTGGGGATCTCCCGGCTGGCGCAGGGAGCGGGCCGGGACGTGGCGATCACCATCGACGACGGTCCGGACCCCCGCTGGACGCCCCAGGTGCTCAAGGTGCTGCGGGAGAACCACGTCAAGGCCACCTTCTGCATGATCGGGACGAAGGTGCAGAAGTACCCGGACCTGGCGCGTGCGGTCGCCGCCGACGGGCACCGGCTGTGCAACCACTCCGTCGACCACGACGTGACGATGGACCACCAGCCCGTCGCCTACCAGCAGCAGCAGATACTCGATGCCAAGGCCATGATCGAGAAGGCTGTGCCGGGTGTCCCCGTCGGCTACTACCGCGCGCCGGGCGGAGCCTTCACCCCCGACAGCCGGGCGATCGCCGCGGCCGCCGGGATGCGGCCGCTGGGCTGGAGCGTGGACCCCAAGGACTGGAGCCGTCCGGGCCTGCCCGCGATCATCTCCGCCGTCGAGGACAAGCTCCCCCAGCAGCCGACCGTCCTCTTCCACGACGGGGGCGGCGACCGCAGCGAGACCGTCGCGGCGCTCAAGGAGTACCTGCCCTGGCTCACCGCACACGGCTACACCTTCTCCTTCCCGGCCCGCACCACCCCGTAGTCCCGTGCCGATGGGTACCGGGTACCCGTCGTGGGCGGCCGCCGGCTCAGGGCCGCTGTGCGGGGACGGGCCGGAGCGTGGGCCAGCGGGCGAGCATGCGCTGGCGCATGGCGGTGCTGAGGCCGCTCAGGCCGGTGAGTGAGGCGTCGTCGGCCGTCATCCGGGCGACGACCGCGAGCCGGTGCACGAGCCGTTGGCGGGCGGTCGCGGTGCCCCACGTCCAGTCCCCGTCGGGAAGCCGGGCCAGGTGGTCCGTGCCATCGCGGTGTGCCCGCTGGACCAGCGCGTCGCCGCGGATCAGCCAGCCGGCACAGGCGTCGGCGAGCCTGCCCCGGACTTCCGAGCCGGTCGCTGCGCGCCACTCCTCCCGGTAGGCGCCCTCCGCCCGCTCCAGTAGCGGCTCCGCCGCCGAAGTGACGCACCAGCAGGTCGGAAAGCCGATGCGCAGGTAGGCGAGCTCCATCATGCCGCTGCCCAGTGACGCTTGTTCGAAGTCGATGAACCTGATCCCCGAGGCCGTGTGGAGATCGTTGCCCGGGCAGGGGTCCCCGTGGAGGAGGGCATGCCCGGGTGCCTGGTCGAGCCTGTCGACGAGGTCGTCGAGTTCGCCGGACACACCGGACGGGACCGGTACCTCCAGCGCAACGGCCAGGCGTAGGAAGGACGCGACGTCGGCCCGGGTCGGGCCCTGCCACCGGGGAAGCACCCCGGCGTCGTCCGGGCGGGCCGTGGCGTGCAGCCGCGCCAAGGCGGTCGCGTAGTCGACGATCCAGTCGTCGGCGGGGCGTTGGTGTTCCAGGTCCTCCAGGACCAGGACCCGCTCGGCGGGATCGGTGGCCAGCAACGCCGGTACCACGGGCACACCGGAGCGGGCCGCGAGCCGCAGGCCGGCCAGCTCACGGGCGTACCGCTCGTCGGCGTCGGGACCGCCGACGAGCTGCTTCACCACCGCTGTGGACGCCGGCAACTCGACGCGCCACACCAGCGAGCGGGGGCTGCTGGCCAGTCTGAGAGGGCGTTTGGGCTCTCCCAACTCGGTCCGCAGCGCGTCTCCGAACGGCAATCGTGTCTCCATCAGCTCATCCTCCCACTCGCACGAACCGGCGGAGCGTCGCCTGCCACGTCTCGCACCACATCACGCCCTGTACGACGCCGAGGGCCTGCGACCGGCAGGCGTCGTCCGTGATCGGCGGCAAGGCCGCCGCCATACCGGGCAACAGGTCCCGCGCGAACTCCGACGACGGGTCGAAGGCGACGTACCGGCTCCTGCGGGTGGCCGGTTCCACGGCGAACACCTGCGCATGGCGCTGCCGTGTGGCGGCGTCCGTCGACTCCAGTAGTTTCCGCGCCTGTTCGGCGGTCACCTCCCGCAGTCGGCACCCGTCCGTCCCGCCACCGCCGGGCCCGTGGCCGGGGCAGTGGGCGCGCAGGGTGTCCGCCAGCAGTGCGGCCGGATCGACGGCCAGCGCCTCCTGTACGGAGGCGTCGAAGTGCTTCGCCGCCCCGGCGACGACGAAGGGCTCGACATGGAGCAGCAGGTCCTGGAGGGCGAACAGTCCTCCCCCGCCGCCCTCCCGCACCCGCCGGGCGCGTTCGTCGAGGATCCCGGTCATCAGCTCCCGCAGCGGTTCCAGCGCGGCCACCTGCTTCGTGACCTTCGGGAACGGCGTGAGGCCGTGCCGTGTGACGGTGTAGCCGAGGCTCCCCCGCACCGAGCCGGTCAGTTCGGCGCGGATGGTCTCGCGGAACGCGGGATCGCCGAGTACGGATTCGACGCCGGCGGTCCCCCGGCGCTGTATCCACTGCAGGGCGAAGACGCGTTGGCCGTCGCCGGGTTCGGCGAGCGGTATTCCCACCCGCCGCATCAGGGCGAGCAGTTCGAGGTCGACGCCGACGCCCCAGAAGTCACCCCCCAGCGATCTGCTCTCCAGCCCGAGCAGCGGGTCGCGGGTCTCGCCCGCCTCGCGCATCCGTGCCGCGATCGATGCCAGCACCGGCTCAAGGCCGGCGACGGGCTGGCGCAGACCCGCATACTGCCGGAGGAACAGCGTCAGCCAGGCGTTCGCCGCCTTCGCCGCCGCGGCGGGGTCGTCCTCCGCCCCTCCGGTGATCCGGTCCAGTCGGCCGAGGCGTGCCATCAGGGCGAGCCATGCCTCTGCGGCCGCGGTCTTCGCCACGGCCGAGGAGCCCCGGGGCTCCGGCAGGTGGGTCCTCAAGTGATCGACGGTGTCGGGGTGTTCCGCGAGGTCGCGCTCCAGCGGTGCCGTCCAGGCTTCCCACACGGGCGCCTGGGCCGTCGCCAGTGCGCCACCCCGCAGCAGCAGGTGGAAGATCTCGGTGTTGGTGTCGTCGGCGCCCGGCGGGCCGCCGCCGGTTCCCTCCGCCAGCTCCACGGCGAAGGACGCGGGGATGTCCCGCTGCCGGTGGTGCGTGACGCCGTCCCGGACGAAGGAGGTGGGGATCCCGCTCTCCCTGCGGAGCGACGCGAGGACGAGCCGCCGGTAACTCTCGTACGCCTGGCCCGCCGACGAGCGCGCGGCGACGTCGTCCCGGTACTGCCGGAGGAGCTTCTCGTCGACGACGCCGAGCGCGCGGAACTCCGCGACGCGATCCCACAGAGCGCTCTCGTCGATGCCGCCCAGCCGCTTCTCGGCGGCGCGTGCCTCGGTGTAGAGCGGCCTGGCCATCGCCACGCTGCCCGCCGCGGCCACGATCCGCGCACCCTCGTCCAGGGCGAACGGCAGGAGCTCGGGGTGAGGCGCCGTCAGCTTCTTCAGGCTCGTCGAAAGCTGCGTCGCGGCCCGGCCCGGTTTCGTGTCCGCCGTCTTCGCGCACATGCGCAGCGCAGCGAGCAGCCCCATCGCCTGCCGTGCCAGCTCCGGGTGCACGCGGCAGACCCGGGACAGGAAGTCCAGGGGCCGTACGGATGTCCGGCCGACCGGTGTGGCCCCGCCCGCGTCGGGCTCCAGGCCCAGCGCCTGCGCCACCGCATCCTGTGCGCCGACCGCTCGCGCCACGACCAGCCGTACGAAAGGCCCGCCGTCCTCCAGCAACGGCGATCCGTAGCGGCGCGCGGTCAGCGGTTCCTCGTCCGGGCCGGCGGGGTCGCCCGCGAGGACCGCGCCCGCGTCGAGGAGCCGGCGTGCGTCGGCAGGTTGACGCTCCTTCGGCGGGCCGGCGTCGGGAGCGCCCGCTGCGGCGTACTCCGCGCACGCGACGAGGAAGGACTGGTATCCGCAGGCCCCGTCGGCGGGCATGGTCCCGAAGGAGCGCCCCTGCGAGAGGTCCCGCTCGTCGTAGAGGGCCGCGATCGCTCTGATCCCCTCGGACCAGACGGTCCTCGGCACCACGTCGTACGCCCCGGAGCCCTGCCGCTGCCCGACGTCGCCGAACCAGAAGTCGTGCAGGCCGACGGGAGCCACAGGTCCCTGGTAGCGCAGGTCGGCCACCATGCCGTGCCGGCGTCCCTGGTGGCCGAAGGTGAATCCGGCCCGCTCCCCGCTGATGCGTCCGCCCAACCGCGCCACCGAGCGTTCGAAGCGGGCCCCTGACTCGTACGAGGCGCCGTAGAAGACGGTGATGCCCCCGCGGGTGCTCCGTGCTCCCGCAGCGGGCGCGGGCGAGCAGTCGGGCCGTACGTACACGGCGCGGTTCAGCTGCTCGATCCCCTGCTCGGCGCCCAGCGGTTCCAGCAGCTTCCGCCAGCGTTCGAGCAGCCCGGTGCCGCGCGGGTCGAGGAGCACCGGATGCGGGATCACGACCACGGCGTCGTCCAGCTCGTGTTCCCCGTCGAGTCCCGTCACCACCAGTGCGCTGCCGTCCGGGCGCGGCGCGAGGCCCGTGAGCACCCCGGCGCGACGCACGTCCGGCTCGCCCGACGACCCATCGGCCGCCGGCCCGTCACCCGGGCCGTCGTACGGCGCGATCACCGCGTACCGCAGGGCACGCTGCCAGTACGGGTCGGGCCACACCTGCCGTATCAACGCGGCGGGCACCGGCAGGCATTGCGTCATCCACCGCTCGACGCTCGCCCGCGTCTCGACGGCGTGGTCGCCGATCCATTCCGCGAGCGCGGTCAACTCCCGTGTCAGCGGCTCCGTCTTGAGCGCGGCCGGCACCTTCTTCAGCTCGCGTCCCGCCGCCGTACGGCAGCGGAGCACCGGCGTCGGCCCTGCCCAGGGATCGAGTGTCAGCTCGTAGTCCCCGGCGGCCCTCCATGCGGTGGTCGAACTCATCGTGTGTACCCCCGTGGTGCATCGGTGCCCGCACACGTACGAGCAGGCGATCACAACCTACTGGTCGCCACTGACAGCCGACCGTCCGAGCCTCGCCGGCCCGCCGTCCCGAGATGCCTACCGGCTGGTCGGTGACTAGTATCTTCCGTAGGTAACTGTGGCAATTGCGGGAAACACACCCTTTGCCTGCAGTGATGCGCCGGCACGCGTGGCCTGCGAGTTTGGCACCAGCCCCGAAGGTCCGTGGCCCGAACGAGGTCTCGTTGACGGCGGGCGCGCACCCTACACACCACATGTGCATGGAAAGTCATGGACACAGGTGCGGCGCGTGCATCACATCTCATGTGTGAGGAGGAAAAGAAGTCTTCGTGCTCAAAGCAATGATGAAGGGTTCTGAAACCATGCGAGCAATGAGAGTGAACCGACTCTTCGCGGTGTCTGCCATCGGCGTTCTGATGGCCGGCGGCGCCGCCATCGGAGCCGCAGGTACGGCCTCCGCGGCAACCCCGACCCATTCCGCCACGTACGTGACCGGCGGCGGCTGGGACCACGACCGGGGCGGCCACGGCTGGTACGACGACGATGACGACGACGACTGGGGCTGGGGTTACGGAGGGTATGGAGGGTACGACGACGACTGCTGACCCCAGCAGGGAGGCGCTGTGCGGCCCCGTCGCGGGCTGCACAGCGTCACGTCTCGGTGAGTGAGCCGTCCGCCCGAGGTGCCCGGGCCCCCGCGCGTCCCGCTTCGCGCAGGCGCCAGGTGAGCGTGACCGAGATGGCGGCCTTGGCCTCGCCGTCCGCCAGCAGGGCGACGGCCTTGCCCGGCTTCGCCATCAGCTCGATGCCGAAGGTGACGCCGACCTCGTCGGGTCCGGCGGCCAGCGCGGAGTCGAGTACGGCGGAGCCGATGCCGCTGACCAGTTCGTTCAGCTGGTCCACGCGGGCCGTGAGGTGGTCCAGCGCGCCCACGTCCTCGTAGGCGGGTTCGTCGGATCCGCGGGGAACGTCCTCGGGTCGCATCACGCTGACTCGGGCCAGTACGGTCTCCCCGCCCGGCAGTTCGATCTGTTGGATCCGTCGTTCCATCGGCTCTCCCCCTGCCACGGACCACCGGCTCCCGCCCGTGCCTCGACGACTCGCCGCAGGCCATTGTGCCCGTCGGGCCCGGCCCGTGCGGGGCGATGGCCCGATCCACGCCGAGCACCGACGGCTTCCGCCCCCGCCGGAACCACCGCGGACCGGCCGGATATCGTCGTACGGGACGTCCCCGGCCCACCCCCGCCCCGGGCCGCCCCCGCCCGGCAACCCGCCCGGGCGTCCTCCCGCCCTGCCCCGGCCCGTCGGCCGCCTATCCCGGACCTTCCCCACACATGAGCACCGACACGATCCTGCGTCCCGAACCCGCGCCCGCCCAGGCGCCGGACCCTTCCGCGAAGGGAGCCGGGCGGGCCCCGGCCAGGCCCACGCCGGCGGCGGCCCTCCACAGCATCTGCGCGGCGACCGCCGTCCTGCTGGGTCTCGTCGCGATCGGCGCGATGATCCACGAACCGGTGCTGATACCCCCGCTGGCCGCCAGTGCCGCGCTGGTCCACAGCGCCCCGGCCCTGCCGCTCGCCCAGCCCCGCAGCGTCGTCATCGGCCACCTGGTCGGCTGCGCCGTGGGCTACTGCGTACTGGCCGTGGCGGGCAGCAGCGCCTGGGCGGCGGCCGTCGCGGCCGGGGTCACGCTCGCCCTGAACATGACCGCCCGCACCCCGCACTCGCCGGCCGTGGCCACCTCCGTGATCATCCTGCTCCAGACGCCGGACCCCCGCCGGTTCGTCCCGCTGCTCTTCGGTTCGACCGTGCTGCTGGTACTGACCGGGTATGCCGCCTCCCGTGTTCGCCGCGGTGCTCCGCGGTACCCCGCCTACTGGTGGTGATCCGGCCACGGGCCGATCGGTGGTCCGTCCCGGTGGTTTTGACCCGGTGGTGTGTTGCTCGCTTTGATGGCGCCGGCGATGTGAGGTCGTTCGCACGAGTAAGCCAGAGGACGGGGGCGCGCTGACCATGGTGGCCGGGCGCTCGCTGGGTCGGCGGCTCGGGTGGCTGTGGGCCGCGTACGCGGTCAGCACGCTCGGCACGTGGCTCGCGTTCGACGCGTTCACCTTGATCGCGATCCTCGTACTGCACGCAGGGGCGACCGAGGTGTCGGTGCTGGCGGCCGCGGGGCTGGCGATCGGCTCGGTCGTGGCGTTGCCGCTCGGCCCGTGGGTGGAGTTCCGCCGCAAGCGGCCGGTGATGATCGCGATGGACCTCGTCCGGTTCGCGGCGTTGATGAGCGTGCCCGCGGCGTTCGCGTGCGGCCGGCTCGGCTTCGCCCAGCTGCTCGTCGTCTCGGTCGTCGTCGGCGCGGCCGACATCGCCTTCACGGCGGCCAGTGGCGCATGCCTGAAGGCACTGGTGCGGCCGGAGGACCTGCTCGTCGCGAACGGCCGGTTCGAGTCCACGACGTGGACCGCCACCATGCTCGGTCCCCCGCTCGGCGGTGCCGCGATCGTCCTGATCGGCCCGGTGATGACCGTGGTGGCCAACGCGGTGAGCTACCTGCTGTCCGCGGCGGGGATCCGCGCGATCGGCGGGGAGGAGCTGCGCCCGGTCCCCGCCGAGGGGCGGCCGGGGCTGCGCGTCCGCGACCTGGTCGAAGGATGGCGGTACATCCTGAGCGACTCCGCGCTGCGCCCGTTGTTCGCGAATACGGTCCTGGTCAACGGCCTGATCATGGCGGCCGCACCGCTGCTCGCCGTCCTCATGGTCCGCGACCTCGGTTTCACGCCCTGGCAGTACGGCCTCGCCTTCGCCGTGCCGTGCGTCGGCGGCCTGATCGGCGCACGGCTGGCTCCCCGGCTCGTCGCGCGGTTCGGCCGCCACCGGGTCATGGTCACGGCCGGGACGCTGCGGGCGTGCTGGCTGCCCGGACTGGCCCTCGTCGGCCCCGGGACCGCCGGCCTCGTGCTCGTCATGGCCGTGGAGCTCGGGCTGATCACCTCCATGGGCGTGTTCAATCCGGTGTTCGCCACCTACCGGCTCGAGCGGACCCCGGCAGACCGGGTCGCCCGCACCCTGTCCGCGTGGTCGGTCAGCAGCAAGGCCACCATCGCCGCGCTGACCGCTCTGTGGGGCCTGCTGGCCGGCATCACCAGCGCCCGTACCGCGCTCGCGATCGCCGGTCTCCTCGTCATGGCGACCCCGTTCCTCCTCCCCCGGCGCGAGGGCACGCCGCGGCACGAACGGGAACCGGCCCACGACCGCAGCTGACCTACCTGACAACGCCGCGCTTCACCGCCGGCGCCCGGAGGAGGCGGACGGCGGCGATCTGTCGGCGGGCGGCGGACGGCCGGACATGGCGCCGGCCGTCGACCGCCCGAGCGATGCCAAGGCACCGGCCCGGACGGTCAACAGCCCCCTTCCGTACGGTACGTTGGGCGTGCCTCGCGGTGACCTGTACGGACGGACAAGATCACGACGAGGTCATCTGGTCGAACCGACACACCGCCGTCCGGGCAGACCCGTACCGTCCACGCGGTCGGGGCCCCGCCCCGGACCGCCCTACTGCAGGAGTCACCCGTGGCGCGCTCGCTCGACGGCCTCGTCTTCGTCCCCGTGGCCGACCAGGCACCCGGGCAGGTCGGCCGGCAGACCCGGTTCGCGTACCACGAGCAGGACGGCCGGGTCTGGGCGGAGTACGGCGGCGGGGACGTGCTCCGGGGCTACCTCGTCGGCACGCGGGCGGACGACGCCGTCGACTTCCGCTACGTGCAGCTCCGCCTCGACGGCACGACCGCGTCCGGACACTGCACCTCGCTCGTCACGGAGCTCCCCGACGGCCGCCTGCGCCTGGAGGAGACGTGGACGTGGGAGTCCCAGGAGGGGCACGGCACGAGCACGGTCGAGGAGCCGCTCACCTGAGTCCCCGCTGCCACGCCCGGGGTACCCCCGCGCAGGAGTGCCCGGCGAAGGGCGCGGCCCCACCGGGAGCCGCGCCCTTCGTCCGTGACCTGTCGGTTCGTGACCTGTCGGTTCGTGACCTGTCCGTTCGTGTCCTGTCCGTTCGTGCCCTGTCCGTTCGTGTCGCCGCCGGTGTCACACCGCGAGCTCGACGGTGGAGCTGCCCGTGGGGCTCGGCACCGTGGGCCGCTGCCGGTCCGCGCACTGCTGGGGAGTGTCGATTCCGAGGCAGAGCTTCGTGCCCTGCGGAACCTTGACCGTGCCGTCGCCCTTCGGGAGCGGCTTGCCGTCGACGCACAGCCCCGGGAGCGCCTTCGGGTCGTTGCAGTAGCTCTCCTTGACCACACCGGACTCGGACTCCTCCGGCTCGGAGGCGTCCTGGCCCGTGCCGGAGCCCTCCTCCTGGGTGCCGTCCTGCTTTGTGCCCGACTCCTCGCTCCCGCCGGAACCCTCCTCGCCGGAGCCCTGCGAGTCCTCGTTCCGGTCCTCGCCCCGGCTCCGGTCCCCGCCCCGGCTCCAGCCCTCGTCCTGGCCGTCCTCGTGGTCGTCGCCGCCACGGTCGGACTGGACAGTGGCTGTGGTCGGGGTCGCCGGGGCAGCGAAAGCGCCGGTGGGCAGCAGCACGGCTCCGGCCGCGAGCGTGGTCGAGGCCGTCAGCATCACGAGGCGCAGGGAGCGGGAGGTGCGGGGCATCGGAGAACTCCTACGTGGGGGGATGGGGAGGGGGTCACCGGTTCTGCGTGGACCCATGACTCAAGTAGGCCCCGGCGCCCGCGTCGCGTCACGCCCCTGCATTTCGTGACTTGACGGATATCGGCACCGCTGTTATCTTCCTGTCGGCCCGGCGCCGCTGATCACCGGGCCGGCGGCTCCGGGCGCCGCTGCGACCACGGCCGGACCGTTTCCAACTGCGCCGCCACCCGGAGCACGGTCACCTCGTCGTCGCGGCGGCCCACCAGTTGCACGGCGAGCGGCAGCCCGTCCGGCCCGTGGCCCGCCGGGACGGAGGCGGCCGGGTGTCCGGTGACGTTCCAGAGCGCCGTGTAGGCGACCATCGGGCGCGAGCGTGCCAGTGCCGTCAGCAGCCCGGCGCCGTCCAGCGCGCCCACCGGGCGCGGGCGCTCGGCGATCACCGGGGTCAGCAGCAGGTCCATGGTGGTGAACATCCGGTCCGCGCGCGCCGCCAGCCGCTCCCCCGCCCGGATCCCGCGCTCCACGGCGGATTCGGGAACCAGCCGGGCGAGCGCGAGGGTGCTGCGGGTGCGCCGCTCCAGCAGGTCGGGGCGCTCGACGGCGGCGGCCTCCGCCCGTACGCCGCCGCAGAACTGGGCGGCGAACGGGGCCGTCGCGTCCGGGTAGCGGGGGTTGACCTCGCGTACGTCGTGACCCAGTTCGCGCAGCGCCCGTACGGTCTCCAGCATGGCCTCCACGTGCGCCGGATGCGGCCGTACGCCGGGCACGGCGGGCTTGGCGGAGTAGCCGATGCGGAGCCGGCCGGGCTGGGTCTCCAGGGCCCGGACCCAGCCGGTGGTCGCGGGGCGGGCGCTCCAGCGGTCCGTGGGGGTGGTGCCGGCGAGGACGTCGTAGAGCAGGGCGCTGTCGCGCACGGTGCGGGTCAGCGGTCCGACGGTGCCGAGCGCGTACCAGAGGTGGGCATTCGGGGCGGTGGAGACCCGGCCGCGCTGGGGCTTGAGGCCGAAGAGTCCGCAGCAGGCCGCCGGGATGCGGATCGAACCGCCGCCGTCGCCGCCGAGCGCCGCCCCGACCAGTCCGGCCGCGACGGCGGCGGCGCTGCCGCCGCTGGAGCCGCCGGGGGTGCGGGTGGTGTCCCAGGGGTTACGGGTGTGGCCGTGGGCGACGGACTCGGTGAACGGCCACTGGCCGAACTCGGGCATCGTCGTCTTGCCGATGACGACGGCTCCGGCCGCACGCAGGCGGCGTACGGCCTCGGAGTCGTCGGTGACGGGGGTGTGGTTGGCGGCGCCGCCGAAGGTGGTGACCTGACCGGCGACGTCCAGCTCGTCCTTGACGGCGATGGGCACGCCGTGGAGCGGGCCGTCCGGCCCTTCCGCGTCCCGGGCGTCGGCCTCGGCGAGGGCCTGCTCGGCGAGGACCACCCGGAAGGCTCCGAGCGCGGGGTCGATCCGGGCGGTGCGGCGCAGCGCGGCCTCGACGAGGGCGCGGGAGGTGGTCTTGCCGGTGCGGACCAGTTCGGCCTGCCGCTCGACGGACTGGTACATCAACTCCGCATCGTCCCAGGCCTGTTCATCGCCGTGTGCCCCGTCCTGCCACCCGCCCCGCGCGCCGTCCCTGTCCATGGCCACCCCTCCCGTTTACCAGTCGGTAACTCCGGGCAAGGCTGTCGTCCCGCCACCTGCACGTCAAGCATCCGTTGTCGGCCGGGGGCGCGGCGACATGCCCTGTCACACGGCTGTGACAGTCGGCGGACACGGTCATGAAGTCACCCGACCAATCTCTTTATCAGGGACAAACACCGCATTCCGGAAAGCGTCCCCTGCTTCCGAGGTCGTGAGCAGAGATGACCGAGACGAAACGTCGGAGGAATCCCATGAGCCTCACCCTCACCGCACCGACCCCCGAAGCCACCCTCCTCGCCCCCCGCGAACAGGAAGCCCTGCGCCACATCGCCGCCGGACGCACCTACCTCCAGACCGCCCGCCACATGGGACTCTCCAAACACACCGTCGACGCCTACCTCCGCCGCATCCGCGCCAAGCTCAACATCAACAGCACCGCCGAAATGACCCGCATGGCCATCGCCCTCGGACTCTGACACCGGCCGGCCTACGAGGCGCCGGGTACGGGAGACGGCCGGGCTGCTGCCCGGTCCGCGACGAGCCGGACCGCCGCGATCGTGAGGTCCGGGTCGTGGATCTGCACGTAGTGGTCACTGCCGGTCGCCAGCAGGTGGGGGGTCTGCGGGCGCAGGTCCACCAGCGCCTGCTGGGCCTTGGGCCAGGCCGTCTCCAGCTTCGCCAGGAGGCTCTTGGACATGGTGGCCGGCGCGGCGAAGGGTTCGGTCTTGCTGAGCACCGCGACCGGGACCGGCGGGAGCGGGCCGCCGCGCTCGACGGCGGTGGCCGCGCCCGCGATGTCGACCTGTTCGAAGGCCGGGTCGGCGTCGAAGGGCGTGCCCGGATGCCGTAGCGCTTCGACGTACGCCGCCCAGTCGGCCCCCATGGCGGGCTTCAGCGCGGGGCCCAGCGCGTCGACCAGGACCAGCCCGCGGGTCCGCTCCGGGTGCTCCTGCGCGTACCGCAGGGCGAGCATCCCGCCGAACGAGTGCCCCACCAGCAGGTACGGACCCGGTACGTGTCCGGCGGTCAGCACCCGGTCCAGGTCCTGGACCGCGGCCGACAGTTCCCGGGTGCCCTGTACGGGCGTGCTGCGCGTGGTGAGCGCCGGCGGCTGCGTGTAGCGGATGGTGCCCGGGCGGTCGTAGGTGCAGACACGGGTGAACGCGGCCACGCCCGGCAGCACCGCGGGCGCCTTCGGGACGGGCGGGGTGGTGTCGGTGAGGGACCACGGGTCGGAGGCCTCGTGCAGCCCGGACACCAGGACGACGGTGGGACTCCCGGAGCCGGAGCAGTGCAGGTACAGGCTCCGCCCGCCGCCGACGCCCACCCGCTGCTCGGTGTCCCCGCCGCCCGGCCCCGGCGTGCCCGCCACCAGCAGGACGACGGCGACCGCGGCGGCCGTCACGCCGCCGCGCACGCTCCATCGCATGTCCCCAGCGTCCCGCGGCCCCCGGCACCCCGCCAACCGGACCCGGCCCGGCCGCCCGCCCGGGTGAGCCGCGTCTCACCTGGCTGCCGCCGCTTGTCCGTGCAACGAGTTGCATAGCAAGATCGCGGCATGGCGCTCGAACACGCGATCCTCGTCTCCCTGCTGGAGAAGCCGGGCTCCGGCTATGAGCTGGCCCGCCGCTTCGACCGGTCCATCGGCTACTTCTGGACCGCCACCCACCAGCAGATCTACCGCGTCCTCAAGCGCATGGAGAGCGACGGCCTGCTCACCGTCCGCACCGTCCCACAGCAGGGCCGGCCGGACAAGAACGAGTATTCCGCCGCCGACCCGGGCCGCGCCGCACTCGCCCGGTGGCTGCACGAGCCGATCGAACCGGAGAGCCTGCGGCACGACCTCGCCGTGAAGATCCGCGGCGCGGCCTTCGACGACCCGGCCTCGCTGATCCGCGAGGTCGAACGGCACCAGCAGGCGCACCGGGACCGCCTCGCGCGCTATCTCGCCGGGGAGCTGCGCGACTTCACCGGGCCCGACGCCCCCGCCCCCCTGGACGCCGGTCAGGAACTCCAGCACGTCGTCCTGCGCGGCGGCATCGCGCAGGAGCGGATGACGATCGCCTGGCTCGACGACGTCCTGGCGACCCTCCACCGGCTCGCCCGGCCCGCGACCGACTGAACCGCACCGCACACGCCCCCGGCCCCACCACCTCCTCCCCCGCGCGTCCGCGCGGCCTTCGACTCCCACCCCTCGGAAGGTGCATCGCCATGTCCGACCCGCTGCTGTTCCACCCGCACACCTACGACCCCGCGCACTTCGACCCCGAGACCCGCAGGCTCCTGCGCGCCACCGTCGACTGGTTCGAGGCCCGCGGCAAGCGCCGGCTCATCGAGGACTACCGCTCCCGCGCCTGGCTGGCCGACTTCCTCGCGTTCTCCGCCAAGGAGGGACTCTTCGCGACCTTCCTGACCCCGGCCGCCGCGGCCGACGAGGACGAGCCGGACAAGCGCTGGGACACGGCGCGCATCGCGGCCCTCAACGAGATCTTCGGCTTCTACGGCCTCGACTACTGGTACGCGTGGCAGGTCACCATCCTCGGCCTCGGCCCGGTCTGGCAGAGCGACAACGCCGCCGCCCGCGCCCGCGCCGCGCAACTCCTCTCCGAGGGCGAGGTGTTCGCCTTCGGCCTGTCCGAGAAGTCCCACGGCGCCGACATCTACTCCACCGACATGCTGCTGGAGCCTGCCGCCGACGGTTCCGGTGGCTTCCGCGCCAGCGGCTCCAAGTACTACATAGGCAACGGCAACGCCGCCGGCCTCGTCTCCGTCTTCGGCCGCCGCACCGACGTCGAAGGCCCCGACGGGTACGTGTTCTTCGCCGCCGACAGCCGCCACCCGGCCTACCGCCTGGTGAAGAACGTCGTCGACTCCTCCAAGTACGTCAGCGAGTTCCGCCTCGACGACTACCCGGTGGCCGCCGCCGACGTGCTGCACACCGGCCGCGCCGCCTTCGACGCGGCCCTGAACACCGTCAACGTGGGCAAGTTCAACCTCTGCACCGCCTCCATCGGCATCTGCGAGCACGCGATGTACGAGGCCGTCACCCACGCGAACAACCGGATCCTCTACGGCCGCCCCGTCACCGCCTTCCCGCACGTGCGCCGCGAGCTGGCCGACGCCTACGTCCGCCTCGTCGGGATGAAGCTGTTCAGCGACCGCGCCGTCGACTACTTCCGCTCCGCCGGACCCGACGACCGCCGCTACCTGCTCTTCAACCCGATGACCAAGATGAAGGTCACGACGGAGGGCGAGAAGGTCATCGACCTGATGTGGGACGTCATCGCCGCCAAGGGCTTCGAGAAGGACAACTACTTCGCCCAGGCGGCCATCGAGATCCGCGGGCTGCCGAAGCTCGAGGGCACCGTCCACGTCAACCTCGCGCTGATCCTCAAGTTCATGCGCAACCACCTGCTGGACCCGGCCGAGTACGCGCCCGTGCCGACCCGTCTCGACGCCGCCGACGACGACTTCCTGTTCCGGCAGGGACCGGCCCGCGGTCTGGGCTCCGTACGCTTCCATGACTGGCGTCCCGCGTACGACTCCTACGCCGCCGTGCCCAACGTCGCGCGCTTCCGCGAGCAGGCCGACGCCCTGTGCGAGTTCGCGGCCACCATCGCCCCCGACGAGGAGCAGGGCCGCGACCTCGACTTCCTCCTGTCCGTGGGCCAGCTGTTCGCCCTGGTCGTCCACGGACAGCTCATCCTGGAGCAGGCCCGCCTGACGGACCTGGACGAGTCCGTGCTCGACGAACTGTTCTCCGTCCTCGTGCGCGACTTCTCCCAGCACGCCATCGAGCTCCACGGCAAGGACTCCACCACGGTCGAGCAGCAGGCCTGGGCGCTCGGCGCCATCCGGCGCCCGGTCGTCGACGAGGCCCGCGCGGCCCGCGTCTGGGCGCGCGTCGAGGCGCTCTCCGGAGCCTACGAAATGACCCCGTAGTCGCCTGGTCCCTCGTCGGCCTGCCGCCACACCACCGGCGTGCAGGCCGCCGAGGGGCACCGCTTCATCTGAGGGAGCGACGCTGACCAGGGGTTTCTCGGGGAGTGACGACCGGACCGGCGACGGGGGGCCGGCGTTGTCACACGGCTGTGACAGTCGGCGGACACGGTCATGAAGTCACCCGACCAATCTCTTTATCAGGGACAAACACCGCATTCCGGAAAGCGTCCCCTGCTTCCGAGGTCGTGAGCAGAGATGACCGAGACGAAACGTCGGAGGAATCCCATGAGCCTCACCCTCACCGCACCGACCCCCGAAGCCACCCTCCTCGCCCCCCGCGAACAGGAAGCCCTGCGCCACATCGCCGCCGGACGCACCTACCTCCAGACCGCCCGCCACATGGGACTCTCCAAACACACCGTCGACGCCTACCTCCGCCGCATCCGCGCCAAGCTCAACATCAACAGCACCGCCGAAATGACCCGCATGGCCATCGCCCTCGGACTCTGACACCCGACTGTCAGTGGGGGCTGAGAGCATCGGTCCATGACGGACCGTGCTGCTTTGATCACCGCCTACTGGGATGCCGCCGCAGCGACATTCGACGACGAGCCCGACCACGGGCTGAGGGCCGCCGCCACACGCACCGCGTGGATCCGGCTCCTGCAGCCGCTGCTGCCGACGGACCCGGCCGACGTCCTCGACATCGGCTGCGGTACGGGGTCCCTCTCGCTGCTGCTGGCCGAGGCCGGGCACCGGCCGACGGGCATCGATCTGGCGCCGCGCATGCTGGAGCGGGCGCGCGCGAAGTTCGAGGCCGCGGGCGTGACGGGCCGCTTCGTGGTCGGTGACGCCATGTCGCCGCCCACCGGGAAACAGCGGTTCGATGTCGTGCTGTCGCGCCATCTGGTGTGGACACTGCCGGATCCGGAGGCCGCCTTGCGCGCGTGGGTGACGCGCCTGCGGCCGGGAGGCCGGCTGGTCCTGGTCGAGGGGCGTTGGCGCGAGGCGGGCCAGAACGGTGCCCCGTACGTCCCCGGCGCCGCGTCACTCCCGTGGAACGGCGGAATCACCGCCGAAGACCTGGCCGCGGCCGTCCGCCCGCTCGCTGCCACGGTCCGCATCCAACCGCTCAGCGACGACCCGGACCTGTGGGGCGGGCCGGTGGCCGACGAACGGTACGCCCTGATCGCCGACGTGTGAGGCGCCACCGCCACGCATTCCGGCAAGATCGGGACGAGTCGACTCACACGACCGGCGGGCGGCCCAGGCGGGTCATGCGGACCACGGTCGACCACCGCATGGGCCGTCTCCGGCCGCCGCTGGTGCGCACGCCTTCGGCGAAACCCGCGAGCCAGGCCCGCAGACCGGGGAACGAGCGGGTGCGGGCCGCGGTCAGCACGGTCCAGACACCGAGGTAGACGGGGATCAGGAGGGCGGGCAGGCGGCGCTTGGCCAGCCAGACCCGGTTGCGGGCGGTCATCCGGTAGTACACCGCGTGCCGCGCCGGGGACGTCTTCGGGTGCCGGAGCAGCAGAGCGGGTTCGTAGAGGACGTCCCAGCCGGCGTCCAGCGCCCGCCACGCGAGGTCGGTCTCCTCATGGGTGAAGAAGAACGCGTCCGGCCAGCCGCCGGTCTGCTCCAGCATCGGCATCGACAGGGCGTGCCCGCCGCCCAGGAAGGTGGTGACGCGGCCACGTCGCATCGGGTCCTTGGCCCGCAGCCGCGGGATGTGCCGGCGTTGCGTCTGACCCGTCTCGTCCGCGATGCGGAAGCCGACGATGCCGAGGCGGCCGTCGGCCTCGTAGAGGTCGGCGATCGTACGGATCACGTCGGCGTCGACGAGGAGGCCGTCGTCGTCCAGGTCCACGAGCACGTCGATGCCGCCGAGCTCGCGCAGCGTGCGCCAGGCGACGTTGCGGCCGCCGGACACCCCCAGATTGTCCGCCAGCTCCACCCCGGTCACACCGGGCGGCAGGTCCGGCAGGGCGCAGCCGTTGCCGACCACCACGACGGCCGCGGCCGGCTCGTCCTGGTCGGCCACCGAGGCGAGCAGCGCCCGCAGGGCGGGCATCCGGTCCCCCATGGTCAGCACGGCCACACCCACCCGCGGTCGGCTCACGACCACTCCCCCTTGCTCCTGGTGAAGGGCGAGCGTACCGCCGACCGACCCCGGTTACCGGCCAGGCCGGGCGGCGCCGGGGGTGAAGGTCACCGGGAGGGTCTGGGGGCCGCGGAGGCCGCCGGGGCGCCAGCGGATCTCGTCCGGGGACACGGCGAGGGCGAGCCCGGGGAGTCGGCGCAGGACGGTGCCGATGGCGATCTGGCCCTCCAGTCGGGCCAGGGGTGCGCCCAGGCAGTAGTGGATGCCGTGCCCGAAGGCGAGGTGGGGGTTGTCCCGTCGGGTGATGTCCAGCTGGTCGGGGGCCGCGAACCGGGCCGGGTCGCGGTCGGCGATGGCCGAGGCGATCAGTACGGTCGCCCCGCGCGGAATGGACGTGCCCGCGATCTTGACGTCCTCGCGTGCGAAGCGGGCGATGCCCGGGCTGACGGGTCCGTCGTAGCGGAGGAACTCCTCGATCGCGCCCGGCAGCAGCTCGGGGTCGGAGCGCAGCAGGTCCAGCTGGTCGGGGTGGGCGAGCAGCATGGCGATGCCGCCGCCGATCAGGTTGACCGTGGTGATGTAGCCCGCGACCAGCAGCAGGAACACCATGGCGATGAGTTCGTCCTCGCTCAGCTGCTGCTCCTCGTCGCGGGCGGTGATGAGGCCGCTGAGCAGGTCATCGCCCGGCGCTGCCCGTTTGGCGCGGATGAGCTCGGCGACGTACGCGCGCATGTGCTGCCACGCCTCGTTCACCACCACGGGGTCCGGGGGCTCGGCTCCCCGCATGATCATGCGGTCGGTCCAGCCCTGGAAGTCGTGGCGGTCGTCGACCGGGACCCCGAGCAGTTCGCTGATCACCGTGACCGGGAGGGGTAGCGCGAAGTCCGCGATGAGGTCGGCGCGGCCGTGCGGGACGACCGCGTCCAGCAGCTCGTCGGCGAGGGACTGGATCCGGGGCCGCATCCCGGCCACCCTGCGGGCGGTGAACGCCTTGGAGACCAGGCGGCGCAGGCGCGTGTGGTCGGGCGGGTCGCTGCGGAGCATGTTGCTCAGCATCGACTCGCGCTCCGTTTCGGGCAGCTGTTGCAGGAGCCGGGTGTCCGAGGCGTCGCGTACGTCGCTGCTGAGGCGGGGTTCGGAGAGGGCGGCGAGCCCGTCTTCGTAGCGGGTGACGAGCCACGCCTCCAGAGCTCCGGCGATGACGACGCGCCGGACGGGGCCGTCCTCGCGCAGTTGCCGGTACAGGGGGAAGGGGTCCGCGACGAAGGCCGGGTCGGCGTAGGGGAGAAGGACCGGCTGCTCGCTCATCGTGCCTCCAGAAGTACGTCGCCTTCTCTCTGGAGCGCGATGATATACGCCCAACTCTCCCCGATTGCCGGTTTCCGGCCACGCCCGGCGCCGCCCGCCCCGGGGGAGGACCGCGTTACTTCAGGCCGATCTCGTCGCACGTGGCCTTGAGCTTGTCGGTGCAGATCTCCTCGATGGTGAAGACACCGTCGAGGACCACGGTGCTGCTGATGTTGTTCCTGGTCACGGAGGTGCCGGGAATGAGGACCGAGGGCACGCGCTTGGTGGTCGGGCTGCTGACCACCTGGTTGATGATCCCGTCGATCTTCTCGCCTTCGGCGAGGGTGACGGCGAGCTCCGCGGCGGCCTCGGCCTCGCGGGGGTACGGCTTGTAGACGCTCATGTACTGTTCGCCGGCCACGATGCGCTGGACGCCGGCGAGTTCGGCGTCCTGGCCGGTGACCGGGGGCAACGGGTTGACGCCCGCGGCCTTGAGGGCGGCGATGATGCCGCCCGCCATGCCGTCGTTGGCGGAGTAGACGGCGGTGATCTTGTCCTTGCCGAGGGCGGAGATCGCGGCCGCCATGTTGCTGTTGGCGTTCTCCGGCTTCCACTCGACGGTGTCGTACTCCTTGCCGACGTTCACCTTGCCGTCAAGGACGGAGCGGGCACCGGATCTGAACTGAGCGGCGTTCGGGTCGGTGACCGCGCCGTTCATCATGACGATCTTCCCGGTCCTGGCCTTGTCGCCCAGGGCCTCCAGCAGTGCCTTGCCCTGCACGCGACCGACGTCCTCGTTGTCGAAGGAGGTGTACGCGTCGATCGGACCCTCGGCCAGGCGGTCGTAGGCGACGACCGCGATCCCCGCGGCCTTGGCCTTGGCCACCGCCCCGGCGATCGTCTTGGCGTCCACCGCGTCGATGATCAGGGCATCGACCTTGTTGCCGATCATCATGTCGACCTGGGCGTTCTGCTTCGCCGCGTCCCCCATGGCGTTGGCGTAGACGACCTTGCCCTTGCCGAGCGTCAGGAGGGCGACCTTCTTCTCGATCAGGGGCTTGTCGAACTTCTCGTAGCGCGCGGTCTCGTTCTCGGGGAGCAGGAGGCCGATCTTCACCGCGCCCTCACCCCCGCCGGCTCCGCCGGCCCCGCCGTCCGCACCACCGCAAGCGGCGAGCGTGACGGTGAGGGCCGAAAGGACCAGTCCGACGGTGGCGCGACCCACATACACGTTCACGAAGTGAACCTCCCTGACGGGGCCGTGTTCCGAACGGCCGAGGTGGGGGCAGTCAACGGGGCCGCTTCACTGCCGTCAAGAAGTGAAGTGTTAACGACCTGGCAACGTTGTCTTGACCTGGCCGCAAATCGCCTATGACGGTGTTTTGTCCCCTCCTTGCGCCACCACTTCCTGACTTCACGTCAACTTCTGAACGAATGGTCCAGGCCAGATCCGGTGGGCGAGACCGGCGGCAGGCCCTCGGTGTGTCGGTACCGACCGTCGGAGCTGCCGTCCGGCACGGTGGGCGCATGGCCGAGAACGACACCCACCGGACCAGCCGTCGTGCTGTTCTACGAGCCGCCGGTACGGCCGGGGCGGCCGCGCTGGCCGCGGCCTGCGCCGGTCCCGCCGGCACACGGGGCGCGGCCGGACAGCCGTCGGCCTCGGCGCCCCGGCCGCCGACCGGCACCGGCACCGGCACCGGCAGCCCGTCCTGCGTCCTCGCCGTCGCGGCGGGTGCGGGCCCGTACTACCTGGATCTGGAGCGGGTGCGTTCGGACATCACCGAGGGCGTGGGTGGGGTGCCGTTCCGGCTCGACCTGACGGTGGTCCGGGTGTCGGCGGGCTGCCGGCCGCTCGCGGCCGCCTCCGTGGACGTCTGGCACGCCGACCCCTCGGGCGCCTACTCCACCGGCAAGTCCACCTTCCTGCGCGGCACGCAGGTCACCGACGCCGCCGGGCGGTGCGTGTTCCGCACGATCGTGCCCGGCTGGTACGCGGGGCTGGCACCCCACATCCACTTCAAGGTGCACCCCGACCACCGGACCGAGACGACCTCCCAGTTCTTCTTCCCCGAGGACCTCCTGCTGGAGGTGTACGCGCGCCAGCCCTACGCACGCCGCCGCGCACCCGAGCACCCCAACCAGCGGGACAGCCGCTACCGGGCCGCCGGCGCCGCCATGACGCTGGCCGTCTCGCCCGACGGGGACGGCTACCGCGCCGCGTACACGGTGGGAATCGCCTGAGCCGGGCGACCGCCGGAGAGGCGCGTCCCCGCCGCCCGGAAGCGGCTGCGCGGCCTCGTCCCCGGCGTCACCTACCGCTCTGCGGTCGTCAGAGGGCGCTCTTGGTCGCGCTGTCGACGGAGCACTTCTTGTACTCGCTGCCGTCGCCCTTGCCGGTGTACGCGGTCTTGGCCTCGGCCTGGGCGGAGGCACCCGCCTTGACGGTGAGCGCGCTCACCCCGGCCTGGGCGGAGGTCGCGGTCGAGGTGGTGTCCCCGCTGAACTTCATGGTGATGTTGTAGGTGTAGTCCACCGAACCGCTGTTGGTGACGGTGAGCCGCGCGACCAGGTTCTTGCCCGCGTCGTCCAGCTTGCAGCTGTCGATCCGGATGTCGCGCTCGGCCTTGTTCTTGCTGCTGGAACCGCCGGTGACGGACGTGCCGCCGGAAGTGCTGCTGCCGCTGGTGCTGCTGCTGTCGCTGCCACCGGTGCTGCCACCGCTGGTGCCCCCGCTGGAGCTGCTGTGGCTCGACCCGTGGCTGCCGCCGCAGCTGGCGCCGTGGGAGCCACGGGCTCCGGTGAGTGCGACGATCGCGATGCCGAAGACGGCGACCGCGCGGACATGGCGAAGCTTCACGTTCAACCCCGTTGAAATATCAGTGACCGAAAACGGCCCGTCTTGACGGGCACACGTCACCCTAACAGCGGTCACGGGATGCCCCGCCCGAGCCCACGCCGGCGGCGCGTCGGCACGGCGGCGCAGCGGCACCCGGGTGTCTCGACGTGCCGCCACCAGGCGGCTCGCGCATCATGAGTGCTGTGCCAGACCCACACAGGGGAGCGATCTCGCTGTCGATCGTCGTCCCGATCTTCAACGAGGAGGAGGTCCTGCCTGTTCTGGTGGCGCGGCTGCGGCCGGTCCTGGACGGGTGCGACGAACCGTACGAGGTCCTCGCCGTCGACGACGGCTCGACCGACAAGTCCCCCCGGCTGCTGGAAGACCTGCGCACCACCTGGCCCCAGCTGCGCGTCGTGTCCCTCCGGCGCAACAGCGGCCACCAGGCGGCCCTTACGGCCGGCCTGCACCGCGCCCGCGGCGCGTACGTGATCAGCATGGACGCGGACCTCCAAGACCCGCCGGAGGTCATTCCGGCCATGCTCGCCCTCGCCCGGGCGGACGGCCTGGACGTCGTCCACGGCGTCCGCGTGGACCGCTCCACCGACACCGGCTTCAAGCGCCGGACCGCCGCCGCCTACTACTGGCTCATGCGCCGGCTGGCCGGTTCCTACGTCCCCGCCCAGGCGGGTGACTTCCGGCTGCTGACCCGCCCCGTGGTCGAAACCCTCAAGGCCCTCCCCGAGCAGCAGCAGATCTACCGCCTGCTCATCCCCTGGCTCGGATTCCCCAGCGGTCAGGTCACCTATGAGCGCGCGGAGCGGGTGGCGGGCACGACCAAGTACCCCCTGCCCAAGATGGTCCTCCTGGCCTTGGACAGCATCACCAGCTTCTCGGCCGTTCCCCTGCGCCTGGCCACGGCGCTCGGCGCTTTCAGCCTCGTCGTCTGCCTCGGGTTCCTCACGTGGATCCTCGTCGTCCACGCCACGGGGAACACCCTGCCGGGCTGGACGTCCTTGATCACCACGATCCTGTTCTTCGGCGCCGTCCAGCTGTTCTGCGTGGGCATGCTCGGCGAGTACGTGGCCCGCATCTACACGGCCGTGCAGGCCCGGCCCACCTATTACGTCGCCCGCGACACCGGCGAGGAAGAGCAGTAGGCCACCCGTCTACACCAGCACCCCGGCGAAGAACATCGCGCCCAGAAGGGCGTACTGGGCGGCGCACAGCACCAGCAGCGGCACCTGGACGAACACGGACATGCGTCTGACCAGGAGGAGCCCGACGAACATCTGCGCGTGGTTGCGGTACCACGACATTTCGGCGCCCGCGAAGAACGGCACCAGGAAGACGGCCACCGTCAAGGCCAGGGCGGCCCATTCCTCGACCTCGAGTCGACGGTGACGGACGAGGAGAACGACGGCCGTCGCCACCACGAGCAGCACGTAGACGAGGTTCAGCCACAGCTGGGGCCGGTGGGCGGCGAGAGCGTGCTCCACCAGCCACGGCAGGTGTCCCTTGGGCGTGTACCAGTCACGGAACGGGAAGTCGTAGGCGTCCGCCATCGCCGCGAAGGGCTGGTGCAGGCCCCCTTGCCCGTAGCTCGACGCCTGGAGGATCTCGTACGCGTCCCAGTGGCCGGTCGCCTGCCACATCAGCCATTTGGCCCACAGGACGCCACAGCCGGCGAGGGCCGCCGACACCCCGGCTTTCGCGAACCGGATCGGCCACGTGTCCCCCCGCCACGCGAAGAACGCGCTCGCCAGCAGCATGCCGACGGCGACGGCGCCGACGGGATGGCAGGAGGCCGCGACGAAACCGCCGGCGGCGGCGAGCATCCAGGAGCCGCGTTTCACTCCGGCGACGCAGACGAGGAGCGCCATGGTCACGGTGGCGATGGGGAACACGGCATGGAGGTAGACGCCGCCGGGGAACACCGTACCGATGGCCAGGGTGAGTCCCGTGGCCCGGGTGAGGCGGGCGCCGAGCAGCCACCACAACAGCGCGAACATGCCGAGCAGGGACACCTCGGTGACGACCACGGCGGACAGCTCGTAGGAGAGCCCGGTGGCGGAAACGGCCCGGACCGACATTGGATATCCGGGAAACCAGGCGACGTTTCCGCACATGACGTCGCGGAAGTCCGGATAGCGTTCCCGGCACCAGAACATCTCGTAGCCGGTCCTGGCGATGGACAGGTAGTGGGCGGAGTCCCAGCGGCTGCGGCCGCCCGTGGACCAGTACGCCACCCGGGATCCGTCGCCGGCGACCGATGCCCTCGCGACCGTCCAGGTGACGAGGTTCGCGATCAGCCACGCGGCGACGGGCGGCAGCAGGGCATGGCGCCAGTCGCGGCGCGCCGGCCGGGCAGGTTCCCCCACCGCCGGGTCAGGCATCAGGCACCGTGCCGATCATCAAGAGCTCCGCGGTCCGTCGTCCAGCCCGTACGGTGCCGTGCCGCACGGTCGGTTGCGCGAACGCCTCGCGGAGCCGCACCCGGAAGTACCCCTCCGGCCGAGCCCGGGGGGTGTTACGGAACGGCGGGCTCCTCCTCGGACGGGAAGCGCGCGAGCGGGCGCTCGCCGTGGAAGAACGTCTTGGCGCGGACCATCGCGCGTTCGTCGTCCTGCACCTGACCGGGGCGCGAGCCGTTGCCGAACAGCACCCCGCCGAACCGCATCCGCATGTAGGCCGCCGAGTTGTTGAGGCTCGCCACCAGGCCGTCCGCGACCAGCTCGTCGCGCTCGGCCATGACCGTCACCCCCACAGGGTCCGGCCCGCGATCCGCTGCTTGAAGTCCGAGCCGGGCTGCGTCAGCCATCCCGACCAGTGGTCGAGGTAGCGCTTGGTCTGCGCGGAGAGCGAGTACCAGTACAGGGGCGAGGCGATGACGATGTCCGTGGCCTCCAGGGTGGCCTGGCGCAGCAGTTCCTCGTTCTCGTGGACGGTCGTCTTCGTGCCGTCCGTCCTCGAAATCGGGCAGGGGCAGCTTGGCCAGGTCCACCCAGCGCCGCGCTACCTCAGCGGGTAGTTGTTCGGCCGCCGCCCGCGCGAGCATCTCGGTGTTGCCGTCCGCGCGGGAGCTGCCGAGGACGAAGAGGAACGAGCGGTCTGCGCCACGGGGTGCCTCGGTCTGCATGTCTGCTCCGGGTCTCCGACCCCCGCGTACGGGGGAACGACTGCGATCGTCGCCTCCAACACCCGGAGCCTGCACGGCCATTCCGACAGACGTACGAGCCGCGAGGTGGACCCAGTAGCCGGCGCTCTCGTCGTGCGTGAGGCGGCTGATCGCCGCACGTGCGGCAGGGCGAGGAGGTTGCCGAGCAGGATGCTGCAGTCGCCTCCGAGGACGACGGGAAAGCGGCCGTCGTCGAGGACGGCGCCGACGGCGTCGGCGAGCCGGACGGAGTACCGGGCGATCCCGACGGGGTTGCGGACCTGGGTGTCGGGGGCCCGTCGCGGGTCGTACGCCGGTGGCTCGACCCGGCCGGCGTGCACCGTGCCGGGGTGGTCCGTCAGACCGGCCGCGAGGAGGGCCGCGGGCAGGTCCTGGACGCCGCCGGGGCGCAGCCCGAGCACGGACGGTGCCTCGACGATCGCCGTTTCGCGCACGGAACCATGGTCCGGTGCGACGGGGCGTCGTGCTGAGGTGGGGTGGGGGCCTCAGCCGGTGTCGAGGACGAGGTCGGCGCGGTGTCGGCCCGGCGCGACGAGCCGGGCGTTCGCCTCGTCTGAGCGCCTCACCCACTCGCGTGCGTACTCCGGCTCCTTGCCGTGGCGTACGTGCCGCTCGACCAGGCGCCGGACGCGCTGTTCCTCGTCCGGGGCGAGGTACCAGGCCTCGTCCAGCAGGGGTCGGACCGACGCCCACTCCCCCACGTCGTGCAGCAGGTAGTTCCCCTCGGTGATCACCAGAGGTACGGCCGGGTGGACGGGGATGCTGCCCGCGATCGGCTCCTCCAGGGAGCGGTCGAAGGCGGGTGCGTACACCGTGGGCCCGTCGGATGCGCGCAGGCGGCGCAGCAGCGAGACGTACCCGGCCGCGTCGAAGGTGTCCGGGGAGCCCTTGCGGTCGGCCAGACCCACCCGCTCCAGCTCGGCCTGGGCGAGGTGGAACCCGTCCATGGGAACCACCACGGCCGTGTCCGGCCCGAGCGCTTCGGCGAGCCGAGCGGCCAGCGTCGATTTCCCGGCCCCCGGTGGCCCGGCGATGCCCAGGATCCGCCGGCTGCTCCGTACGGCAGGCCCGGCCGGTCCTTCCGCCGGACCGGCCGGTGTGTCCCGCCCGGCCAGCCTGGCCGCCCTGAGTACCAGCTCCGTAATCGTCCGCACCTGCATCTGCACATCCTGCCCGAGGATCACGCACCCGTGGGCGTCCCGCCCTTCCACCCCCAGGCCGTGAGCATGCCCGGGGACAGGCCGGTGCACCGGGGGGAGTCCAGGTAGCGCACGGCCTCGTCGAGCTGTGCGTCGTCGACGATGCCGGTGCCGACCATGGCCTCCCGTGCCCGCTCCCAGGTCTCCGCCCAGAACCTGCTGATCGCGCTGCCCGGCAGGAGCGGTGGTACGTGGATCTCGGCCGCCACGGATTCCAGCCCGGCTTCGCGCAGCAGCTCGGGATGGCCGGGCACCCGGGACACGTCGGTGCCGATGCTGACGCGCAGCCCCTCCCACATGGCCCGCATGGCGCGGGTGTAGGGGGTGACGGGCGCCGAGGCGGTGGTGAGGTCGACGGCGTCGCTGACGACCAGGACGCCGCCGGGGGCGAGCAGTCCGCTCAGCTTGGCGATCATGCGCTGCGGGGACGGCAGGTGCATGAGGACGAACCGGGCGTGGACCAGCTGGAACGGGCCGGGAGCGAAATCGTCGGAGGTGACGTCCCCCTGCAGCACCGTCAGTCCGGGAACGGGGTGCGCCGCGAGGAACCGTACGTCGCGGTCCACGGCGAGGACCGTGTCGACGCCCGCTTCGTCCAACAGGCCGCGCGCGACCGTGCCGGTGCCGGCGCCCACGTCCAGGCAGTTCCAGCCGGGGCCCGCCCCCAGCAGCTTCAGGCGGGCCAGGGTCGTCGCGTCGTAGGTGAGGGCTCCGAGGTCGATCCGCTCGCCCTCGCCTCCCTCGTCGGGCCGGAAGACCCGCTCGCCGTAGCGCCCCTCCCCCGGGGAGGGCGTGTGGTCCGGTGAGAGCTCTGCGCCGGTCATGGGCCGATTGTCCCCCGATCGGTTCTCGCGGGCGCGCCCGCGACTTGCCTAAAAGCTTTAGGTAATTTATTAATGGCTATAGGTAGACGGGAGAGTGCTGATGGCGCGCGTAGGACTGACCACGGAACGACTGGTCCGGGCGGGTGCGGAGCTCGCCGACGAGGTCGGTTTCGACCAGGTGACCGTCTCGGCGCTCGCCCGGCACTTCGACGTCAAGGTGGCGAGCCTGTACTCGCACGTGAAGAACTCCCAGGACCTCAGGACCCGGATCGCCCTCCTCGCTCTGGAGGAACTCGCCGACCGGGCGGCCGCGGCGCTCGCGGGGCGGGCCGGCAAGGACGCCCTGACCGCGTTCGCCCACGTCTACCGCGACTACGCCAAGGAACACCCCGGCCGCTACGCCGCGGCCCAGCTGAGGCTCAGCCCCGACGACGCGGCCGCCGGCGCGGGCGTCCGGCACGCGCAGATGACCCGGGCGATCCTGCGCGGCTACGACCTGACGGAACCCGACCAGACCCACGCCGTCCGGCTCCTGGGCAGCGTCTTCCACGGCTACGTCAGCCTGGAGCTGGGCGGAAGCTTCAGCCACAGCGCCCCCGACGCACAGGAATCCTGGTCACGGGTCCTCGACGCCCTCGACGCCCTGCTGCGGAACTGGCCCGCGCCCGCCGACGGACCCGGCCGCTCAGCCCCCTCGGACGACTCGGACGACTCCGACAACTCAGACTCCACAGATCACAGGCTGGAACCGTGAGCACCGCACCCCACTGGATCACCACTCCCATCACCGCCGACCTCCTGCGCGGCGCCCTCGACCTGGAGCGGACCGCCCTCGGCGTGCTGCCGCACCGGCTGCCCGCCCGGGCCCGCGCCGAGAACACCGACGGTCAACTGGCCATGGCCGAGGCCCAGCCCTCGGGCGTGCGCCTGGTCCTGCGCACCCGCGCCACCGTCATCGAGCTCGACGCACTGCGCACGAAGCGCGCGTACGTCGGCGCCCCGCCGCGCCCCGACGGCGTCTACGACCTCCTCGTCGACGGACAGCCGGCCGGGCAGGCCCGCGTGAGCGGCGGCAACCTGCTCACGATCGACATGGCCACGGGCTCAGCGGAGACCCGGACCGGCCCGGTCGGCACCGTCCGGTTCGCCGGTCTCCCCGAGCGCGTCAAGGACGTGGAGATCTGGCTGCCGTACAACGAGACGACCGAGCTGGTCGCCCTGCGCACCGATGCCCCCGTCGAACCCGTGCCGGACCGGGGCCGCGCGCGGTGGGTCCACCACGGCAGCTCGATCAGCCACGGCTCCGACGCCGCGAGCCCCAGCGCGACCTGGCCGGCCGTGGCCGGGTTCCTCGGCGGTGTGGAGCTGACCAACCTCGGTCTGGGCGGCAGCGCGCTGCTCGACCCGTTCACCGCCCGGGCGGTGCGTGACACCCCCGCCGACCTGATCAGCATCAAGATCGGCATCAACCTCGTCAACACCGACGTGATGCGGCTGCGCGCCTTCGGCCCGGCGGTGCACGGCTTCCTCGACACCGTCCGCGAAGGCCACCCCGCAGTTCCGCTCCTGGTCGTCTCGCCGATCCTCTGCCCCATCCACGAGGACACGCCCGGCCCCAGCGCCCCGGACTTCGAGGACCTGAAGGCCGGCCGGATCAGCTTCCGCGCCATGGGCGACCCCGCGGAACGGGCGGCCGGAAAGCTGACCCTGGGCGTCATCCGGGACGAACTCTCCCGGATCGTGCGGCAGCGGGCGGCCGAGGACCCCCACCTGTACTACCTCGACGGCCGGGCCCTCTACGGGGAGGCGGACTTCGCCGAGCTGCCGCTGCCCGACCAGCTCCACCCGGACGCCGCGACGCACCGTCGCATGGGTGAGCGCTTCGCCGCGCTGGCCTTCGCCTCCGGCGGCCCGTTCGCCACCGGCGGGTGACCGGGCGGGGCTGCGGCGCTGAGCCGCGAGGCGGGGTCGGCGGCGCAGTCGGTCCGGATCGGGCGTGGCGTCCACCTCCGCCGACGTGAATGCCGATATACCCCAGGGGTAGTCCCACCAGGTCCCTCTCCCCCGGCCCGCGGGAGGCCCCGTGTTCCACCGCCTCGGCCTCGCCGCACTCGGCCTGGCCCTCGCCCTCGCGGCCGGCCCGTCCATGGCGGCCGCACCGCCGGCGGCCACTGCGGGCCCCGGGTCCGGGCCGGGGCCGGGACGGCAGGTCACGGCGGTCACCGCCGTCACCGCCGTCGCGTCCGCCCCCGGCAGTACGACGGCCCTGGCCGGGTACGCCATCCGGTCGACTGCGGAGGTCACCGACGCTGCGGCCACCGTCTCCAGCCCCGGATATCCGGCGACCGGCTGGTATCCGGCCGGCGCACGCTCCACCGTCCTCGCGGCGCTGCTCGCCGCGGGCGCGTACCCCGACCCCTTCTACTCCACCCAGCAGCAGCGGATCGCGGCCGCGGACTTCGACGTGCCCTGGTGGTACCGGTCCGATTTCACCGTCGCCGACACGACGGCCCGCACCCACCTGGACTTCAGCGGGGTCATCTCCGCGGCCGACGTGTACGTCAACGGCCACCGGATCGCCACCGCCGACGACGTCGCCGGCGCGTACACCCGGCACGAGTTCGACGTGACCGACCTGATCAAGGAGGGCACCAATACGGTCGCCTTCCGGATCCAGCCCAACGATCCGCGGAAGCAGCTCACCATGAGCTGGCTCGACTGGCTCCAGCCGCCGCCCGACGAGAACATGGGCATCGTCCGTGACGTCACCGTCCGCCGCGGCGGGCCGGTCGCCCTGCGCGACGCACATGTGGTGACGGCCCTGGCCGTGCCGTCGATGGCCTCCGCCGACCTGACCGTGAAGGCCCAGGTGCGCAACGACTCGGCCGCCACCGTGACCACCACGGTGTCCGGCACCGCGGGTCCGGCCGCCGTCAGCCGCACCGTGACCCTGTCCCCGCACGAGACGCGGACCCTGGTCTTCTCCCCCGCCGACCACCCCGCGCTCCGCCTCGGCGCACCCCGCGTGTGGTGGCCCGCCGCGATGGGCGAGCAGCCGCTGTACGAGCTCGACCTGACCGCGGCCGTGGACGGCGCGGCCTCCGACACCGCGCGCCAGTCCTTCGGCATCCGCGACGTACAGGCCCCGCTGAACGCCGACGGCGACCGGCAGTACCGCGTCAACGGCCGGCCGCTGCTGATCAAGGGGGCCGGCTGGTCCCCCGACGCGTTCCTGCGCTGGGACCGCACCTACGTCGAGGACCGGCTGAAGTACGCCCTCGACCTGGGCCTGAACACCCTGCGCCTGGAAGGACACATCGAGCCCGACGAGTTCTTCGACCTCGCCGACCGGTACGGGATCCTGACGCTGCCCGGCTGGGAGTGCTGCAGCAAGTGGGAGGGCGAGGTCAACGGCACCGAGGCCGGGGAGGAATGGGACGACGGCGACTACCCCGTCGCCCGGGCCTCCATGGCCGCCGAAGCGGCCCGGCTCCGCCATCACCCCAGCGTGATCTCCTTCCTGATCGGCAGTGACTTCGCGCCGGACGAGACGATCGAGCGGGGTTACGTCGAAGCGCTGCGAGCCGCCGACTGGCCGGCCCCCGTGGTTGCGGCCGCCTCCGACTCCTCCGCTCCGCTCACCGAACGCTCCGGCATGAAGATGACGGGACCCTACGACTGGGTGCCGCCCGGCTACTGGTACGGGAAGCGGGAGGGCGGCGCCACCGGCTTCAACTCCGAGACCAGCGCCGGCCCGGACGTACCGACCCTCGACACGCTGCGCCGCATGATGTCACCGGCCGAGCTGGAGACCCTCTGGAAGAACCCGTCCGCCGCCCAGTACCACCGCTCCCCCTCCCGCACCTTCGCCACCCTGGGCCTGTACGACGCGGCGCTGGCCGGCCGCTACGGCGCCCCGACCGGCCTCGCCGACTACGTGCGCAAGGCGCAGCTCGCCCAGTACGAGAACGTACGCGCGCAGTTCGAGGCCTACGGGCGCAACGCCAAGGACGCCTCCGAACCGTCGACCGGGGTCGTCTACTGGATGTTCAACAGCGGCTGGACCTCCCTGCACTGGCAGTTGGTGGACCGGTTCCTGGACCAGGGCGGCGCCTACTTCGGCGCGAAGAAGGCGAACGAGCCGCTGCACGTCCAGTACGGGTACGACGACCGCTCGGTGTCGGTCGTCAACAACCGGCCGTCCACGGCCTCAGGCCTGACGGCTCGGGTGACGCTCTTCGACCCGGACGGCGCGCAGCGGTACGACCGGACGGTGACCGGCCTGAGCGTCGCGGGCGACGGCGCGAGCCGCACCGCGCTCACGGTCCCGGAGCCGGAGTCGGTCCCGGGCCTGGCCACCACGTACCTGGCCCGGCTGCTGCTGACCGACGGCGCCGGGCGGGAGGTGAGCCGGAACGTCTACTGGCTCTCCACCCGGGCGGACGTCCTCGACTACGAGAACAGCGACTGGTATCACACGCCGACCACCTCCTACGCCGACCTGCGGGGGCTGAACTCGATGCCGCAGACGGCGGTCGCCGCGGTCGCGTCGACGACGCAGGACGGCAGGGGGACGTCCACGACGACGGTGACCGTGCGCCACACGGGTGCGGGCACCACCCCGGCCCTGCTCACCGACGTCCACCTCGTCGGCGCGGACGGCACTCCGGTGCTGCCGGTCCGGTGGAGCGACAACCAGGTCTCCCTCTGGCCGGGCGAGTCGGCGACAATGACCGCGACCTACCGGACCGCGGACCTGCGCGGCACAGCACCGCGGCTGCGGGTCTCCGGCTGGAACACCCCGACGACCACGATGTGACCCGCCTGGAGGGACCGTGTCCGTGTCGAGCCTGCTGGGGGTCTTCGCGCACCCCGACGACGAGTCCCTGCTCGCGGGCGGCGTTCTCGCCCGGCAGGCCGCCTCGGGCGGCCGTACGGCCGTCGTGACCGCGACCTGGACGCCGGGCAGCCACCGCGCGGCCGAACTCGCCGACGCGCTGCACGTGCTGGGCGCCGGTGAGCCGAGGCTGTTGGAGTACGCCGATGCGCGCGTCCCCGAATCGGCGTCGGGGCGGCCGCGGTTCATCGACGCCCCGCTCGACGAGGCGGTGGCACGGCTCGTCCGCCACGTACGCGCGTTCCGGCCCGACGTCGTGGTCACGCACGACGACTACGGTCAGCTGACCGGGCACCCCGACCACGTCCACACCCACCGGGTCACCCTGCTGGCCGTGCACGCCGCCGGCCTCGAACACCTCTATCCGGAGGCGGGCGAACCCTGGCAGCCCGGCTCCCTGTGTCTGGCCACCCATCCGCACTCGGGCGTCGGTGAGCTGGGCGGGTTGTTGGCCGGCGTCGGCAAGGCCGTGCGCAGCGTTCCTGACGAGCGGGTCACCGAGACGGTCGACGTACGTCCGTGGCTGGACCGGAAATGGGCCGCCATCACCGCGCACCGGAGCGAGGTGCAACGCCACCGCTCGCTGCCCGGAATCCTTGCGCGCCTCCCCGCCGATGCCCGCGGGCGCATCCTCGCGACCGAGTGGTTCACCCGCCTTGCCGTGCGTCCGTCGCCGGGTGGCGCGGGGGACGCGGGTGGGTGGAACGGCTGAGGCGACGCCGTCGGCTCGCGGCCCCTCACCCGCGCGGGTGGTTCGGGGCGTCCAGAGGGCGCAGCGCGGCCAGCCGCACGCGCTCGGCCGTGCCGCTGCCAACAGGCTGTGGCCCGTCACAGGAGGCGGTGGCCCGCTGCGCGGCGGCGAGCGGGCAGGAGGGACTCAGATCGACATGTCCGCATTCCCTTCCGGTCCGAGAAGAACGCTGGGACGTGCCGCGGTCGCGGCCGCCACCGGCCTGGCCTTCGTCCTGACCCTGCCGGGGGCCGCTCTGGCAGCGCCCGGCGACCTCGATCCCACCTTCGACGGGGACGGGCGGGTCGTCACCGACTTCGCCGGTTACGACGAGAGCCGTGACATGGTCGTGCAGGCCGACGGCAAGATCGTCACCGTCGGTCTCAACACTCCTCCGCAAGGCGGCGCCGCCGACTTCGCGGTGGCCCGCTACCTCGCGGACGGCAGCCTCGACACCTCCTTCAGCGGCGACGGCATGGTCCTGAGCGACCTGCGCGGTGACGGTGACGACGTCGCCAACGGGGTGGCGGTGCAGCCGGACGGCAAGATCGTCGTGGTGGGCACCAGCGCGGCGCCCGACAGCGGCGGGCTGTTCACCGTGGTCCGCTACCAGAGCGACGGCAGCCTCGACACCGGCTTCGACGGCGACGGCGTCGTCCTCACCGACTTCGGCGGGGGCCCGCAGGAGGCCTTCGCGGTGACGGTGCAGGCGGACGGCGGCATTCTCGCCGTCGGCATGAGCGGCGCCGAGGTCGCGCTCGCCCGCTACCGCGCGGACGGCAGCCTCGACACCTCCTTCGACGGCGACGGCAAGGCGACCACCGCCTTCGCGGGGGGCGCGGCGACCGCCTTCGACGTGACGACGCAAGCCGACGGAAAGATCGTCATCGCCGGCCGCGCCGGCTACAACTACCCCGCCAACGCCTCCGACTTCGCGCTGGCCCGCTACCACGCGGACGGCAGCCTGGACACCTCCTTCGACGGCGACGGCAGGGTGACCACGGCCTTCGCCGAGGCCGACGTGGCCGGCGGGGTGCAGGTGCAGTCCGACGGGAAGATCGTCGCGGCGGGATCCAGCGCCTTCGACTTCGCACTGGCCCGCTACCTCCCCGACGGCACGCTCGACGGCGGTTTCGACGGCGACGGCAAGGTCACCACCGATTTCGGGACCGGCACCCTGGACGGAAGCTCCGACCTCGCCCTGCAGCCCGACGGGAAGATCGTCGCCGCGGGCATCAGCCGGGCCGATTTCGCGGTGGCCCGCTACAACGTCAACGGCACCCTGGACAGCGGTTTCGGTACCGGCGGCAAGGTGACCACCGACGTCTACTTCGGGTTCTTCGACACCGCGAGCGCGGTGGCCCTGCAGTCCGACGGCAAGATCGTCGTGTCCGGGAACACCGGCGACGACCGCGGTCTGGTCCGCTACCAGGTCGCCGCCACCCCGCCGCCCCCGCCCGGAGTGAACCTGACCGTCACCAAGACCGGACCCGCCACCGTCAGCCTCGGCGACCAGGCCGCCTACACCGTGACGGTGACCAATACGAGCACCACGACGACGGCCACCGGCGTCACACTGACCGACACCCTCACCGGACCCGGCTCACTCCTGTCCGCCACACCCGGCCAGGGCACCTGCACCACGACCGCCACCGGCGCCGACTGCGCTCTGGGTGCCCTCGCCCCCGGGGCGAAGGCCACGGTGCAGGTGGTCGCCGAGCCGCGAGCCACGGGCACCCTGTCCGACCGGGCCACGGCCGGCGCCGCGCAGACCGACCCGGTTCCCGCCGACAACACGGCGACGGCGGTCACTACCGTCAACAACGCGCGCGGCTGCACGATCGTCGGCACCAGCGGCGCCGACAACCTGGTCGGCGGCTTCGGCAACGACGTCATCTGCGCCCTCAGCGGCAACGACGTCATCAGGGCCGGCTACGGCAACGACACCGTGTTCGGCGGACCCGGAAACGACAACGCCGACGGGGGCTTCGGGAACGACACCCTGAACGGCGGGCCCGGCAGCGACACACTGACCGGCTCCTACGGCGACGACCGGCTCAACACGGTCGACTCCGTCTCCGGGAACGACACCGCCAACGGCGGCCTCGGCACCGACACGTGCACGACCGACCCGGGCGACACCCGCCTGAGCTGCCCGTAGTCCGTCGATTCCGGAACCCTGCCGGAACTCTCGCGCACCTCCCCCGGATCTCCCCCGGAGCTCCTCCGGCCCTCCTCCCGATCTCGTGCGGATCCCGTGCGGGCCTCTTCCGGCCCGGGCGGGCTCCGCGGGGGCTCGTCCTTTAGGGTGGCCCCGCGCACGGTCCGTACGGGACGGGTCGGCAAGGGTCGTGGGAGCAGGTGGAGTTGGTGGAGTCTTTGCTGCCCGGTGACCCGCCGGAGATCGGGGGGTACCGCCTGCTGGCGCGGCTCGGCGCGGGTGGAATGGGCGAGGTGTTCCTCGCCCGCACCGCCTCCGGGCGGCCGCTGGCCCTGAAGACCGTGCACCGGGACCTGAGCCTGCAGCCGGACTTCGCCGAACGCTTCGACCGGGAGATCCGCACCAACGACCGCGTGCGCAGCGCGTGGACGGTCTCGGTGGTGGACTTCAGCCGGCCGGGCGCGTTCCCGCAGTGGCTGGCGACGGAGTACGTCGCCGCGCCTTCGCTGGGCGACTGGGTGCACCGGTACGGGGCGCTGCCGGCGCCGGCCGTACGGTCCCTGGCCCGGGAGCTGGCAGCCGCGCTCGTCGCCGTACGGGCGGCGGGGGTGGTCCACCGGGACATCAAGCCCGCGAACGTGCTGCTGGGCCGGGAGCGGCCCTTCCTCATCGACTTCGGCATCGCCCGCGCGGTCCGCGACCCCCGCTACACGCAGACCGGCGCCGTCATCGGCACGCCCGGCTTCCTCGCGCCGGAGCAGGCGACCGGATCCGTGGCCTCGGCGCCGGCCGACGTGTTCTCCCTCGCCGCCGTCCTCGTGTACGCGGCCACCGGGCGCAGCCCGTTCCTGGGCGGCGGCGAGGAACTGGACGTGCCGGCCCTCCTGTACCGAATCGTGCACGACGAGCCCCTGCTGGACGGCGTGCCGGACGTACTTCTTCCGCTCGTCCGGGAGTGCCTGGCCAAGGACCCGGACCGGCGACCGACCGCCGAGGAGCTGCGGGACCGGCTCGGTGCTGCCGAGGAGGAACACGGCGGCTGGAGCGGGGCGGTGCCCGCGGCCCTGGTGACGGAGGTCGGCCGCCGGGAGGCCGCACTCCGTTCGCTCCTCACCGACCCGCAGCCACCCGCCCACGCCCCCGGGGGTACGGGACCTTCCCCGCTCGGCCCGCCGCAGGCGCCCGCCCCGTCGCAGCCGCCCGGGACGGCTCCGGGCACTCCCCCGCCGTCCCCCACCCACGGTCCCGGTCCCGCCGGGCGCGTCGGCGGGTGGGCGTCCCGTAGGCCCCGCGTGGCCACCGCGGGCGCCGGCGCCGCCGTCCTCGCCGCGGTCGTCGCGGTGACCGTCCTGCTCCCGCGGCACGGTGACGGCGACAAGGCCGCGCCTGCCGGCACCTCACCCGCACCGTCCTCGTCCGCCGCTTCCGCTCCCCCCGCCGCTTCCGCCTCGTCGTCCTCCGGTCCGTCGCTGCCGGCGTCGTGGGTCGGCACCTGGACCGGTGTCGGCCCCGGCACTCCGGAGGCGGACGGCATCACCCGCGCGCGGGCCGGTGAGTTCTCCGTCACGGTCACCCTGCACGCCGCCGCCGTGGGGGAACTCGTGGGCCGGCAGGTCAGTGATCTCAAGGAGCTCTCGACAGGTCGGAACCTGGGGTGCACGGAAGCCCTCCAACTGCGCCAGATCCGCCAGGACAGTGCGGTCTTCGAGGCGGTGACCAGCCACCCGACCGACCAGACGGGCACCTTCGACTGCCCCAAGGGCAACCTCTACGTCCTGACCATGGCGGAGCCGGACCGGCTGACGCTGGAGTCGGAGGGAGCACAGTCGGCCGGCGCGCCCGGTGCGCTGACCCGCCGTCAATGAACCGGCGTTGACCTCAAGCGGGCTTGAGGTCGTAAACCTGTGCTCATGACTACTCCACTGCGCATCGCACTCGTCGTCGGCAGCACCCGGGAAGGCAGGTTCGGCCCGACGGTCGCCCGCTGGTTCGAAGCCGTCGCCACCACCCGCGCCGACATCGAGCTCACCGTCATCGACCTGGTCGACGCCGACCTCCCGGCCCACTGGACCAGTGAGCTCACGCCGCGCGGCCGGGCCTTCGTCCAGCGCCTCGCCGAGGCGGACGCCTACGTACTGCTCACCCCCGAGTACAACCACTCCTTCCCGGCCTCGCTGAAGCAGGCCATCGACATCGCCGGGCGCGTCTGGGCGCGCAAGCCGGTCGGCTTCGTGTCCTACGGCGGGCTGTCGGGCGGCCTGCGCGCCGTCGAGCAACTGCGCCTGGTCTTCGCCGAGCTGGCCGCGGCCACCATCCGCGAGACCGTCAGCTTCCACCAGTTCCCGTTCGACGAGGCGGGCCGACCCCACGACACCGGGGCGGCCGAGAAGGCGGCGGTGACGATGCTCGACGACCTGGTCTGGTGGGCCGGCGCCCTCCGGACGGCGCGCGAGCGCGACACGGTGTGGAGCGAGGCCTCGTAAGGGCCGCCCGCCACGACGCCTGAGGCCTGGACGCGTGCCGCAGCCTGGCGGCTGACCGGGGACGCCGACACTACGGTGGCGACCCTGCTCCCCGAGCTGCACGCCGCCCTCGGCGCGATCGGCCGGCCCGCCGCGGCGGCGGCGCCCCTGCTGGCGGAGGTCCCCCTCTCGGAGCGCCGCTACGGCGGGGACATCGTGCGGGACGAGGCACGGTGCCGGGTGGTGCGCACCGCTTTGGCGGCGGTGGGCTGACTCCGGCCCGCGATGCCCCCGGACGCCGCCACGGGGCGGCGCGCGGCCGGCGCGGGCTGCCCGGCCGGCACCGAGGCGGTGTCGACGGCGTGGGTGAGGCTGGCGCGTTGGAAGTTCCTCCGCATCCCGGCGCGCCTGGACGGGATCCGGTGCCTGGGGCACCCACAGACCTTGGCCCTGCCGACTGCGGGGTCTCGCGTGGCACCGGCTTGCGAGGCGGCGGTGCCTGTCGCATAGTCCGAGGTATGGACGCGCGCGAGGCGGCGTTGCGACGAGCACACGACCATGCGCTCCGCTGGCTGGCCGGCCTGTCCGACCGCCCGGTTCCCGCACGTGCTTCGGTCGACGAGATCGTGCGCGCGCTCGGAGCCGAACTCCCCGAGGGTCCCTGCACCCCTGCCGACGTCGTCGATCTGCTGGCCACCGCCTGCGAGCCGGGGCTGACCGCTTTCCCCGGCGGCCGCTTCTACGGGTTCGTGATCGGGGGCACCGAACCGGCCTCGCTCGCCACGGACTGGCTGGTCAGCGCCTGGGACCAGAACTGCGTGATGCGCGCCGTCTCGCCCGCGTACACCGCGGTCGAGGACATCGCCGGCGCGTGGCTGCTGAGGCTGCTCGGCCTGCCCGGTGACAGCGCGGTCGGCTTCACCACGGGGGCCACGATGGCGAACTTCACCTGCCTCGCCGCCGGGCGCGACGCGGTGCTGCGGCGCGCGGGCCGGGACGTCGCCCGCGACGGACTCGCGGGCGGCCCGCCCGTACGCGTCATCGCCGGCGAGGACCGGCACATGGCCGTCGACCTCGCGCTGCGCTACCTGGGTCTCGGCAGCCCCGAGCTGGTACGGGCGGACGGGCAGGGGCGCATGGAGCCGGAGGCCCTGCGGGACATCCTGGCGGACGGCGGCCGGGGCCCCACGATCGTGGTCCTCCAGGCCGGAGACATCCACTCCGGCGCCTTCGACGACTTCGCCGGGACGATCCGGGCCGCACGCGGGGCGGAAGCGTGGGTGCACGTGGACGGCGCCTTCGGGCTGTGGGCCGCCGCCTGCCCGCGCCTCGCACACCTGACGGAGGGCTGCGGGGAGGCCGACTCCTGGGCGACGGACGCCCACAAGACGCTGAACGTCCCCTACGACTGCGGGCTCGCCATCGTGCGCGACCCGCTCGCGCTGCGGGCCGCGATGGGTGTGCACGGCGACTACCTCATCCTGCACGAACACGGGGACCCCGCCGACAAGGTCCCCGAACTCTCCCGGCGCGGACGGGCCTTCACCGTGTGGGCCGCGCTGAGGTCCCTCGGACGGTCGGGGGTGGCCGACCTCGTCGACCGACTGTGCCGTCACGCCTGCGCGTTTGCCGAAGGCATCGCCGCGATCGACGGCGCGAGCGTCCTCAACGACGTGGTGTTCACGCAGGTCTGCGCCGAGTTCGGCGGCGACGAGCGTACGGACCGGGTGCTCGCCCGGCTGCTCGACGACGGCACGGCGTGGATCAGCGGCTCCACCTGGCACGGGCGGCGCGTCATGCGGATCTCGGTGAGCAACTGGTCGACGACCGACGAGGATGTGGCGCGCACGCTCGACGCGATCCGGCGTGCGGCGGCCGGAGCCTGATCCGGAACCACCCTGCCGCGACCCCGGCCGTGCCACCCCTCCCGCACCCGGGTGCAGGTCCGCGTCTAGCATCTCCCCGTTCGTACGAAGACCTGGATGATCCGCCGCGCGGCGGTTCCGGCGGTCGGACAGAGAAGAGACACGACACCGTGGTGCCGGTACGTTCCCCGCGCCGGGGCCTGATCGTGGGCCTGGCCGTCACCATCGGCGGTGTGTCCGGCCTCGGCCTGCTGGCCGGGTCGCTCTACCTGCTCTTCTACGGTTCGGAAGGCGCGTGTGAGGAACCCGGCGCACGGGAGCGGCTGGCGCGGGTCTCCGCCGTGGCGCCCGCCGCCGCGGCCGGGACGGCCCTCGTGGCGGACCGGACCGGTGCGCAGTGCATGGACGACAGCGGGGACCCCTGGATGGCCGCGGACAGCGTGTACACCCACGGCGGAGACGTCCAGGCGCTGATCACCCACTACCGGGACACCGCCACGGCGGACGGGTGGAAACCGGTCGGCACGCGGGGAGACGCCCGGGAGCGGTTCCGGGGCGTCTCGGGCATGTGTTTCCGCAAGGACGTGGCGGGCGAGCCGGCCCTGCTCCGGGTGGGATCCGCAGGGCCCGGGGAAGTGCTCGTGGCCGTGGGGTCCGCGCTGGACGGATCCTCGATGGACTGCTGAACCGCGACCAGGGTGTCCCTGCCCACCCTGGCGGCCTGTCAGTCGGGTGCGGATGAGACCCCGTTGGGGCTCGCCGCGGGCCGGCCCGCCCCGGGCGCGTGCGGCGGCGGGGCGGGCGACCGCGCGGGGTGCTACCGGAGCCCTCGGCCGGTCAGCCCCGGAAGCCCTCGGGACGGACCGGGGAGGCTTCGGCGAGGGCCTTGGTGACGCCGTCGACGCCTTCGCGGAGCCCATAGACGGGGGTCTCCGGCTGCTGGCGCCAGGAGTCGTCGATGCCTCCCGCGTCCACGGTGTCGAAGCCGAGCTCATCGATCAGGGCGCGGACGGCCTTCTTCCCCGCCTCGTCGTCGCCCGCGACGGGCAGGGCGATCCGGTCGGGCGCGCCGGCCGGGCGGTGCCGGTCGAGGATGTCCTGCGCGTAGGTGCCGTTGAAGGCCTTGATGACGGAGTGTCCGAGCTGCCGTTCGGTCCAGCGGCTCTCCGTCAGGCCCTCGTCCTCGACGGCGGCGATCCGGCCGTCGCGCTGCTGCGGGTAGTAGTTCCCGGTGTCGATGACGGTGAAGCCCGGGGCCGCCTCGTCGAAGAGGCCGGCGGGCAGGTCCGGTACGTTCTTGAAGGGGATGGTGACCACGACGATCTCGGCTCCGCGCGCGGCTTCCGCCACGGTCACGGGGGTGGCGCCGGTCTCCGCCGCGAGGGCCGACAGGGTTTCGGGGCCGCGCGAGTTCGCCACGGAGACGTCGTGGCCGAGGGCCGTGAGCCGGCGGGTGAGGTTGCCGCCGATGTTGCCCGCGCCGATGATGCCGATCTTCATGAGCTCTCCTGTGCCTGCTGGGTCAGTGTCGCGCTCGTGCCAACTTCCGGCGTCCGCCCGGCATTCCGGTCCCGGACGGCCGGCCCGCGGGAGAACGACGGGATCGCGCCGCGCCAGGAGGGCCGATCGGCGTGCGGGGCCGCGTGGGACACGCCCGATGCGTCCACCAGCGTGACTTTTCGGCCATTTCTCACATTCCGCGAACCGGGCGGGCCCTGGGGTGCGTCGAACCGTTCAGTCACTCAGCACGGGGAAAGGCTCAGCCGATGTCCAAGCCCTCAGCCAAGCGAACCGTCTCCCTCACCCTCGCGGCCGCCGCCGTACTCACCCTCGCCCTCGCCACCACCACCGCAGCCTCCACCTCGGGCGACGGGTCCACGCCGCAGCGGGCCACGGCGGCCGCGGCGTTGCCGTCCGTCTCGGGCAGCCCGGAGGCGGCCTTCACCCGCATCGCCGACTTCTACGGTTCCTACGTCGACGCGGTCTACGACGGGGACGGGCAGACCGCAGAGCGGCTGCGCGCCCTGTACCTCTCGGAGCCGCTGCGGACGGAGCTGCGGCAGTGGGAGGAGACGAACCACGCGGACGGCGTGCTCCGCGCCCAGAACGTACCGCTGCAGTGGAAGGTCGCCTCCACCGGCAGCGGCACGGGCAGGACCAACGCCACGGTGACCCTGACGTGGGGCGGCGGCGCCACGACGAAGGTCTACGTCCAGGCCGACCTGGCCACCCGGAAGATCGTGTCCGTGCGGGACTGACCGGCGGACGCACGGACGCGTACCGGCGCCCGCGCCCCGCCCTCAGTGGATGACGCTGAAGCTGCGCCAGGGCAGGCTGTCGGGCGCCGTCACGTTCGAGAGGGTGGTGGCCACGTAGATGCCGTCGGCCCGGTCGGTCTTGCGACAGTTCTCCGTCCGGTACAGCACGATGTCGACGAGGGTGTTGTTCTCCACGTGGGTGGCACCCTTGGGGATGGCGATCTTGTGGCAGCCCACGACCGGGGTGTTGGTGTAGCTGAGCTCGACGGGCGAGTCGTGGCCGCGGAAGGTGAGCATGCCGACGGTTCCCCGACCCAGGCCCGAGCAGGCGGTGGCCGACAGCAGCAGCGCTGCCGCCCCCGCGAGGATGCTGATACGTCGCCTGTGGGACATGGTGCGGTCCTCGTCTGTGCGGTGGTGGCGGTCCTTGCACACAGCGTGGCCCGGCCGGGCGCGCGTGGCTTGCGCTGCTCGGCCGACCGGATGAACACGGCGGCGGATGGCGGGTGGGACACACCCGCGCGAGGGATCCGTCCGGGCCGACGCGTAACCACGGCGAGGGTGAATCGTTTCTCTATCTGTCGCAGATACACCACCGCGTCCCCCGCGGCGTCAGCGGCACGAGGGTCCGGGGAAGTCCATCACTCCCCGGGCCCTCGGCTCCTCCCCCGGCCGGCGGGACCGGACGCCTGGTCGGGCCCGTCCGGTCACCGCCCCCGCGTCGGGCGGCGCCGAAGCGGTCAGCGGCCGCGGCGGTTGTCGTAGACCGTGAGGGACAGCGCCTTCATCGCCGTCTCGGCCCGCTTCGCGTCCAGGCCCTCGTCGATGGCTTCGAGGGCGGCGGCCGCCGAGGTCTGCACCGGGTGCGGCAGGCCCTCGTAGGCGGCGATCCGATAGGCCATCGTGCGGCGGGCCGTGCGCTCGGCCTCGGTCACCCCGTCGGGGGTGAGGGGGAAGACGGCGGCCTGGTACGTCGCGATGCACACGAGGGTCGCGTCGGAGAGGCCCTCCGCGTAACCGTCCGCGGGGAGGGCGTCCTCGCGCTCGGGCCGGAGGAAGGCGAAGACCTGGCGGCGGGAGAGGAAGGCCCCCGTGCCCGCGCCCAGGCCTGCCGCGCCCGCGCAGACCAGGGCCATCAGCCGGCCGGACAGGAGCAGACCGAGGCAGGCTCCCGCGACAGCACCGCACGTCACCAGGACGAAGGTGATCATCAAGTGGATGCGGTGGGCGGGCGGCGACTCCATGCCAGCAGTATGCACAGCGCCGACGGGCCGGCCGGGCCCGGGCCGGCCACCGGGCGGGGCGCCGCCGCCGACCACGGTGCCGCGTAGGGGACAGCGCGCTCAGACCCCGCGGTCGGCCGCGTCGAAGCGGGCCAGGGACAGGGCTCCGGCGTGCAAGGAGTCCTCCAGCGCGCGCCGCGTCGCCCCGTCCAGTCCGCCCAGGGCTTCCGCCACCTCCTCGGTGGCGTCCCGGGCCATCTCGACGGCCAGTTCTGCCGGCGGCGTACGGGGGCCCAGCTTGCTCACCGCCGACGCGGCCCGGGCCGGGGTGAGCAGGCCGGTGCCGTGCGCGAGCAGCCAGCCGGGGACACCGGCCGCGCCCTGCGCGGGTGCCTGGTAGGGGCGCGAGCCGTCGAACCGTTCGTCCTCGGCGAAGGCGGGCTGCTTGAACTTGGCCATGGGCCGCCCGGACCCCCCGGTTTCCCCGGTTTCCCCGGTTTCCCCGGTTTCCCCGGCGGGCTTGACGACCAGGCCCTCCGCGAGGTTGTCCGGCAGCGCGGGCAGGCCCAGCAGGCCGGGCAGCCGGGTGGGGAAGCGCACGGGCAGTTCCTGGAGCCGGGCGATCGGCCCCTCGGCCAGCCGCGGGACGCAGACCAGGCCGGCCGCGGCCGCCGCCGCGCGCAGCGTCCGGTCGGCGACCCAGCGCGGGCCGTCCTCGTTCCCGTGGGCGACGGTCGCGTCGAAGGGCAGCCACAGCAGGTCGGGGGCGTACCAGACGCCGGTCTGTACGGGCTCCGCGCCCTGCGTCGGCGGCACGTCGGGGTGGGGGTAGCGGCCGCCCGCGAGTTCGCCGTAGAGGGTCACGACCGCCGTGGCCGGGGCCCCGCAGTCCGTACGCAGGGCTTGCGCGCAGCGCAGCGCCGCGACCGCCAGGGCGGGCCAGATCCGGCCGACGCCGAAGAACTCGTCCAGTCCGGCGTCGGCGAGGAGTTCGCGCCGCTTGGCCGGATGCGCGCCCGCCCCGTCGCACACGACGGCGAAGTTGGCGCCGTGGATCTTCTCGTGGGCGACCCAGTTCCGTCCGCGGACCTCGCCCAGTCGGCGGTTCGCGGGGATCTTCGGATACGGGGACCAGGGGCGGGGTTCGGGGTGCACCGCGCGATGGTAGCGAGCACGTCGGGTGCGGGGCACGGGATTTGCGCGGGGCGCCGACGCGGCCTCGGGGAGGGCATCCCCGGCAGCGAGGTGGCTGGTCGGCGCCTTCTAGGGTGGCCACGACAACCGACCGGCTTGGAAGGGGAATCCGGACGTGTTCGCTGTGATCTACCGGTGGCGGCTCCACCCGGGCCTGGAGCGGCAGTTCGCCGACGGCTGGCACCGGGTGACGGCGGCCATCCACGCGAGGTGCGGCTCGTACGGCTCGCGGCTGCACCGGGCGGACGACGGCACCTGGGTGGCGTACGCCCGCTGGCCCGACGAGCAGACGCGTGAACGGTGTTCGGCGCCCGACCCGCAGGGAATGGCCATGATGCTGGAGGCGATCGCGGAACGCTTCCCGGAGACCCGGCTGCAGATCGTCGACGACCTGCTCTCCGAACCCGAGCGGGAACCCGCTCCGGAACCCGCGAACGAGCCGCTCGGCTAGTGCCCGTCGGCGGGGACGGGCACGAGCCGGTAGGCGCCCTCGTGGGAGACGACGCGGCCGGCGGTGGGCGGCGCGAAGTGGGTGCCCAGGAGGAGGGCGTCCGTACCGGCGAGCGTGCCGAGCAGCGTGCGGCGCGACGTCTCGGACCGTGCCGGGTCGATGTCGACGCAGGCTCCGATGCCGGGGTGGGCCAGCTGGACGGGGTGGTGGATGCAGTCACCGGTGATCACGGCCGTCCGGTCACGGCTGGTCAGCTCGACGGCGACGTGGCCGGGGGTGTGGCCGGGCGTGGGGAGCAGGCGTAGGTGCGGGGCGAGGGTGGCGCCCCCGGCGGGGACGTCGACGAGGTCGAGCAGCCCCGCCTCCTCCACCGGGATCACGGAGTCGACGAACATCTGCCTGCGCGCCCCGTCCATGTCGTAGCCGGCCCAGAACTCCCTCTCGGTGCGGGAGGTGACGTAGCGGGCGTGAGGGAAGGTCGGGACCCACTCTCCGTCCACCTGGCGCGTGTTCCAGCCGACGTGGTCGGCGTGCAGGTGGGTGAGGACCACGAGGTCGACCGATTCCGGGGGGAATCCGGCGGCGGTGAGGCGCTGGAGGTAGTCGGTGTTCAGGTCGTGCCATGCGGGGTTGGCGCGTTCCTTGCCGTTGCCGATGCCGGTGTCCACCAGGACGCGCAGCCCGTCGACGGTGAACGCGAAGCTGTGACTGTCGATGCGCAGGATGCCCTCGTCGTCGGCGAAGTGGGGGCGCAGCCAGTCCTGCCCGGCGACGACCGCGGGGGTGGCGTCCGGCAGCAGCCAGGGCCCGGTGGCGGGCGGCAGGAGGGTCTCGTCGATGCGGTGGACGGTGACGTCTCCCACGGTCCAGGTGGGGAGGGCGGTCGGATGGGCGGCCGGCGGAGTGCTCATGGCGGTGCGTTTCCTCGGTCTCGTTCCGGGTCCGGTCGGTTCGGCCTGGCCGGTCTGGTGGTTGGGCTCCCAGGCGCTCAACGCAATCGGTTCGCTTTAACTCACCGTAGAGCCGTACGGTCGACTAACGCAAACCCTTCGCTTTTGCGCTACGGTGGACGGCGTGAGCAGGCAGATGGTGCGCCCCGGCGGGCGCAGCGCCCGGGTCCAGGCAGCGGTGCACACCGCGGTACGCGAACTCACCGCGGAGGTGGGTCGGGACGCCCTGACGGTTCCGCTGATCGCCCGGCGTGCGGGGGTGACCCCGTCGACGGTCTACCGTCGCTGGGGCGACCTGCGGGAGCTGTTGTCGGACGTGGCGGTCGAGCGCCTGCGCCCCGAGACCGCGCCCGAGGACCACGGCACGCTGTCGGCCGACCTGACCGACTGGGCCGAGCAGTTCCTCGACGAGATGTCCTCCCCTGCCGGCCGCGCCTACGTCCGCGACGCCCTGCTCGGCGACCCGGACGGCAGCAACGCCGGCCGGTGTTCGGCCTACGCCGCCGAACAGATCGCCGTCGTCCTGACCCGTGCCGCGGAGCGCGGGGAGCGGGCACCCGACGTCGAAACGGTCATGGACCGGATCGTCGCCCCTCTGATGTACCGCCTCCTCTTCCGCCCCCAAGGCCTCGACACGGCGTACGCGCACCGCCTCGTGACGGCAACCCTCGACACGGCGACTCTCGACCGCCCCGACCACTGACCGCCGGAACACCGCCACGCACCGGGAAACCCGCTTCGTCCCGGGGCACCCGTGGCGTTAGCGTGGCGCGATGACGCATGTGCGCGAGATGGACGCGGCCGACATCGAGGCCGTCTCGACGATCCGCGTCCGGGGGTGGCAGGCGGCGTACGCCGGCATCGTTCCCCGGACGTACCTGGACGCGATGACGGTCGAGGCCGATGCGAGCATGCGGCGGCAGTGGTTCTCCTCACCCCGCGGGGAGTCGATGGACCTGGTGGCGCACGGCGAGCGCGGCCCGGTGGGGTGGGTCTGCTTCGGGCCGTGTCGAAGTCCGCTGCCGGGCCCGCTACGGGTGGCCGAGGTCTACGCCCTGTACGTCTCACCCGACCTGACCGGCCAGGGCATCGGGCGGATGCTCCTCGGCGAGGCCCACTCCCGGATGGAGGGGCAGGGGTTCGGGGCGTCGGCCCTGTGGGTGCTGCGCGACAACCGGCGGGCCCGCCGCTTCTACGAGCGGGCCGGCTATCGGGCCGACGGCGCGGCTCAGGACGACGTCTACGGCGAGGTCACGCTCACGGAGCTCCGCTACCTGCGCGGGCTCTGAGTTCAAGGGCGCTCGCGGCCACTCGGCGCTTGCGGCCGCTCAGAGGGGGTCCACGTCCAGGAAGGCGGCGATCGCGGGTTCGGCGCCGCCCGGGGTGCCGGGGAGGAGCAGTTCCGCCCAGATGACCTTGCCCTCGGGGGTGTAGCGCGTGCCCCAGTGTTCGCTGAGCTGGGCCACCAGGAACAGTCCGCGGCCGCCCTCGTCCGTCGTGGCGGCGTACCGCAGGTGGGGGGCCGTGCTGCTGCCGTCCCACACCTCGCAGGTCAGGGTGTGGTCGTGGAGGAGGCGGACGCGGACCGGCTCGCTGCCGTGCCTCAGGGCGTTGGTGATCAGTTCGCTGAGGATCAGTTCCGTGGCGAAGCCGAGTTCGGACAGGCCCCACTCGTCGAGCTTCTTCGCCGCGACGCTGCGCATGGCGCCCACGGCGCTCGGCTCGAACGGTACGTTCCACTGCGCGACCCGGTCCGGTCCGAGGGTCCGGGTCCGCGCGATGAGCAGCGCCACGTCGTCGGTCGGCCGGGGCGGCAGCAGCATGTCGAGCACGGCCCGGCAGCTTTCCTGGGGGTCGCGGTCGGGATGGCTCAGCGCCGCCCGCAGCAGTTCCAGTCCCTCGCCGATGTCCCGGGTCCGCTCCTCGATCAGACCGTCCGTGTAGAGGACGAGCTGGCTGCCCTCCTCCAGGTCCAGCTCCGCGGTCTCGAACGGCATGCCGCCGAGGCCCAGCGGGGGTCCGGCCGGCAGCTCCACGATCTCCGTCGTGCCGTCGGGGGCGACGACGAGGGGCGGCAGGTGCCCCGCCCGCGCCACCGTGCAGCGCTGGGACACCGGGTCGTAGATCGCGTAGAGGCAGGTCGCGCCCATGATCCCGCCCCCGCCGTCCGTGTCGTTGCCGTCCCCGTCGCGGTCGTGGTCGATGCGCTGTACGAGGTCGTCGAGCCGGGCCAGGATCTCGTCGGGCGGCAGGTCGAGGGAGGAGAAGTTGTGCACCGCCGTGCGCAGCCGCCCCATGGTGGCGGCGGCGTGCAGGCCGTGTCCGACGACGTCTCCGACGACCAGCGCGACCCGGCCGCCCGGGAGCGGGATCACGTCGAACCAGTCGCCGCCCACTCCGGACTGCGCGGGCAGGTAGAAGTGCGCCACGTCCATGGCGCTCTGCTCGGGCAGGGCACGCGGCAGCAGGCTGCGCTGGAGGGTCAGGGCGAGGGCGTGCTCGCGCGTGTAGCGGCGGGCGTTGTCCATGCTGACGGCGGCGCGTGCGACGAGTTCCTCGGCCAGCGACAGCTCGTCCTCGTCGAAGGGTTCCTTCTTCTCCGACCGCCAGAAGTTGACCACTCCGAGTACGACGCCGCGGGCCATGAGGGGGGCCGCGATGAGCGAGTGGATCCCGTACTCGACGATGGCCTGCGCGCGGGGCGGGTCCTGGGCCTGCCAGCCCGGCGCGTCGGCAAGGTCGGTCACGAGCTCCGCGCGGCCGGTGCCGTAGCCGCGTGCCTGCGGGGTGGACGGCAGGAAGTCGATCAGCCGGCCGACCGGGTAGAGCGGGTGGTCGGACCGGATGCCGCTGACCGCCGTGCGCCGCATGTCGGCGCCCGGGGCGGGTTCGTCGCCGTCGAGCACCTGGTCCGCCAGGTCGACCGTGACGTAGTCCGCGAACCGGGGGACGGCGACGGCCGCGAGCTCCTCGGCCGTCCGCACCACGTCGAGGCTGGTGCCGACCTCGCCGCCCGCGTCGTAGAGCAGCTTGAGGCGCCTGCGGGCCGTCTCGGCCCGGGCGGTCAGGACCCGCATCTCGGTGGAGTCGCGGATGGTGACCGCGCTGCCCTCCGGCCGGCCCCGGGGGTGGGTGGGCCGCTGGTTGACCACGAGCAGCCGGTCCCCGCTCTCCAGTACCTCGTCGGTGGCGGTCCGGCCGGAGAGCAGCAGGTCCGACATCCGGCGGTCCAGGCCCGGTACGTCCGCGATGTGGCGTCCGTCGGCGTCCTCCGGCAGCCCGAGCAGCCGCTTGGCCTCGTCGTTCGCGAGCAGCAACCGTCCTTCACCGTCGGTGATCAGCACCCCCTCGCGGACGGCGTGGAGCACCGCGTCGTGGTGCTCGTACATGCGGGTCATCTCCTGCGTGCCGAGCCCGTGGGTCTGGCGGCGCAGGCGTCTGCTGATCAGGGCCGTGCCGACGGTCGCCAGCGCCAGGCCGGTGGCGATGGCCAGGAGGATGACGGGGAGCTGGCGGTCGACGACACCGGTCACGTTCTTCACGGTCAGGCCGGCCGAGACCAGCGCGACGACCTTGCCGTTCTGGTCCTTGACCGGAACGATGGCCTGGATCTCCTTGCCGAGGGGGCCCTGCACGCTTTCGGTGTGGACCTTGCCGGCGAGGGAGGGCTCGATCGTGCCGACGAACCGTTTCCCGATGCGGTCGGGCTTGGGATGGCTGTAGCGGATGCCGTTGGTGTCCATCACGACGATGAAGTCCACGCCGGCGGCCTTGCGCGTCTCTTCGGCACGGGGTTGCAGGAGCGCGGACGGGTTGGACGTCTTCAGCGCGGCCTCGAGCCCCAGGGAGTGGGCGAAGGTCTCGGCCACGGACACCGAGCGGTTGCGCGCCTCGCGGTCGATGTCGTGGCGCGACTGGAGTACGAGGGCCAGCAGTGCCCCGGCCGCGAGCAACACCACGATCGCCACCTGGAGGACGAATACCTGTCCGGCGACGCTCCTGGTCCTGTTGCCTAGCGGTGACCGCACCGACGTGCCCGGCACGGGTGGCGAGGAATGGTCACGAACCCAGTTGTAGCACTTCCGGGCCGCCATGGCTCCCATCGCGCACGGCGCGCGCCGGATCTGTCACACCTCGTCCCGGACCAGCGGTCGGTGTGGCGGGTTTCCGCCGAGGGCGGGCGGGCCGCCCTGTGGCCGTGACGGACGGGGGCTGCGGCCCGAGCTACGGGGTACGCGGCGCTTGCGCTGCCTGGGCGATCCCGTCGGCCCGGCGGGTCTCCGGGGTCTGGCGGCTCCCGGGGGTCTGCTCGGCCGGCTGGGTTCCCGGGGTCGGCGAGGCTCCCGGGGTCTGCGGGGCGCCCGGGGTCGGCGAGGCCTCCGGGGTGCAGGTCACCTCGTCGCGCGGTGTGTAGTGGGTCTTGAACTCCTCGTGCCTGACCTCCTTCCCGCCCTGGACGAAGACACGGCCGACGGCCACGTCGAACCCTTCGAGCGGGGTCTGCACCTCGCACGTCGGCCCACTGCCCGTCCGCTTGGCGGGCGGGGTGATGTTCGTGCGCGGCCCCTTGGTCGCACGGATCTCGTCGTACTTCTTCGTGCCGAGGAGGGAAATGGTCAGCGAGGTGTCGGTGGACCGGGCCTGGATGTAGAGGGGGTGGCCGGAGTCGTTGACCCAGCGCAGGTCGAGGGTGCCCCAGGCGACGGTGGCTTCCCGGCCCTCGGGGTACCGCTCGATGTAGAAGGAGTGGGCGCCGTGCTCGACGGGCTTGACGCCCGCGAAGAACACCGCGTTGTACATGGTGGTGGCGACCGCCGAGACTCCTCCGCCGGGCGATTTCACGTACTGACCGTCGTTGATCATGATGCCGTCGACGAAGCCGTTCTCGGGGGTGCGCTCGCCGACGGTGCGGTTGAAGCTCCACTCCTCCCCCGGCATGACGACGGAGCCGTTGATGAGCTCCACGGCGCGGCCGATGTTGGTGGTGCGGTACGGGGCGGCCGGGAACTCGACGGTGAAGGAGGAGACCTTGTCCCTGATGCCGAGGCGCCGCGCCTCCTCGGCGGAGAGCTCCGGCGGGACGGCCACGGTGGCGAGCTCGCCGGTGCGGGCGTCGCCCGAGCGGGTCAGCAGGGGCAGCACGGCCTTGCCGAGCGCCGCCTCCGTGACCTGCCGTCCCTCGCGGCCCGGATCGCCGATGACCACCCTGCCGTCCGCGTCGAGACGGGGCACGGCGTCGCGCGGGGCCGAGGTGACCGCCCCGATGGGGCGGGCCACGGCGGGGTCGGCGAGCAGGCCCTTGGAGTCCAGGGCCGGTACGAGACGGCCCTGGGCGTCGGCCCGCATCTTCAGGTGCTCGCCGAGGACGCCGGGGCCTATGGACAGGCGCTGCCCTGCGACGGTGAGGTTGACGGGCGCGGACATCGCGGGCTGCGCGAACTGGCGCATGGCCCGTCCCGTCTCCTCGGCGCCGATGCGGGGCTGGGTGCGCTCGACGGGCATCGCGACGGGGCCGCCGGCCGGCCGCAGGTAGGCCGTACGGAGGGTGTCCAGGGCCCGGTCCTCGACGAGGGTGACGCCCTGCTGCGGGGCGACGGCCTTCGCCGCGCCCTTCTCGAACGTGATCGCCCCGTCGCGGGCCTGCTGCCCGGTGGCCGCGCCGATGCGGTCGACAGCGGCCCGGGCGGTCTGCTCGTTCATCCGGATCACCGGTTCGACCGCGCGGTCGCCGGAGGCGAAGAGCCGCCCGATGACGGTGGCCGGGCCGTAACCCGGCCGGACGGCGTGGTCGACGGTCGCGGCGGTGTCGAGCGAGAGCCCGAGCGTGGCGGGGTCGGCCTTCTCCACGCGGTCGCCGATCTGCAGGGCGACGGGGGCCGCGGCGGCGGGTCCGAGCTCATGGGTCAGCTTCCGCTGCGCCTGCGCGCGGCTCATCCCGCCGATGTCCACTCCCAGGACGCTCGTGCCCTGGTCGATGTCACCGCCGGCCACGAGCCCGGTGACGTAGAGGCCGCCGCCGAGTCCGAGCACGACGGCGCCGCCCGCCAGCGGCAGGGCGATACGTCGGTTGGAGGTCCAGTTGGCCACGCGTCCCATGTCTCTCCCACGGCGCCTACCGGTCAAGCGGATGGCGCGGGCCTCACAAGCGACCCATATACGACAGTTCCGGGAGGCAATGATCCATGCCAAATGGGTGATTCTGGGGTGAATGTAATAGTTCTCACGATGCCGATCAGGGCTCGCGGGGGTTGAGGTGCCCGCGACCCGTCGCGGTGTGTGAGCGGCACGCGAGGGCGGTCGACCTCTCGCGAGCCGTTGCGACGGCGTGGACGATCTTGCCTGTCGTACGGCGGCCGTCGGCCCGCTCGTGGGCCTCGGCCGCGTCCGCGAGCGGGAGGACGGTGTCGAGCGCGGGTCGCAGCAGCCCGCCTGCGGCCAGTGCGGCGGTCCCGCCACGAAGGCGGCGCCCGGTCCGAGCGGGCGCACGGTGTCAGCCCGTCGCACCTCGGCCGGAGAGGCGAGCGCGACGAGGATGCCGCCGGGGAGCAGCGAGCGGGCCCTGAGGCGCCGGCGAGGCCTCCGGGGGCTCGGTGCCGGGAGTCGGTCGGGTTGGCTCCGGCCGGGCACACCCGTACCAGCACCTCGGTGGGCCCGGGCACCGGGAGCACCTCATCGTCCCCCTGTTCACCTGCAGCCCCGAAGAGAACCCGGGCTGGCTGCCCGACGAACCGGCCGAGGCGCTCGCCCTCTCGCCTCGGGGCTCTGTACGCGACCGTCCAGGCCGGCCGGCTGGGCATCCCGCTCCTGCCCCCCCTGCTCGATGGCGAGGTACCCGTACGCTCCCCGGACCACCTCGGTGATCTTCCGCCGGGTACGCTCGCTCGCAGCAGTGAATCCGGCGTCAGATGCGCACTTTCCGACCAATGGAGGTTCTCGTGGCCAAGGGCTACTGGGTCAGCGCCTACCGCACCATTTCCGACCCCGAGAAGCTGGCTGCCTACAACCAGCTGGCCGGTCCGGCCGTCGAGGCCGGAGGCGGACGGCCGCTCGCCCTCGGCGGGCGGGCCGTCGCCCATGACGACGGCATCGCCGAGCGCGTCGTCCTGATCGAGTTCGACAGCTTCGAACAGGCCGTCGCAGCTCACGCGAGTGAGGCCTACCAGCAGGCGCTGGTCGTCCTGTCCGACGGCGTCGAGCGCGACTTCCGCATCATCGAAGGCGTTTAGGGAGAGCCAGCGCCAAGTCGGCGCTTGGCCAGGCGCGTTGTGCGGGGCAGATCGTCGGGTTAGATTCCTAGAAACTGATTCTAATTCGAGCGGGGCAGACGTGTTAGAGCTGACGGGGAGCGGAGCCGAGCCGCTGGAGGCGGGGGATCCGCGCCGGATCGGGGCCATTCCGCTGGCGGGCCGGCTCGGGGCCGGCGGCATGGGGCGGGTGTACCTCGGCGTCCAAGAGGGCCGGTACGTCGCCGTCAAGCAGCTGCTGTCCTCCGTCGTCGGCGAGGACGAGGACTTCCTGCGGCGGTTCGGGCACGAGCTGGACAACCTCGCCCGGCTGCCCGCGGAGGCCACCGCGCCGCTGCTCGCCTGCGACCGCACCGCGAGCCCGCCGTGGTTCGCCACCGCGTACATCCCCGGGCTCACCCTGCGGGAGGCCATCACGCTGCACGGGGGCCCGCTGCCCGCGGACGCGCTGTGGCTGCTGCTGCGGGAGGCGGCGGCGGGCCTCGCGTCGGTGCACGCGCTGGACATGGTGCACCGGGACCTCAAGCCGTCCAACGTGATGCTGACGCTCGACGGTCTCACCCTCATCGACTTCGGCGTCGCACGCGCCGCGGAGCAGAGCCAGCTGACCCGGACCGGCATGGTGGTGGGCACGCCCGCCTACATGGCGCCCGAACAGGCCTCGGGCAGGCGACGGTTGAGCGGTGCCACCGACGTCTTCGCGCTGGGCTCGGTCCTCGCGTACGCGGCGTGCGGCCGGCCGCCCTTCGGCGACGAGTCGGGGCACGGCGTGCTGTACCGCATCGTCCACGAGGAGCCCGACCTGGATCCGTTGCGGGAGGCGGAGCCGGAGCTGGCCGACCTCGTCGCGGCCTGCCTGGCCAAGGACCCCGACGAGCGCCCCACCGCCGCCGAACTCCTCGAACGCGCCACGGGGCACGGCCCGTTCACGGAGCCGCTGTGGCCGGCGGCCATCTCCGAGCGGCTGACGGAGCGGGCCGCCTTCGCCGCGAACGTGCAGGAGGTCGACGTACCGACGCTCCCGCTCGCGGGTGAGAAGCCGGACCCGGATGCCGAAACCGAACCAGCCGCAGCCCCGGCCCCGGACAAGGGTTCCGGGAAGGCACCGGAGGATGCCGGGCCTGCGCCCACGCCCGCCGCGTCCCGCCCGGAACGGCCCGAACGGCGCCGCCGCACCCGCGTCCTGCTGGCCGTCTTCCCCGTCGTCGTGGTCGCGGGCGGCACGACGCTCGGCGTCCAGTACCTGCCGCACACGGGCTCGCCGCAGGCCGACGCGCGCAAGGCCCCGCAGTCGTCGGTCACGGCGCCGGCCGACCCGTCAGCGCCGACGGCGACGGGCGCCGGTCCGGCGGCGACGGCGTCCCCCGCGCAGTCGCCACCCCAGGACCAGGCCCAGGGCGGGGCGGCCGGCGTCCCCCCGAACGCGGCCGCCGCGGGCGCCGGCCAGGGTCCCGGACCCGGCTCCGGCCCGGGCGGCGGCGCCCAGACCGGTCCGGGCGGCGGGGGCGGCGCGGGCGGATCGGGCAACTCCGCGAACGGGGGCGGCGCCGGCAGCACGCGCCCCTCCGGCGGCGGAGCGTCCACGGCCCCCACGGCCCCGGCCCCTCCCGCACCCCCCGCCTCCGGCACCTACCGCTACCGCAACGGCAACAACGGCAAGTGCATCACCCAGGTGTTCGGCGCCTCGGACTTCGGCGAGTGCTCGGACGGCTCCGCCCGCTGGACCGTGCAGGGCAGGTCGGACGGCGGCTTCAGGCTCGTCAACCAGCAGAGCGGTCAGTGCCTGTACTCCAACGGGCTCGGCCAGGCCGTCTTCGTGGGCGACTGCGCCCAGGACATCGGCCGGGTCTGGCGCACGGGCGCCAACGGCAGCCTCCGCAGCGACCTCGGCGGCGGCTGCCTCGACCTGGGCATGGCGAGCGGCCTGGTCACGAACTCCTGCGGCGGGGAGGCCTCCCAGCGCTGGACGAGGCAGAGCTAGGTCGTCCCGTTCGGATCCTGTCGCCCCGGCAGGATCCGAAAGGACGGCCTAAGCCGAGGTCCTTCCGCGGCCCCGGCCCTTGCCGGGGCCGCCGTTCGTCGGGGGGTAGCCGGGCTTCGCCGGTACCGACGGGGAGGGCAGCGGCGGGAGTGCCGGCTCGTAGAGCCACGCCGAGAACAGGTCGTCCAAGGGCTCGGCGGTGTAGCGGGCCACCTGGGTGGTGAAGCCGGCGGTGGTCACCACCCCGTGGCGGTGCACGGTGAGCCAGTCGCGCAGCATGCGGAAGAACGCGCCGTCGCCCAGGGCGCAGCGGACCGCGTGCACGGCGAGGCCGCCGCGCTGGTACAGGCGGTCGTCGAACATCAGCTTGCGGCCCGGGTCGGCCAGCCGCAGGTCCTGCGTCCGCGTGGCCAGCAGCCGGTGCGCGGTGACCGCCAGCTCGTGTGCGGTCCGCCCGCCGGAGCGCTCCGACCAGAGCCACTCGGCGTACTTCGCGAAGCCCTCGTTCAGCCAGATGTGCCGCCAGTCGGCGATGGTCACGCTGTTGCCGAACCACTGGTGTGCGAGCTCGTGGGCGATGAGGCGTTCCGAGCCGCGCGCGCCGTCGACGTGGTTGGTGCCGAACAGGGAGAGGCCCTGGGCCTCGACGGGTACGTCCAGTTCCTCGTCGGCGACGACGACCGTGTACTCGCCGAAGGGGTAGGGCCCGAACAGTTCCTCGAACAGCTGCATCATCGCGGGCTGCCGGGCGAAGTCGCGGGAGAACCGCGGCAGCAGGTGCGGGGGTACGTGGGCGCTCTGCGGGACGCCGCCGAGCCCGGGGTCGCCGAGCAGCACCGTCTGGTGCATGCCGATGGACAGGCCGACGAGGTAGCTGGAGGTCGGCGCCGGCTGCTCGTACACCCAGGTGGTGGTGCTGGCCCTGGTGGTGCGGGTGAGCAGCCGGCCGCCGGCGACGACGGTGTAGGCGGAGGGCGTGTTGACGGAGATCTGGTACGAGGCCTTGTCGGCGGGCCGGTCGTTGCACGGGTACCAGGAGGGGGCGCCGACCGGCTGGCTGGCCACCAGCGCGCCGTCGGTCAGTTCCTCCCAGCCGAGGCCGCCCCAGGGGCTGCGCACCGGTTTCGGGTTGCCCGCCCAGTGGACCTCCACGGTGAAGGCGGCGCCGGCGGGCAGCGGCTTGGCCGGCCGGATGCGGAGCTTGCCGCCGCGGTGCGCGTAGTGCGGGGCCCGGCCGTTGACGAGGACGCGTCCTATTCTGAACTCGGCCAGGTTGAGGTGGAACTCGGTGAGCGGGGCCCGTCCGGCGATGGCGCTGAGCCGGGCCGTCCCGGCCAGCCGGTTGGGGCCGGGACGGTATTCCAGAGCGAGTTCGTACCGGTGCACTCGGTAACGGGAGTCGCCGTTGGCCGGAAAGTACGGGTCCGACACCTCTGTCTTCTGGCCGCTCACTGCCGCTTCCGCTCCCTGCGCTGTGCTCGTACGACGTGCTGGTGTCCCGCTGCCGCCGCTGCCGTTGCCGACCACCGCAGGGACGGTCCGTTCAGGACCGCCACGCCTCGATCGGATTGCCCAGCCAGCGGGTGTCGGCGGGGACGGATTCCCCGGCCATCACGAGAGAGGCGGGACCCAGTGTGCTGCGGGCCCCGACCGTGCTGCCGGGCAGGACGATTCCGCCCGGGCCCAGGGTGGCGCCCTCGCGGAGGACCACAGTATCCGTCCTCAAGATCCGGTCGTGGAAGAGGTGTGTCTGCAACACACAGCCGCGGTTCACGCTGACCGCGTCGCCCAGCACGACCAGGTCCATCTCGGGCAGCCAGTAGCTCTCGCACCACACGCCGCGGCCGATGCGGGCCCCGAGCGCGCGCAGCCACAGGGCCAGCAGCGGGGTGCCGGGTACGGATCCGGCCAGCCAGGGCACGGCCAGTACCTCGACGAAGGTGTCGGCGAGTTCGTTGCGCCATACGAACGCGCTCCACAGCGGGTGCTCGCCGGCCCGGTGGCGGCCGACCAGCAGCCACTTCGCGGCCACCGAGACGGCGCAGGCGGCCACGCCGGCGGACAGCAGGACCGCTCCGGACAGCAGGGTGGCGCCCGGGATCCCCAGGCCGGTCGCCGTGCTCAGCGCGCAGAGCGCCGCCACGGTCAGGACGGCCAGCGCGGCCGAGCAGAAGACGGGGACGAGCCGGCACAGCTCCACCAGCCCGCGCGCCCACAGCAGGTGCGCGGGCGGGTCGTAGGTCCGGCTCTGGTCGGCGTCGGCGGCGGAGCGCGGCAGCTTGACCGGCGGCAGGCCCAGGTACGAGCTGCCCTTCTTGGCCTTCTTCGGGGTGGCGGACAGCACGCCGACGAGGCCGTCGTCCGGCACGGTGCGGCCCGGAGCGGTCATTCCGGAGTTGCCGAGGAAGGCGCGGCGGCCGATCTCGGAGTGTCCGATGCGTACCCAGCCGCCGCCCAGCTCGTAGGGGGCGGTCAAGGTGTCGTCGGCGAGGAAGGCGCCTTCGCCCACGGTGGTGAGGCTCGGCAGCGCGAGGACGGTGGACACCTCCGCGCCCCGGCCGATCTTCATGCCGAGCAGCCGCAGCCACACGGGGGTGATCAGCCCGGCGTAGAGCGGGAAGAGCGTCTCCCTGGACAGGTCCATCAGCTGGGTGACCGTCCACGCCTGCCAGCCGACCCTGCTGTGCGTCGGATGGTTGCCGGTGCGCAGGCCGAGGCTGAGCAGCCGTACGGAGACCAGCAGCAGAAGGGCGTACGCGCAGCCGAAGGCGAGGGCTCCGGGGACGACGGCGACGAGCGCTCCGCGCAGGGCCTGGGCGAGCCCGGCGTCGGCGGGCACGAACCGGCTCACGACGAGCAGGGCGGGCACGGTGGCGAGGACGGGCAGGGCCGTGAGGCAGAAGCCGGTCGCTCCGTACATGGCCCGCCAGTGGACCGAGCGCGGCGGGCGTTGCTTGGGCCAGTTGCGTTTGGCCTTGCCGAGCTTGCCGGCGGGTGCTCCGGCCCAGCGCTGGCCGGTGGGGATCTGGCCGACGACGGCGGAGCCGGGGGCCACCTCGGCCCGCTTGCCGACGCGGGCGCCGGGGAAGAGGATGCTGCGGGTGCCGACCACCGCGCCGGCGCCGACCTTGACCTGGCCGATCTCCAGCCGGTCGCCGTCCAGCCAGTGCCCGGAGAGGTCCACCTCGGACTCCACGGCGCAGCCCCGGCCGAGTTTGAGCATGCCCGTGACCGGGGGCAGGGAGTGCAGGTCCACCTCGGGGCCGATCTTGGCGCCGAGGGCCCGTCCGTAGCGTTCCAGCCAGGAGCCGGTGAGTGAGGTCGCGCCGACGTACTCGGCCAGCCGCTCGGCGGTCCACAGCCTCAGGTGCACGCTCCCGCCGCGCGGGTAGCGGCCCGCCTTGACGCCGCGCAGGAGCAGGCGGGCACCGGCGGCGGCGATCGCGAGGCGGCCGGGCGGGCTGAAGAGGAGCGCGGCTCCGGCGGCGACGAGCCACCAGGAGGCGGTCGGCGCCCACGGGTAGGGACCGAACCAGTGCAGTACGTTGCCGAGGGCCAGCAGCGCCACCGTCCAGCGCAGGCCGACCAGGGTGTACAGCGGGATCAGCAGCAGCGACTGGATCACCTTGGCGCGGAGCGGGACGGGCGCGATGACCCGGGCCGCCTCGTCGTCCCGGACGGACTTCTCCAGGCGGCGGGCCAGCTTGCGCAGGACGGGCTGCTGGTAGATGTCGAGGACGGCCGCACGCGGGTAGCGGGTGCGCAGCCGGGTGGTGAGCTGGGCGGCGGCGAGGCTGCTGCCGCCGATCGCGAAGAAGTCGTCGGCGGCGCTGTTGACGGCCACACCGAGGGTCTCGCTCCACTGCTCGGCGAGCCAGGCCTCGGTGCCGTAGAGCTGCTCGGCGGGGCCGCCGGTCTCCAGTTCGGGCAGCGGCCAGGGCAGCGCGTCGCGGTCCACCTTGCCGGAGGTGCGGGTGGGGAGCTCGTCGACCGGTGCGAGCAGCGGTACGAGGGCGGCGGGCAGCTCGGAGCGCAGCCGCTCGACGGCGGCTGCGTGGTCCCAGCCGTCCTGGGTGACGAGGTAGCCGACGAGGAGCTGGTTGCCGCTGCGGGCGGTCCGTACGGCCGCGGCGGCGCCGGCGACGCCGGGCAGGGCCTGCAGGGCGGCGTCCACCTCGCCCAGCTCGATCCGGCGGCCGCCGAGCTTGATCTGCTCGTCGGCGCGGCCGAGGAAGACCAGGCCTTCGGGTTCGGCGCGGACGAGGTCGCCGCTGCGGTAGGCGCGCTGCCAGCCGAGGGATTCGAGCGGGGCGTACTTCTCGGCGTCCATCGTAGGGTCGAGGTAGCGGGCGAGGCCGACGCCGCCGATGACGAGCTGCCCGCTGCCGCCCATCGGCACCGGCTCCCCGGACTCGTCGACCACGGCCAGTTCCCAGCCGTTGAGGGGCAGGCCGATCCGGACGGGTTCCTCGCCGGTGAGGAGGGCGGCGCAGGCTACGACGGTGGCCTCGGTGGGGCCGTAGGTGTTCCAGACCTCGCGGCCCTCGGTGACCAGGCGCTGGGTGAGCTCGGGCGGGCAGGCCTCGCCGCCGAAGATGAGCAGCCGGACCTCGTTGAGGGTTTCGGGCTCCCAGAGCGCGGCCAGGGTCGGCACGGTGGAGACCACGGTGATCTCCTGGTCGGCCAGCCAGGGGCCCAGGTCGGCGCCGCTGCGGACCTGGGAGCGCGGGACGGGGACGAGGCAGGCGCCGTAGCGCCAGGCGAGCCACATCTCCTCGCAGGAGGCGTCGAAGGCGACGGACAGTCCGGCCATGACGCGGTCGCCGGGTCCGATCGGCTCGTCGGTGAGGAACAGCGCGGCCTCGGCGTCGACGAAGGCGGCGGCGCTGCGGTGGCTGACGGCGACGCCCTTGGGCTTGCCGGTGGAGCCGGACGTGAAGATGATCCACGCGTCGTGCTCGGGGCCGGGCCGTGCGGCGGGTACGGCGGCGTCCGCGGGGCCGGTGGCGTCGATGCGCCCTCCGGCGCCCAGCACCGCACGTACGCCGGCCTCGCCGAAGACCAGCTCGGCGCGCTCGTCGGGGTCCTCGGCGTCGACCGGGACGTAGGCGGCGCCCGCGGCGAGCACGGCGAGGATGCCGGCGTACAGCTCGTTGGTCCCGGACGGCACGCGTACGCCGACCCGGTCGCCGCGGCCCACCCCGGCGGCCGCGAGGGCGCGGCGGCGGCGCTCGACCTCGGCGGCCAGCGCCCGGTAGGTCAAGCGGGTGGTGCCGTCGTCCAGGGCGAGTTCGTCGGGGTACGCGCGTACGGAGGCCTCGAAGATGTCGACGAGGGTGCGCGTCGGGGCGGCGGGTCCGGCGGAGAACCGGGCGGACTTGCCGGACTCCCTCCCCGCGTCGGACGCCCCGCTCGGGTCCCCGTACGCCTCCTCGCCGTCGAGCAGAGTGAGTTCACCGTGCTCAGGTGTTGCAGCCATCGGCCCTCGCGTCTCGTTCCCGGAGGTCCCGGGTCGCCGGGCGGAGCCCAGGTCTGCCCGGGTTGTTCCGTTCCAGCGCCAAACAACCCACCAGTCTAGTGCGGCATCAAGGGTTTTCTTCTTGAAGCCTGACGGGTGGCCGGGAAGGAACGATGGCGCCGCACCGTGGTGAACGGGTCGTGTACGGGTCCCGAACGGGCCTGCCGCTCAGCGCTCCGCGGTGTACCGGATCCGCGCCCACAGCGGGAGGACGAACCAGCACAACAGGTACCAGGCCAGTACGCCCGCCACCAGCCAGGGCACGAGGGCGTCGTGGGTGGCGACCCGCAGGACCAGGAAGAGGGCCGCGGTGCAGGTGGCCAGCAGCAGCACGAGTCCGGTGAAGGTCAGGCGCGAGGCCCAGGCGACGGCCTCGGGCTTGATCCGCCGGCCGGAGACGACGCGGTGGAAGGCGACGGGTCCGATGAGCGCGCCGGTCGCCAGCGAGCCGAGCACGACGGTGACGATGTAAATGGTCTTGTCGGTCGGCGGGAGTTCGTGGAAGAGGGGGGTGAACACGACCGTCAACAGGAAGCCGAAGAGGATCTGCACGCCCGTCTGGGCGACGCGGATCTCCTGGATCAGCTCCTGCCACTGTCGGTCCGCGCGTTCCTCTCCGCTCTCGTTCCTCCCGTCGCGGGCTTCCCGCATGGCGCCTCCACTCGACGGCGTACGGTTCAACGTCCCAGCTCCCCGGCGGCGATCTCCTCGGGGCGTTCGGTGCGCTCGCCGCGCCGCTGCTGTCTCTCCCCTATGTGTGCGCACTGACGTTCGTGCTTCTGGCTGGAACTGCGGGGCATGGTGCCTCCTTGGTCGACGCCCGGTGTGCGGCGCCTACCCGCTCCGCGCCCGATCACTCCCGGGCCCCGGCCGGCCCCCCTCCGCCCCCCTGGGCGCAGGCCGGGCACAGACCGCGGTAGGTGACCTCAACGCCGGACAGCGTGAAACCGAAGCGCTCCTCGGGCGGGAGGCCGGCCAGGGGGCTTCCGGTCGGGTGGACGTCGCGGATCAGCCCACAGCCGGAGCACACCAGGTGCTGGTGCGGGTGGTGCGCGTTGGGGTCGTAGCGCTTGGCCCGGCCGTCGGTGGTGACTTCGGCGACCTCGCCGAGGGCGACCAGCTCGCCCAGGGCGTTGTACACGGTGGCGCGGGAGATCTCGGGCAGCCGCTCCGTCGCACGGGCGTGCACCTCGTCGGCCGTGAGGTGCACGTGGTCTCCGTCGAGGACCTCCGCGACCACGCGCCGCTGGGACGTCATCCGCCAGCCACGCCCGCGCAGCCGTCGCAGCAGGTCACTCATATCGGCTCACCCGTTTCAGGTTCGACGGTGCCCGAGGTCTGTCGGCCGACATCGGGAATCCGACTCAATATGGGCTTGGTGTGCTTCTTGACTTGGATTCCGTCCATCGTAGGATCGGTTTGATGGATAGCCAAGAGACTGGACGACTCCAGAGCGGCAGGCGACACCGTCCGGGACGGTGACCGCCTCGGCGTCGAGCCGACCGACGAGGCCGAGACCGTGCACGGGACCCTCGCCCCTCGCCCCGGCAGTTCCCTCGCATTCAGTTCCTGCACACCGTGATCCGCCTGGTACGGAAGGATTTGCATGTCCGAGAACCATGATGCAATCGTCGTAGACGCCAAGTCGGAGGGCGGTGGCGGCTGCCCGGTCGCACACGAGCGCGCCCCGCATCCGACCCAGGGCGGCGGCAACCGTCAGTGGTGGCCGGAACGGCTCAACCTGAAGATCCTCGCCAAGAACCCCGCCGTGGCCAACCCGCTCGGCGAGGAGTTCGACTACGCCGAGGCGTTCAAGACCCTCGATCTCCCCGCCGTGAAGCGGGACATCGCGGAAGTGCTGACCACCTCGCAGGACTGGTGGCCCGCCGACTTCGGCCACTACGGCCCCTTCATGATCCGCATGGCCTGGCACAGCGCCGGCACCTACCGCATCAGCGACGGCCGCGGCGGCGCCGGAGCCGGCCAGCAGCGTTTCGCGCCGCTCAACAGCTGGCCGGACAACGGCAACCTCGACAAGGCCCGCCGCCTGCTGTGGCCGGTCAAGAAGAAGTACGGACAGAGCCTGTCGTGGGCCGACCTCATGATCCTGACCGGCAACGTGGCCTTGGAGCAGATGGGCTTCGAGACCTTCGGCTTCGGCGGCGGTCGCGCGGACGTCTGGGAGCCCGACGAGGACGTCTACTGGGGTCCCGAGACCACGTGGCTCGACGACGAGCGCTACACCGGCGACCGCGAGCTGGAGAACCCGCTCGGCGCCGTCCAGATGGGCCTCATCTACGTCAACCCGGAGGGCCCGAACGGCACTCCGGACCCGCTGGCCGCCGCGCGTGACATCCGTGAGACGTTCCGCCGGATGGCGATGAACGACGAGGAGACGGTCGCCCTGATCGCGGGCGGTCACACCTTCGGCAAGACCCACGGCGCGGGCCCGGCGGACAGCGTCGGCGCGGACCCCGAGGCCGCCTCGATCGAGCAGCAGGGCTTCGGCTGGGCGAACTCCTTCGGTACCGGCAAGGGCGCCGACGCGATCACCAGCGGTCTGGAGGGCATTTGGACGAACACCCCGATCACCTGGGACAACAGCTTCTTCGAGATCCTCTTCGGCTATGAGTGGGAGCTGTTCAAGAGCCCGGCCGGCGCGCACCAGTGGCGGCCGAAGGACGGGGCGGGCGCGGGGACCGTGCCCGACGCCCACGACGCGTCCAAGAGCCACGCGCCGACGATGCTGACGACCGACCTCTCCCTGCGGTTCGATCCGGCCTACGAGCAGATCTCCCGACGCTTCCTGGAGAACCCGGCCGAGTTCGCGGACGCCTTCGCCCGCGCCTGGTACAAGCTGACGCACCGTGACATGGGCCCGGTCGTGCGCTACCTCGGCCCGGAGGTCCCGTCCGAGACGCTGCTCTGGCAGGACCCGCTCCCGCCGGTGACGCACGAGCTCGTCGACGCCGCCGACATCGCCTCCCTCAAGCAGCAGGTCCTCGCCTCCGACCTGACGGTGTCCCAGCTCGTGTCCACGGCGTGGGCCTCGGCCTCGTCGTTCCGCGGCAGCGACAAGCGCGGCGGCGCCAACGGCGCGCGCATCCGGCTCCAGCCGCAGAGCGGGTGGGAGGTCAACGAACCCGACCAGCTGGCGGCGGTGCTGCGCACGCTGACGGGGATCCAGGAGTCCTTCAACGCCGCCCAGTCCGGCGACAAGCGGATCTCGCTCGCCGACCTGATCGTGCTCGCCGGTGCGGCCGCCGTCGAACAGGGCGCCAAGGACGCCGGCTTCGACGTCGAGGTGCCCTTCGCGCCGGGCCGCGTGGACGCGGCGCAGGAGCAGACGGACGTGGAGTCGTTCGCCGCACTGGAGCCGAGCGCGGACGGGTTCCGCAACTACCTCGGTAAGGGCAACCGGCTGCCGGCCGAGTACCTGCTCCTCGACCGGGCGAACCTGCTGAACCTGAGCGCGCCCGAGCTGACCGTCCTGGTCGGTGGCCTGCGCGTGCTGGGCGCGAACTACCAGCAGAGCGCGCACGGTGTCTTCACCACCTCGCCCGGGTCCCTGACGAACGACTTCTTCGTCAACCTCCTCGACCTGGGCACGACGTGGAAGGCGACGGCCGAGGACGAGAGCATCTTCGAGGGCCGCGACGCCGCCACCGGCGCCGTCAAATGGACCGGCACCCGTGCCGACCTGGTCTTCGGGTCGAACTCGGAGCTGCGCGCGCTCGCGGAGGTCTACGCGAGCGACGACGCGAAGGGGAAGTTCGTCAAGGACTTCGTCGCCGCGTGGGACAAGGTGATGACGCTGGACCGCTTCGACCTCGCGTGATCCGAAGTCCGGGCCGGCCGCCCACTGCGGCCGGCCGGCCCGGAACTCCGTCCCTGTACAGCGGCTCTGATGCTCCTTCAGCAGCCGAGGAAGGTCAGGCGGACCTGCCGCCGGGGGTTGTCCCGGTTGGTGTCCACCAAGGTGACGGACTGCCAGGTGCCCAGCGCGAGCGTTCCGTCGATCACCGGCAGCGTCGCGTGGGGCGGGACGATCGCGGGCAGTACGTGGTCCCGCCCGTGCCCGGGGGATCCGTGCCGGTGCCGCCAGCGGTCGTCGGCGGGCAGCAGGGACCCCAGGGCGGTCAGGAGGTCGTCGTCGCTGCCCGCTCCCGTCTCGATGACGGCGAGGCCGGCGGTCGCGTGGGGAGTGAAGAGGTTCAGCAGTCCGCACTGGCCCCGTGCCACTTCCGCGAGGAAGGCGGCACAGGCAGCGGTCAGGTCGTGGACCGTCTCCCGGTCCCCGGTCGTCACGTCGATGGTGCGCGAAGCGAAGGTGTCGGCCATGGCCCCATCCTCACGCCGGAGCGCCACGCTGCCGTGGAACCGCGGCCGGTGTCGTCCGGAGCGGCCGGGGTCTTGGTCTCGGTCTCGGTCTCGGTCTCGGTCTTGGTCTGACGGGAGGGGGGCCAGGATGACCCGGGTGTGTTCGGTGGCCGAGGTGAAGGCCGTGACGGAGGGGCTCGTCGCGCTCGACGTGGCGGCCGGGGCACGGTGGTCGGTGGGCGCCGCCCTGGAGGCGGTCCGTACGGTCGGCGGCAGCGGCCCGGTACAGGACGACGCGGGGCGGGCCGCGCGCGCCGAGCTGTTCCAGGTCGCCGCGTGGATCGCCTTCGACGCCGAACGGCACGGGGTGTCGCGGCGGCTCCACCTACGGGCCCTGGAGCTGGCCCGCGGCGGCCGCGGGGCCGGACCGGCCGCCGTGGAACCCCTGGTGCTCGCGGTGCTCGCGATGCAGGAGGAGCACCTGGGCCGGCCCGGGAGCTCCCTTCGGATCGCCTCGTCCGTGCTGGAGCGCGAGGACCTTCCCGGGCGCGTCGCGGCGATCTTCCAGGTGCGCGCCGGGCGGGCCCTGGCCCGGCTGGGGCGCGGGCCCGAGGCCGGGCGGGCCCTGCGCACCGCCGCCGAGCTGCTCGGCGAACCGCCGACGGACCGGGACCCGTCGTGGGCCTGGTGGTTCGACCGGGCCGAGCTCGAAGGCCACCAGGGACTGGCGCGCGCCGCGCTGGGGGACCTGGACGCGGCGGCCGCCCTCCTGCACGGCGCAGCCCACGCCGACGGTGACGGCCCGGCCTACCGGGTGCTGTTCGCGGCGGAGCTCGCCCGGGTCCTGGCCCGGGCGGGCGACTGGCGCGAGGCCGACACGGCCATGGGGACCCTGGTGGACGCGGTGCCCGCCGTGGGGTCCGTGCGGGCGCTGCGGGTGATGGGCCGGGCCACCGCGCTCGTCGAGGGCGGCCGCCGCGTACCGCGCCGTACCCGCGAGACCGCCCGCCACCTCGCCCGGGCGCTCAGGAGCCCGGCGGGCGCGCCGCCACGATGACGTTTCCGTAGAGGTCGGCGACGTGCGGGGAACGGCCCGCGTCGTCCGTGGAGAGGACGAGCAGCAGCCGGTCACCGCACTGACGGACGCTCAGCTCGCGTTCCCGGCCCGTGGTCGCGGACGCCGTTCCTGACCGACGCCGCACGCGCTACGTCGCCCCGGGAGCGGGGGGTTCCTCCGTCAGGCCGGTGATCTCCTGTACGTGGCGCAGGCCCGGCGCGGCGAGTACGTCGTTGAGCTGCTGGAAGATCTGCCGTGCGGCGACGGCGTTCCAGTCGGCGGGGAGCAGTTCGGCGGGCAGGCCCGGGTCGAGGTACGGCAGGCGGCGCCACTGGGTGAGCATCGGGACGTAGGCGCGGAAGGCCTCGGCGCCGTCGACGTCGGGCTGCTCGGCCAGCTGTGCGGCGAGGGGTCCGTAGGCCTCGGTGAAGCCCGCGTACTGTTCCTCGATCGCCGGGAAGTCCCACCAGGAGCTGACGGTCTCGGGCAGCTCGCTGAAGGCGGCGTAGTCGGCGGCGAACAGGTGCACGTAGTCGCTGAGTCCGAGGCGCACGAGCATGTCGCGGGCGTCGCCGAGCAGGCGGCCCGGCGCCAGCCACACACCGGGGGCGATGTTGCCGAAGCCCAGCCAGGTCAGTCGGGTGCGCAGCTGGTAGCGGTACGACCGCTCGGACTCCGGAACGGAGAAGACGGCCATGGCCCAGCCGTCGCTCAGCTTCGCCGGTTCCAGGCCGGCGAAGATGCGGCGGTCGCCCTCGTCGAAGACGGGCCGGGCGGCGGCGCTGAGCCGGTACCCGGTGGCGCCGCGGCGTTCCGGTTCGAGGACGCCCTTCTTCTTGAGCCGGGAGATCGCCGAGCGCGCCGCCGGGCCGTCTACGTCCAGTTCGGACATCAGGGTGACCAGGTCGGCCACGGAGATCCAGCCTCCGAGGCGTCGCAGGAACGCGCCGTAGACCGTGTTGATCAACGAGCTGGGCCTGAGGGGACTGTCCGCCATGATCGCCTTCCGTCGTATGCGGTCGCGATCCTACCGAGCGGCGCGAACGCGACGGCGTCCGGTCCCGTCCCGTCCGGCCCCGTCCGGGCCCGGCCTCCTGGGCCGGGCCGGGCGGGCTCGGGGTCAGAGGCGTGCGGCCCGTTGGAGGCGGCCGAGGTCCACGAACTTGAAGTCGGTGTCGGTGCGGGCCTCCCCGTCGGGGCCGGTGGTCCCGGGGGTGTTGGCGCCGTCCTGGACCACCAGCAGGCCGTTCGGGAACCTCCTGCCCAGCGGCGCGCTGGTGACGGCGGCGCCGTCGCACTCCTGCGACCCGTCGGGCGCACCGGGCCGGGTGCCCGCCGCGACGCGGAAGCTCCGGACGAAGGCGTTGCCGCGCTCGCGGTCGAAGACGGCGAAGGTGTCGTCGCCCTGGCTGGAGGCGAGCAGGTAGCCGCCGTGGCCGGGGTGCTCGGGATCGCGCCAGAGGGTCAGGCCCTCCACGTCGGCGGACACGTGCCGGCCGCCGAAGCCGGGGTCCGCGCCCGCCTCGCACTCGTCGGTGGCGGGGTTCCAGGTGCCGGGCACCCCGAAGGAGCGGACCTTCTCGATCAGGCGGGCGGGGGAACGCAGGTCGGCGTCCAGCTTCCAGATGCCGACGTCCTCCTGGCCCGCGTAGAGGTCACCGGTGTCGGGATCGATGACCATGCCCTCGACCTGCGGGAGTTCGCCCGGTTCGCCGCACGGGGTCCACGGCTTCCCGTCGGGGAGCGTGAACGTGGAGGGCAGCGAGGTGGTGCGGACGGTGCGGTAGCCGACCTTCCCCCGCGCGTCGGGCAGGAGTTCGGCGAGGGCGAGGGCGGTGGCGTGGCGCCGGCTCGTGACGGCGAAGGAACGGCCGCTGCGGCGGTCGGTGTAGGCGGCCAGGCCGTAGACGGTGCGCTGGTCGTTGACCTCGTCCTGGCCGGCGGAGAAGACCTGCGGGGCCGCCGACTCGTCGGTGACGTCGACCAGCGGGGCCGAGGGGCGCCGGGGGTCGATGCGGTAGACGCGCAGCTGGTCGCGGCCCCGGTCGGAGACGACGGCCACGTCGTGGCGGGCGCCGCCGGGGAAGCGGAGTCCGGTGATCAGGTCGACGTTGTTGAAGCGCCCGGCCGCGTCGCCTTCGCGGGGCGGCGGCGGGGTCGGCAGGGACTGCACCTGGCGTCCGTCGAGGTCGTACACGCGCAGGCCGCCCTCCTTGGCGGTGGCGATGACCAGGCTGTGGTCGGGGTCCTTCTCGTTGCGCCAGATCGCGGGGTCGTCGGCGTTCGCGTTGCCGCCGGCCTCGTCGTCGAACAGGGAGGGCGTCTCCAGGGAGGCCTGCACCTGGGGCAGCGACGGCGTCGCGCCGTGGTCGCCGCGGGCGTGCGCCGGTCCGGCGACCACTCCCAGGGCCACGAGGGTCGCCACGGCCACGACCGGTGTCCGCCTTCTCCTGATCACGCTCATCCTGCCTCCTGCTCACGGTTTCGGGTGGGAGCCGGGCCCCCGGTTCTTCGCCCCGGGGCGAAGAACCGGGGGCGCTCCGGACGGTGCTCCCGGTCCGGCGCCCCCACGGTGGGCCACCCGCGGGTGGCCGCCATGGAGCAGACATGGCGTGCACATGACCGAGCTGTGAAATCCCCGCAGCCGCGCGCCTTTCTTAGCGGAACGTTAGATCTGCGTGCCGGAGCTTGTCCGGGTACAACGGCCGTCGCATGCTCGGGACACTTCCCCGCCACCGGGGCATTTCTCCCTCTCCCCTCGGGGACATCCCTCAGGAGCCGCCATGTCCGCGTCCGCCGTCATGCCCGCTTCACCGCCCGGTGACGAGCGCAGGAAGCGCCGTCTCGCCCTGATCGGCGGGTCGCTCGGCAACCTCGTCGAGTGGTACGACTGGTTCGTCTACGCCAGCTTCGCGATCTACTTCGCCGACTCCTTCTTCCCCGGCGACAATCCGACCACGCAGCTGATGAACACGGCGGGCATCTTCGCCGTCGGCTTCCTGATGCGCCCCGTCGGCGGGTGGATCCTCGGCCGCGCCGCAGACCGGCACGGCCGCAAGAGCGCCCTCACCCTCACCGTCACGATGATGTCGGTGGCCGCCCTGCTGATCGCCGTGGCCCCGACCTACGGACAGGCGGGCTACTTCGGCGCCCTGGTGCTGCTGCTCGCGCGCCTGCTCCAGGGGATGAGCATCGGCGGCGAGTACGCGGCCAGCGCCACCTACCTGACCGAGGCGTCGGCCCGCAACCGGCGCGGGCTCGGCTCCTCCTTCCAGTACGTGTCCATGACCTGCGGCCAGCTGCTCGGCCTGGGCATCCTGATCACGATGCAGCACACCCTCACCACCGCCCAGTTGCACAGCTGGGGGTGGCGGATCCCCTTCGTCCTCGGGGCGTTGTTCGCGGTGGTCGTCTTCTGGCTGCGGCGCCGGCTCCAGGAGACCGACGCCTTCAAGGAGGAGTCGGCGGACGAGGAGGCCCACGACGACAGCACCCGCGGCACGCTGAAGGCCCTGTGGCTCTACCGGCGGCAGGCCGGCCTGGTCATGGCGCTCACCCTCGGCGGCACCGTGGCCTACTACACGTACACCACCTACCTCACCAAGTACCTGGTCGGCAGCGCCGGCATGCCGAAGACGACCGCCACCCTGGTCAGCTTCACCGCTCTGACGCTCTTCGCGGTGCTGCAGCCCTTCGCCGGGATGCTGTCCGACCGGATCGGCCGCCGCCCGCTGCTGATCACCTTCGCGGTCGGCTGCACCGTGGGCACGTACCCGATCATGACCGCCCTCGGGTCGGCGTCCTCGTACTGGTCCGCGCTGGGGCTGTCCCTGCTCGCCCTCGTGATCATCACCGGGTACACCTCGATCAACGCCGCGGTGAAGGCGGAGCTGTTCCCGACCCGGGTGCGGGCCCTGGGCGTGGCGCTGCCGTACGCGATCGCCAACGCGCTCTTCGGCGGCACGGCGGAGTACGTGGCGCTGTGGTTCAAGAACAGCGGTCACGAGCGGATGTTCTTCTGGTACGTCTCCGGCTGCGCCCTCGTCTCCCTCGTGACGTACGTCCTGATGCCGGACACCCGTAACGCCGCGCTCAGCCGTGCCGAGGCCGAGTCCGACTCCGACTCCGCGTCCGACCCCGGTGTCGGTGTGGCCTCCGGTACCGGCGGCGGTGCCGGCGAAGCGCCGGAACGTCCGGCGGCGGCTCCCGTAAGCTGAGCCGATCGGGGTCACAGGTCGCGAGGGACATGGCTATGCACGCGCTTCTCGTCGAGGACGACGACCGGATGGCACGGGCCCTCGGCACCGCCCTCGCCCAGCGCGGCCACACCGTGCGCCGCGTGGGCCGCGCCCTGGACGCCCTGCGGCACGTGCACGAGGCCGGGTTCGTCCTCCTGGACCTGGGCCTGCCCGACCTCGACGGGCTGGAACTGCTGCGGCGGCTGCGGACGGTGTGCGACGCGCCCCTGATCGTGGTGACCGCGCGCTGCGAGGAGCGCGACATCGTGCAGGGGCTGCGGGCGGGCGCCGACGACTACGTGGTCAAGCCCTTCCGGATGGCCGAGCTGATGGCCCGTATCGACACCGTACGCCGCCGCACCGACCCGCGGTCCGGCCGCGCCGGCGCCCCACCGGCCCACCCCGCCCACCCCGGCGGGACCGGGGGCGGCGGGGGTCGGCCCGCGCCCGTGCGCACCGGGGACGTCGAGGTCGACCTGGCGGGCCGCACCGTCACGGTGGCGGGCGTCGAAGTGCGCCTGACACGGCGTGAGTTCGACGTGCTCGCCTTCCTCGCCGCCCGCCCCGACGAGGTCCATTCCCGCGAGGTGATCCTGGACCGGATCTGGGGGGACGTCTTCCTCGCCGCCTCCCGCTCCCTGGACGTGCACGTGGCCGGCATCCGCGCCAAGACCGGCCGCTCCCACCTGGTGCGCACGGTCCGCGGGTTCGGCTACCAGCTCGGCTCCCCCGCCGCACCCGCGGAAGGGGACGGCGCGCGATGAGGCGCAGGCTCCTCGCCGTGCTCATGGTGCTCATGGGGGCCGCGGCGCTGCTGCTGTGCGTCCCCCTGGCGGACGCCTACGCCCGCGGACGCACCGAGCACCTGCTGCTCCAACGGCGTTCGGAGGCCGTACGGTTCGCCGATCTCGCCGACCGGATGCGCACCGCCGCCGACCGGGCGGAGCTCTCGGCCGAGATCGGGCGGTACGCCGAGCTGTACGGAGCCGGCGTGGTGGTGGTCGACTCGGCGGGCGAGACCATAGCGCGGGCCGGATCGGGGCCCGCGTCGCGGGCCGCCACGGAGGCGGGCGCCGACGCCGACGCCGCCTCGGGCGCCCCCTCCGCCGCGGCGGACGCCCGCCGCCGCGCCCTCACCGGCCGCTCCACCGACCGGCTGCCCACGCTGCACCCGTGGGGCCCGAGGACCGTGGTCCTCGCCGAGCCGGTCGGCCGGGACGAGCGGGTCAGCGGGGCGGTCCTGCTGGCCGTCCCCACCGACGCCGCACGTCGGGACGTGGCGGTCCGCTGGTCGCTCATCGCCACCGGGGCGGTCGCCGCCTTCGCCGCGGCGGCCCTGGTCGCGGCGGGCATCGCGCGCTGGCTGATGCGCCCGCTCCTCGATCTGGACCGGGCGGTGGAGCGGTTGACCGCCGGCAGCCTCCGGGCACGGGCCGTGTCCGACACCGGCCCCCCGGAACTGCGGAACCTGCGGCAGCACTTCAACGCCATGGCGGAGGCCATGGCCGATTCCATGGGCCGCCAACGCGACTTCGTCGCCGACGCCTCCCACCAGCTGCGCAATCCGCTCGCCACGCTCGTGCTGCAACTGGAGAACGTCGAACCGCACATCACCCCCGGACCCGGCCTCGCCGAGCACACCCGCGCCCTGGACGAGGCGGAGCGCCTGGAGGAACTCCTCGACGGCCTGCTGTCCCTCGCACGGGTGGAGTCCGGGACGGCGGAGCCGGGCCATCAGGACGTGGCCCGGGCGGTACGGGACCGGGTGACGGCCTGGACCCCGGTCTTCCGCGCCGCGGGACTGCACCTGACGGCCGCGGGGCCGCCGGGGGAACTGCCGGCGCGGGCGCTGCCCGACGCGGCGGGCCGCATCCTCGACTCGCTCCTCGACAACGCGGTCAAGTTCGTGCCGCGCGACGGCCGCGTCGAGGTGCTCGTCGTACGGGCGGACGACGGGAGCGCCGTCGTCCGCGTCGCCGACGACGGCCCGGGCGTGCCGGAGGACCAACTGGCCCTGCTGCTCAGGCGTTTCGCGCGCTCCCCCGAGCACCAGAACGTACGCGGCAGCGGACTGGGACTGGCCATCGCCGACGAACTCGCCCGCGGCAGTGGCGGCCGGCTGGAGGTCCGCGCCAACGTGCCGCACGGCCTGGTCGTCGAGCTGCGCCTGCCGGCCCGATGACGGCTCAGCCGTACACGGACCGGTAGTAGGCGACGGCCCCCGGGTGGAGCGGCACCTCCCCGGTGGAGATCGCGAACCGGGGCTCCAACCGCGCTCCTGCCGTGACCTCGCGCAGCAGATCGCGCCACTGCCGGAACACGACCTGGAGCAGGGCGCGGGCGGCGCCCTCCGGCAGGTCCGCGCGGGCGAGGAGGTGGTTGCCGACCCCGATGGTCGCCACCGGCTCCGTGAGCCCGTACACCCCGGCCGGCAGGGTCACCGCCGAGTAGGCGGGGGCGTAGCGCTCGCGCAACGCGCCCACGTAGCCGTCGAGCGGCAGGAAGCGCAGGGGCAGCACGCGCGCCAGCCCCGACAGCGCCGGCGTGGGGACGCCACCGGACCAGAACAGCGCGTCCACCGTGCCCTCGCGCAGGGCCTCGACCGAGGCGGCGAGGCCCAGGCTGCGCCCACGGGCCGGCGCGGGGCCGTCGCCCAGCCCGGCCGCCCGCAGGACCCGTTCGGCCACCACCTGCACGCCCGAGCCCTCCGCGCCGGCCGCGACCGGACGCCCGGCGAGGTCCCCCACCGCGTGCACCGGCCCGTCCGCCGGGACGAGCAGGTGCGTGTAGTTCACGTAGACCCGGGCCAGCGCCGTCACCACGGCCGGGCGGGAGAACGACCCGCGCCCCAGTACGGCGTCCTCGGCCACGTCCGCCATGGCCAGCGCCAGCTCCACGGAGCCGTCGTCCAGCCGGCGCAGGTTGTCCACGCTCGCCGCGGTGCTCACGGGCACGATCTCGAGCGGCCGGCCGCTCGCGGCGACGGCCTGGGCCAGCGCCTGCCCGAAGGCGTTGTACGGCCCGCCCTCCGGCCCCGTCGCGAGCCGCAGCCTGCGCACCGGACCCGCGTCCCCCGAGCATCCGGCCAGCGCCGCGGCCAGCGCACCGACCCCGGCGCCCAGCACCTTCCGGCGGCTGCTATCCCTGCTGATCACGGCTCAAGCCTAGGCCGTTCCGCCGTTCCGCCGTTACGTCGTAGTGGCGGAGGGCGGCTGCGCGGACCCGCGTGGCAGAGTCGTCCCATGGTCACTTCGATACGCGGGCCGCGCCGTCGCTGCGCCGCGGCCGCTCTTCTCCTGAGCGCCGCCCTGTCCCTGACCGGCTGTGGTGAGCGCCGCGGCACGGATGCGGCTCCCGGTGCCCCGGACCCGCTGCCGAGCACGAGCGCGAGCTCAAGCGCGAGCGCGGGCCCCGGTGCCGCCGGCGCCTCCCCCTACGTGGAGCCGGGGGCCGGCGACGGCGCCCCGCACTACGGGGACAACAACGCCCACCGCCGCCCGGGCGAGATGTCCCCCACCGGCGCGAAGGACGCACGGAAGGAGGCCGACCGGATCGAGCCCGTGCTCAAACGGCTCTGGGAGGCGGGCACATGGGACGTCCCGAGCGTGCGGGCGGCCCTGCGACCGCTCGGATACGAGGAGGAGCGGACCGGGCCGCAGGGCGAACGGCCGGGCGCAACGATCAGCGTCCGGGAGATGGAGCCGCGCTTCCAGGACGACCACTACGTGACGCCCGAGGGCACCCGCGTCGGACTGCGCGTCCGCGACGACGCCTGCGTCACGGCGTTCGTGCAGAAGAGCAACTACGAGGTCAAGACGAACGGCCCGTACATGGAGAGCGGCTGCTTCGAACCGCCCTTCGGCCACTGACGGGGCCGGCCGGCGCCGCACGGCGCGTGGGCCATTCAGGGCGAGCGCCGTGTGTCGGCCCTCCACGGCGGGGCGGAACTCCTACCTTCCGGAGGTGTACGTTCCGAATCCGCGAAAGGCATCGCCGTGAAGCGAACCGTCCGTACCACCTCCCGCATCCTGGCCGTCCTCGCCGCCGGCACCGTGCTCGGCCTGTTCGCCGCCGCCGCGCCCGCGGCCGCCGACTCGGGCCCGACGTACGTCTTCGTCATCGGCAGCAACATCGTCCAGTCGGCCCAGGACGACATCTTCAACGCCGGGCACGACAACACGGTCGGCTCCCACAACGGGGAGACCGCGGCCACGTCCGTCTCGGCCTTCAAGACCACGCCGATGGTCGACTGGGCGAAAGCCTTCTGACCGACGGCTCGACGTGTCCACCATGCCCGAGGACGGGGGCCCGGCGTCAACCGGGTGGCCCCGTCCCGGCCACATCGACACATGCAGTTCATCAATTCCGTGCGAACACACCGCCAACTCCGCGCTTCCCAGCGTCCACACGAAAGATGCCTCAGACAACGGTGTTGTCCGACAGGTGAGTTACCAACAGGAAGTGATGGAACGTCGCACAGAGTTGCGGTACCTTCCTCACGTCGCCGCCACACCCGGGGCACAGGGCCCCATGGGACTTGCGGCGCAAAGGACCCGACACCTGTTGACGACAGCGACCGAAGTCTTCACAGTCCGGCCGTACACCCCGCATTGCCAGGTGATTAGCGCCGAAGGCGACCATGCCGTCATTGGCATCTCCCCGGGGAACAGCTATTTCTCCGCCCAGCGCGTTCTCGACCTCGCCCAATGGGGGATGCGCAACTTCCAGCAGGTCGACCTGATTTACACCGACCTGCACGTAGCAGAGATGTACGAGGCCCTCGGCTACGGCGAGGACGAGGCCCGACGCAAGGCGGTCAAGAACCTGCGCGGCGTTCGCGCCAAGGTGAACAACGCAGCCGCAGAAGCCGACCCCACCGGCACCCGCCTGCGCGCCCGGCCGATGTCCTCCCTCACCGACATCCCGGCCTACCGCGCTCTGCACAACCACCTGAACAACCTGCTCGACAACGACCCGGAGTTCCGCAAGACCTGCAACTCACTGGTCGACGCGTTCCTCTCCTCCAAAGTCCTGGACGGGAAGTCCGCCACCACCCGACAGCGCGAGGTGTGCCTCGAGTACGTCTGTGCCGAGGCGCCGCTCTTCCTCGACACGCCGGCCATCCTCGGCGTGCCGTCCTCGCTCAACTGCTACCACCAGCTCCTGCCGATGGCGGAACTGCTCTACTCCCGCGGTTCGGGTCTGCGCGCCTCGCGCAACCAGGGCCACGCCATCATCACGCCCGCCGAAGGACACCCCGATGCCCACTGACACCCTGCTCGACTTCCCGTTCTCCGCGCGCGGCGACCAGCTGCCCCGCGAGATCGAGGAGCTCCGCAAGGAGCCCGTGAAGCGGGTCCGCACGATCGCCGGCGACGAGGCCTGGCTCGTCTCCTCCTATGAACTGTGCAAGCAGGTCCTGGAGGACCCCCGGTTCAGCCTGAAGGACACGTCGGCCCCCGGCGTGCCCCGCCAGTACGCCCTGACGATCCCGCCCGAGGTCGTCAACAACATGGGCAACATCACCGGAGCCGGTCTGCGCAAGGCCGTCCTCAAGGCGATCAACCCCAAGACCGACGGCCTCGTCGACTGGATGCGCGCCGAGGCCGACGCGCTCGTCGACAGCCTGCTGGCCTACGGCGCGCCGGTCGACCTGCGCGGTCAGTTCGCCAACCCGTACGCCGAACGCCTCCACTGCCGGATCCTCGGCATCCCGGAGACCGACGCCCCTCGCCTGGCCGCCAGCCTCGACATCGCCTTCATGAACTCGGCCTGCCCCGTCACCGGTGCCAAGCTCAACTGGGACCGGGACATGGCCTACATGGTCGAGCGCCTGGACGACCCCGCCACCACCGGGCTCATGTCGGAACTCGCCGCCCTGCGCAACGACCCCGACTACGCCCACCTGACGGACGAGATGCTGGCCACGGTCGGCGTCACGCTGTTCGGCGCCGGTGTCATCTCCACCATGGGCTTCCTGACGATGGCGCTCGTCTCCCTCATCCAGCACCCCGAGGTGTGGGAGCAGCTGCGCGAGGCGCCGGAGAAGATCCCGGCCGCCGTGGACGAACTCCTGCGCATCAACCTCTCCATCGCCGACGGGCTGCCCCGCCTCGCCCTGGAGGACGTCACCCTCGGCGACGTCGAGGTGAAGAAGGGCGAGCTGCTGCTCGTCCTGGTCGAGGCCGCCAACACCGACCCGGCCGTGTACCCGGACCCGCACGTGGTCGACATCGACCGGGCCAACGCCGGCACCCACCTCTCCTTCGGCGGCGGGCAGCACTACTGCCCCGCCACCGCCCTCGGCAAGCGGCACACCGAGATCGCCATCGAGGTCCTGCTGGAGAAGATGCCCAACCTCCAGCTCGCCGTCCCCGTCGACCAGTTGGTCTGGCGGACCCGCTTCATGAAGCGCCTGCCGGAACGCCTGCCCGTGTTCTGGTAGCCACGCCTGCGCGTGCGCACGTACGCAGACCGCCCCGGCCGGAACATCCGGCCGGGGCGGTCCCCGTCGCGGCCGGCGTACGGCCGCCTGGTTCGGTGTGCGGCCGGGTCAGGCGCCGACGTACGCCGCGAGGTGCTCGCCGGTGAGGGTGGAGCGCTTGGCGACCAGGTCGGCGGGGGTCCCCTCGAAGACGATCTTGCCGCCGTCGTGGCCGGCGCCGGGGCCGAGGTCGATGATCCAGTCGGCGTGCGCCATGACCGCCTGGTGGTGCTCGATCACGATCACCGACTTGCCGGAGTCCACCAGCCTGTCGAGCAGGCCGAGCAGATGCTCGACGTCGGCGAGGTGGAGGCCGGTCGTCGGCTCGTCGAGGACGTAGACGCCGCCCTTCTCCGACATGTGGGTGGCCATCTTGAGCCGCTGCCGCTCGCCGCCGGACAGCGTGGTGAGCGGCTGGCCGAGGGTGAGGTACCCGAGGCCCACGTCGGCGAGCCGGTCGAGGATCTTGTGCGCGGCCGGCGTGTGCGCCTCGCCGGAGCCGAAGAACTCCTCGGCCTCGGTGACCGACATCGCGAGGACCTCGCTGATGTCGCGGCCGCCGAGCCGGTATTCGAGCACCTCCGCCTGGAACCGCTTGCCCTCGCAGTCCTCACAGGGGGTGGCGACGCCCGCCATCATCGCCAGGTCGGTGTAGATGACCCCGGCGCCGTTGCAGGTGGGGCAGGCGCCCTCGGAGTTGGCGCTGAACAGGGCCGGCTTCACCCCGTTGACCTTGGCGAAGGCCTTGCGGATCGGGTCGAGCAGTCCGGTGTAGGTCGCCGGGTTGCTGCGCCTGGAACCGCGGATCGGGCTCTGGTCGACCGACACCACCTGCTCGCGCGCCGGGATCGAGCCGTGGACGAGGGAGCTCTTGCCGGAGCCGGCGACGCCCGTGATGACGACCAGCGCCCCGAGCGGGATGTCGACGTCGACGTCCCGCAGGTTGTTCGCCGTCGCCCCGCGGATCTCCAGCGTGCCGGAAGGCTCGCGCACCGTGTCCTTGAGCGTGGCGCGGTCGTCGAGGTGGCGGCCGGTGATCGTGTCGCCGGCCCGCAGACCCTCGACGGTGCCCTCGAAGCAGACGGTGCCGCCCGCCGTGCCGGCGCCCGGCCCGAGGTCGACGACGTGGTCGGCGATGGCGATCGCCTCGGGCTTGTGCTCCACGACGAGCACCGTGTTGCCCTTGTCCCGCAGGCGCAGCAGCAGGTCGTTCATCCGCTGGATGTCGTGGGGGTGCAGGCCGATGGTGGGCTCGTCGAAGACGTAGGTGACGTCGGTGAGCGCGGAGCCGAGGTGGCGGATCATCTTCACGCGCTGCGCCTCGCCGCCCGACAGGGTGCCCGCGGGGCGGTCGAGGGCGAGGTAGCCGAGGCCGATCTCGACGAAGGAGTCGAGGGTCTGCTGCAGGGCGGCGAGCAGCGGCGCCACCGAGGGCTCCTCGAGGGCGCGGACCCACTCGGCGAGGTCCCTGATCTCCATCGCGCAGGCGTCGGCGATGCTGATCCGCTGGATCTTCGAGGACCGGGCCCCTTCGCTGAGCCGGGTGCCGTCGCACTCGGGGCAGGTGGTGAAGGTGACGGCCCGCTCGACGAACGCCCGGATGTGGGGCTGCATCGCTTCCTTGTCCTTGGACAGGAAGGACTTCTGGATCTTCGGGATCAGCCCCTCGTAGGTGAGGTTGACGCCGTTGACCTTCACCTTGGTCGGCTCGCGGTAGAGGAAGTCCTGCATCTCCTTCTTGGTGTACCTGCGGATCGGCTTGTTCGGGTCGAGGAAGCCCGACTCGGCGTAGATCCCGACCGTCCACACGTTGTCCGACTTCCAGCCGGGGATGGTGAACGCGCCCTCGGCGATGGACTTGGTGTCGTCGTAGAGCTGGCTGAGGTCGATGTCGGATACCTTGCCGCGGCCCTCGCAGTGCGTGCACATGCCGCCGGTGCGGTTGTAGGTCGCCTTCACCGTCTTGGTCTTGGCGGCGCCGCGTTCGACGGTGATGCCCCCGCTCGCCCGGACCGTGGCGGTGTTGAAGGAGTACGCGCTGGGCGGGCCGATGTGCGGCTTCCCGAGCCGGCTGAAGAGGATCCGCAGCATCGCGTTGGCGTCGGTGGCGGTGCCGACCGTGGAGCGGGGGTCGGCGCCCATCCGCTGCTGGTCGACGGTGATCACGGTCGTCAGCCCGTCGAGGACGTCGACCTCGGGGCGGGCGAGCGTGGGCATGAAGCCCTGGACGAAGCTGCTGTACGTCTCGTTGATCAGCCGCTGGGACTCCGCGGCGATGGTGTTGAACACGAGCGAGCTCTTGCCCGAGCCGGAGACCCCGGTGAACACCGTCAGCCGGCGCTTCGGGATCTCGATGCTGACGTCCTTGAGGTTGTTCTCGCGCGCGCCGTGCACGCGGATCACGTCGTGGCTGTCGGCACCGTGCGGCGCGGACGACCGCGCCCCCGTCCCCGTCCCCGTGGCCTTGCTCATCGTGTCTCCGTCGTTCGGGCGGGGACCGCGCGTGCGGTCCCCGTCGGTTCGGCTGTTCCGTACGGTGCTGCGGGCTGTGCCTACCGCTTGGGCTGGTTGAAGCGGAGCATGTTGCCGGCCGGGTCGCGGAAGGCGCAGTCGCGAACGCCGTACGGCTGGTCGATCGGCTCCTGCAGCACCTCCCCGCCCGCTGCCCGGATGCGCTCGAAGGTGGCGTCGACGTCGTCGGTGGAGAAGATCACGCCCCGCAGCATGCCCTTGGCCAGCAGTTCTGCCATCTGCTGCTTGTCCGTCGGGGAGGCGTTGGGGTTGGCGAGGGGTGGTTCGAGGACGATCTCCACGTCGGGCTGCTCGGGTGAGCCCACGGTCACCCAGCGCATCCCCTCGAATCCGACGTCGTTGCGCACCTCCATGCCGAGGACGTCGCGGTAGAACGCGAGCGCCTTGTCGTGGTCGTCGACTGCGATGAAGCACTGTGAGAGCTTGATGGTCATGCCTCCGACGCTACGAGGCGGCGGCCGATTGCGCTTCTCCGTTCCTGATCGGTCGCGTGTGAATTTTCGCGACGCAGGCCGGGATCGCCGCACCGGCCTCGTGGCGGCGGGCCCGGTACGCGCTCGGGCTCTCCCCGACCAGCTCCGTGAAGCGCGAGCTGAACGACCCGAGCGAGGTGCATCCGACCTCGAAGCAGACCTCCGTGACGCTGAGGTCACCGCGCCTCAGCAGCGCCTTCGCCCGCTCGACGCGGCGGGTCATGAGGTAGCTGTACGGGGTCTCCCCGAAGGCGGCGCGGAAGCTGCGGGAGAAGTGCCCGGGTGACATGAGCGCGACATTGGCCAGGGCGGGGACGTCCAGCGGCTGCGCGTAGTCGCGGTCCATCGTGTCCCGCGCGCGACGCAGGCGTACCAGGTCCTCCAAGGTCATGCCCCCCAGCATCGCACGGGCGCGGCCGGGGCGGGGGCCGCCTGCGGGAACTCGCTCCGGCGGCCGGAGCGAGGGTTCGGCAGCGCGTGCCCCCCTCTCACAGCCAGCCGGCCTGCGCCGCCCTCAGCCCGGCCTCGAAGCGGCTGCGCGCGCCCAGCCTCTCCATGATCGACGCCATGCTGCGGCGGACGGTGCTGAGGGACACCCCCAGCCGCCCGGCGGCCGTCTCGTCGGTGAGCCCCTTGGCCAGCAGGGTCAGCAGTTCGCGTTCCTGTGCGGTGAGCCCGGTGTCCTCGTCCCTGCCCTGGCGCGCACCGAGCGGCAGCGCGACCGCCCACACCTGCTCGAAGAGCGTCGACAGCGCGGCCATCGCCCCGGCCGCGTGGAGGAGGACGGCCCCGCGGCGGGTGTCCGAGGGGTCCAGCGGGACCAGCGCACTGGCGCCGTCGATGAGGATCATCCGCAACGGCAGGGTGGGAACCGTGCGCACCTCGCCCCCGGACTCCGTCAGCCAGCGGGCGTAGTCGAGCGTCGGCGCGCTGTTGCGGACGCTGTCCAGGCAGACCGTCCTGAGCTCCACCCCGCGGAGCAGGATCTGGGCGTCGTTGTGCCGCGCCGCCTCGATGGACGCCGGGGAGTGGCCGCCGCCGGGCATGAACGTACAGACCGAGGTGGTGGCCTTGTTGGCGATCTGCTCCAGTCGGCTCTGGATGGCGTCCATGCCGATGAGGCGCTCGCTGTCCGTCTCCTCGCCGCCGGCTTCGCCCGCGGCCGTGCCCCCGACCCCGCTCGCGGGCTCGGCGATGTCGGCGAGCATGCGGGTGACCGCGACGTGGGTCTCGTCCAGTTCCCGTCGGCGCTGTTCCAGTTCGTCCTGCTGCCGGCGGAGCAGGAGCTGGAGCCCCAGTTCGGGGTGGATCGCCCGCCATCCTCCGGGCCGGTCCGCCGACCTGCGCAGCAGGGAGAGTTCGGCGAGTCTGTCCAGCGCGTCCCGCACCCGCTGTTCCTCGAGTCCGAGCCGCTCGGCCATCTGCCCGACGCCCCAGCCCTCGGGGCGCGCGGCCAGCAGCCGGTAGACGGCCTCGGTCGATGTGTCGAGTCCCAGTGCGGACAGCATCGCGGAGCTCCTCCCCACGTCGACAACGTCTCTTCCTGGCTCACCGCAGCATGGGGGGAAACAGAGCCGGCGGTCTTGTAGGAATCGGAGTTCAGGCGTCGTCCGGCAGCAGCAGGCTGGTCACCCGGCCCGCCACCCGGTCCAGCGCGGAGCCGGGCGGCAGTCCGCCCCGGTGGGCCGCGAACCGCGACGGGGTGAGGCCGGTCATCGCCTTGAACTCGCGGATGCAGTGGGCCTGGTCGTGGAAGCCGCCGAAGGCCGCCACCTTGGCCCCGTCCAGGCCGAGCGATTGGAGGCGCAGCGCCCGCTGGAGCCGGGCCACCCTGGCGACGGCCTTCGGCGCCAGCCCCACCTGCTGCCCGAAGCAGGCGCGCAGATGGCGGGGGCTCCAGCCGACCTCGCCGGAGATCGCGCTGAGGGCCTCCGGCCGACTGTCCGCGTGCAACCGCCGCAGGGCCTCGCGGACTTCGGGCGAGACCGTGCCGCCCTTGTCCCCGCAGGAGAGGAACACGGCGTCGAGGAGGGCGAACCTGTCGGCCCAGGAGTCGGCGTGCCGGAGCCGCTCGACGAGGTGGTCGGCGGTCCGGCCGAGCAGGTCGGACAGGTCGACGAACGCCTCCGTGAAGTACCTCATGGGTATCCCGAAGGTCCGGTAGGCGCCGAGCGGGGAGAAGGTCACCTCGATGCCGTGCAGACCTCCGGCGTGCTCGCCGCGCGTCGCGGTGGTGCGCAGTCCGGAGAGGAAGGACGAGGCGCCCCGTGGCGGTCCGCCCGCGCTGAGGCTGAGACCGCCCGCGAGAGCGATGACCACCGTCACCACCCCGTCGGGGACCTCCAGCCGGGACCGGGGCCTGCCTTCCGGCAGCCGGTAGCCGTGGTACGCGATGATCTGTCCCCGCAGGGCCGCTCCAGGGCGCGACCTGATGCTCTCGGCGCTTCCGGCGGCGGCCTCCGGGGCGCGAACGATCGAGACCATGCCTACCCCCCGTCAGGGCACCTACGGTCCGGACGGCCACCAGGATGCATCAGCCGGGGCCGGATCCACAGGCGGGTCTCGGCACATTGCCGGGTGGGCGGGGCAATTGGCCGGTTCCGAGCGGTGACACCAAGCTCTCGGGGCTACTTGCTCTCACCTTCGGCCCCTTCCACCGGTCCGTGCCGGGCGGAAGGCTGTTCACCGGGAGCAGGGCGAGCCTCCGGAAGAGAGACGCCCCGGATCCCGAGAGGCCGTGTTCCGGATGTCAGAAACGAGGTGTTCCCATGATCTGGGACTGACCGACCCGACCGGTTCCGTCACCGGTCCGCACGGCCCGGCCCTTCCCTTGGCGGCCGGCGGTGGGCACGTCAGCCGGCCCCCGGCCCCTCCGCCAGCACCTCGCGGATCACGTGCCGGGCGTTGAGTGCCATCGCCCGGTTCGTCCTGCGGTAGTACGGCAGCGCGATCAGCGCCTGCGAGAGGGTGCGCCCCCGGCCCCGTCTCCAGGTCGCGTCGTCCACGCCGAGCTCTTCGCGGAAGACCTCGCGCGCCCGGGCCGGCAGCAGGTTCCACGCGGGGAACAGATCGCACGCCGGATCCCCCGTCCCCGTGCACCCGAAGTCGATCACCGCGGCCAGCCTGCCACCGTCCACGAGCAGGTTGCCCGGCATCAGGTCGGCGTGCAGCCACACCGGCGGGCGGTCCCACTCCGGGGCCCGGAGCGCGTCCTCCCACACAGCGGCCGCGGCGTCGCAGTCGACGCCCTCCTGCGGGATCCCGCGCAGTTCCTCGATCGCCGCCCGGGTGGACGCGTCGAGCGAGGCGAGCGGCCCGCCGCGGTGGGCGCGCGGCGCCCCCGTCAGGGTGATGCCGCGCATCGCCGTCACGAACCCGGCCAGGTCCCGGGCCAGCGGCACCGGTTCGTCCAGCGCGCCCGCCTCCGGGTTCTCACCGGTCAGCCACCGGCACACCGACCACTGCCACGGATACCCCTCGGCGGGCGCCCCGGCTGCGAGCACCTCGGGGATGGCCGTGGGCAGCGCGGGGGCGAGGCGCGGCAGCCACTCGCGTTCCGTGGGCACGTCCTCGGCTCCGCCTTCCGTCAGCGGCAGCCGTACGACCAGGGTTTCGCCCAGCCGGTACATGGCGTTGACCGTGCCGCCGGACGGGAACCGCTCCACCGGCAGCCCCGCCCACCGCGGGAACTGCCCGGCGACGAGCCTCCGTACGAGGTCTTCGTCGACGGGGTGCTGACCGGGATGCATCCGTGCTGTGCTCATGTCCGCCATCCGACCGTCGGGGGCCTCCGGGATCAAGCGATTTATCCCGGACGGTGTCGCCGTTGCCCCAGGGGGTCTTGATCGTTTGGTGGTACGTCGACACGTGAGGTGAGGGGTCGGAATGCGAGTTGCGCGCAGGACCGTGCTGCAGGCGGCTTCGATGGGAGCCGCGGCGGCGCTGCTCGGGCGTTCCGCCGCGGCAGCCGACCAGGAGGCCGCGGCCGGTACGGGGACGGTCCGGGCGGGGGTGAGCGGCGCGGGGACGGTCGGCGCGGCGACCGTCGGGCTGCGCTTCACCCGTGCGACCAACGGGGCCGCGACCGCCACGGCCGCCGGGGACCGGTTCGTCGCCGAGGTGCAGAACGTCCTGTGGTCGCTGCCCCCGGACGGTTCGCCCGCCACGCCCCTGACCCCGCCCGATCTGGAGCCCGGGCGTCCGGTGTTCTCCCCCGACGGCCGCCAGGTGGCGATGAGCGCGTATCGCGGGGGCGTCTTCCACCTCTGGGTGATGAACACGGACGGCTCCGGTCTGCGCCGGCTCACCGACGGCCCCTTCGACCACCGCGCGCCGGCCTGGTCGCCCGACGGCCGCACCCTCGCCTGCTGTTCCGAACGCGGCGGTGATCCGGTGGCCGGCAGCCCGTACCGGATCTGGACCGTCGACGTCGCCGGCGGTCGTGCGCGCCGCCTGACGGGCCTGCCCGGGCAGGAGGGCCCCGGACAGGACGGGGAGTGGGAGGACTTCGACCCGGTCTGGTCGCCGGACGGCTCCCGCGTGCTGTTCGTCCGCGCCACCGTGACCACGGGTACGCCGGCGGGCGACACGCTGACCGCCCGGACCATCGGCTCCGTCGCCGCCGACGCGCCCGGGACGGTACGGGTCGAACACGCCGTCGCCGACGGCCGGCTGATGGCCCCCGCGCTCTCCCCGGCCGGCCGCACCGCCTGGCTGTCCGCGGCCCCCGGCCCCCGCAAGGCCGAGACGCTGACCCTGTTCGCCGACGGCCGTCCGGTGTCCCTCGACGGGGACCTCGCGCCCGCTCCCCCGCGCTGGATCGGCGACGACCGCCTGCTGATCACCCTCGACGGCCGGTTCCGGGTGATCCGCCCGCACCGTGACGGCGGCGACGGCGGCCGGGAGATCCCGCTCGACGCCACCCTCGAAGTGACGCGCCCCCGCCACCGGGTCAAGGAGTACGTCCTGGAGGCCGAGCGGAGCCTCCCGGTCCGCGGGATCCACCTGCCCGCCCTGTCCCCCGACGGCCGCAGCGTGGCCTTCGCCGCGCTGAACGCGCTGTGGGTGGCGCCCGTCACCGGCGGGGCACCGCGCAAGATCGTCCAGGCTCCCGCCACGGCCTACGTCCAGGGCCCGGTGTGGACCCCGGACGGCCGGGCCCTGGTCTACACCGACGACCGCGACGGGCTGAACACCGTACGCCGCAGGGAGCTCGACGGCGGCGGGGAGAGCGTGCTCGCGCCGGGCGGGCGGGTCTACGGGGCGCTCTCCCCGGACGGCACCCGGCTCGCCGCGCTGGACCTGGCCGGGCGGCTCCTCGTACGCGATCTCGCGACCGGGACGGAGACCCCGCTGGTCGCGGCGCTGGGCGGGGGCGGACTGCCCGGCCCGCCCAGCTGGTCGCCCGACGGCCGGCACCTCGCCCTGTGCGACCGCAACCGGCTCAGCCGGCGCTTCCGCGAGGGCTACAACCTCATCCGGATCGTCGACGCCGCCACCGGCGCCGACCGCCTGCACGCGCTCGCCCCGCACGCCTCGCTCGCGGACCGCTACGCCTCCGGGCCCGTCTGGTCACCCGACGGGCGCTTCCTCGCCTGCGTCAGCGAGTCGGCGCTGTGGCTGCTCCCCGTCGGCCCCGACGGCACCCCCACCGGACCGGCCCGGCGCCTGACCGACGAGCCCGCCGACCACCCTTCCTGGTCCGGCGACGCGCGCACCCTGCTCTACCAGTCCTGCGCCCGGCTGCGCCTGCTCGGCCTCGACGGCGACGGCGCGCCCGCCGGGCCCGCCCGGACCGTGCCCGTCTCCCTCTCCTACCGGCGCCCCGCACCCGTCGACACCGTCGTGCACGCGGGGCTGCTGTGGGACGCCACCGGCACACCGCCGCGGGCCGACGTCGACGTCCTCGTCAGCGGCGGCCGGATCACCGCCGTCGAACCGCACCGGCCGGGCCGCCGCGCCGCCCGTACCGTGGACGCCTCCGACGGCACGGTCCTGCCGGGGCTGTGGGACGCGCACGTCCATCCGTACCCCTACACCTACGGGGCGCGCCAGGGCGTGCTGCACCTCGCGTACGGGGTCACCACCGTGGTGTCGCTCGGCGGTTCGGCCTACGAGCAGGCCCGGCTGCGCGAGGACATCCGGGCCGGGCGGCTCGCCGCGCCGCGGCTGCTGGCCGGCGGGGAGCTCCTGGACGGCTCCCGGGTCGCCTACAGCATGGGGCGCGCCCATCGCACCCGTGCGGGGTTCACCCGTTCGCTGGCCCGGGGCGAGGCGCTGGACTGGGACTTCGTCAAGACGTACGTACGCGCCCCCTACGCGCTGATGGCCGAGGCGGCCCGCTTCGCGCACGAGCGGCTCGGCGTCCTGGCCGGCTCCCACCTGTGTGCCCCGGGCGTCCAGTCCGGCCAGGACCTGACGACGCACCTGGTGGCGACCGAGCGCGCGGAGTACGGCCACGGGGCGACCCCGCGGGGCCACACGTACCAGGACACCGTCGAGGTCTACACGCGGGGCGGTTTCGATCTCATCGCCACCCCGTTCACCGCGCTGCCGCTGATCGGCGCCGATCCGGCGCTCGCCGACGATCCGCGGGTGACGGCCCTGATGCCGCCGTGGGACGTGGAGGCCGTCCGGGCCGCGGCCGCGAGTGCGCCGAGCGCGGAGCAGAGCGCCGTCCTGGAGCGCGAGGTGGAGGTCTACCGGCGCGTCGTGGCGGGGGGCGGCCGGCTCGCGCTGGGCACGGACGCGCCGCTCACCCCCGTGGGGCTCCACCTGCACCTCTCGCTGCGGGCCCTGCACCGCTACGGGATGTCGCCGGCGGAGGCGCTGACCACCGTGACCCGGACCCCGGCCCGGGTGTTCGGTGTCGCGGACCGGCTCGGCACGGTCGAACCGGGCAGGATCGCCGACCTCACCCTCGTCGACGGAGACCCCTTCGCCGACTTCGCGGACCTGGTCCGCGTGCGGGCGACCGTCCGGGGCGGTGTCGTACGTGAACGCCCGGCCCTGGAGCGTGCCTTCACCCCTTCCGGCGCGTCGCCGGACGCGGCTCCCGGGGACTGGGGCGGGGTGCTGCGCCAGATGCTCCGGGACGGCTGTTGCAACGCCCACGAGGGGGACCGCTGAGGAGCGCCGCGAACGCGGTCGGCCGCGCGGTCAGGGCTGGTCGTACCAGGAGAAGGCGGCGATCCGCCAGCCTTCCGGGGTCCGCACGAACTGCATGGTCTTGGTCCCGCCGCCCTCGAAGGGCTCGCCGTCCAGGATCCCGGACTTGCGGTACTCGCCGAACCGCGAGGCGATGTCGCCCGCGATCTCGGTTCGCTCCGAGGTCTCCCACTCGGAGAACTCCGCCAGTCGGCCGCCGGACAGCAACAGCAGGCGCGGCTCGATGAACTCGTCCACGGTGTAGGGCGTGAAGTCCGGGCCGGTCTTGACGATGACCGCGCCCGGGAGCATCAGCCGGCGGATCCGTCCCACGTCGGCGGCCTGGCCGCCCCGGTTGTCGAAGGCGCCGAAGAACTCGGCGGTCACCACGTCTATCTCGGCCTTGGACATGGCGCGACAGTAACACCCGTACGGGCGGCGGGCGTCGCTCCGTTTTCCGGCCGGCCGGCCGGCCGGTGGGGCGGCGACCGTCCGCGTTACGGTCAGGCCGCGAGCGCCGTGGTGATCACCAGGGGCGGCCTCACCCGCTCCGCCGGCCACGGGCGGCCGGCCGCGAGGTCCGGGTCGGCGACGGCGAGGGCCTCGTCCACGGTGGGCCGGTGCTGGACGACGTCCCGGAAGCCGGCGCGCTCCAGCAGGGAGGGGAAGTAGCCGACGGGCCAGGCGTGGTTGCGCATCTCCTGCCAGGTTCCGTCGGTGCGCAGCAGCCGTACCGTCAGCTCGTCGCCGGGCCCGTACACCTCGCCCGGTTCGCCGATCCGCAGCGAGGCGTACTCGATGCCGTTGCAGTTGGGGTCGGTGGTCAGCAGCACGAACAGGGCGCCGGGCCGCAGCAGTCGGCGGATCTCGGTGAGCACGCGGAGCACCGCGTCCTCGGTCGGCAGCGAGGCGAGCACGTGGTTGCACATGACCGCGTCCGCGCAGCCGTCGGCGAGGCAGGTCACCCGGCCGTCGTCGACGAGGTGGTACTCCGCCACGGCGGTCGCCGAGGCACGGGCGAGCGCCAGCATCTCCGCCGAGGTGTCCACCCCGAGGACCCGCGCGCCCAGCTGCCGGGCCGCCTGGTCGGCCACCTTGCCCGGTCCGCATCCGTAGTCCACCAGGACGGACCCGGGGCCGATCCGGCGGGCGAGCGCCCGGAAGACGAACGGGTACCCGAGCAGCCAGTCCGTGGCCGCGTCCACCGCCGCGAATGCCCGCGCGCCCTCACGTCCGGACCAGGCGGCGCCGTCCGCGGCGCCGCTCTGCCGGGGTCCCTCCGACCAGTCCCTCACAGACCCACTATCGACCCATCGCCACCACCCGGCACGCTCACGACACGACGTCCCGTCCCGCCGCCTCCGCCCCGCGGCTCCCGCCCTCGCGCGGAAACGGCGCGCTAGAGGGTGATCCAGTAGCGCCGCTTGGGGCCGATGATGGTTTCGCGGACGTCTTCCAGGACGCCGCCGTTGGACTCGATCGTGCGGATCGAGGCCTCGTTGCCGGGGTCGCAGGTCAGCAGGACCCGGTCCATCCCCAGCAGGCGGGCCTCGTGCCGGACGGCGCCCAGGGCCCAGGTGGCGAGCCCGCGGCGGCGGGCCGAGGGCCGGACGCTGTAGCCGATGTGGCCGCCCGCGTCGAGCAGGAAACCGTTCAGGTAGTGCCGCAGGTCTATCGCGCCGAGATAGGTGTCGTCCTCGGCGATCCACCAGTACGTGGCGTGGACGCGGCCGTGCTCGACGGGCGCCGTACGGTCCCCGTACCGGTGGAGCCGGTCCACCCAGGCCGCGAAGCCCTCGGGGCTGTCCACGTCGTCGTCGGAACCGAGTCCGCCGCCGTCCAGGTGGGCGTCGGGGCCCGCTTCCCGCTGGGCGGCGAGCCAGGAGCTGTGCAGGCGGGTGGTGGGGCTGATGAGCTCTGGCATACCCCGGACCCTAACAGTCGGGTCATCTGGGGACCGAGGGCTTGTGCCCGGGGTAGACGTGGTCCGGGGTCACGATGCCGGTGATCGCCTCGCCGAAGAGGGTGCTGGGCTCCTGGCCGTCGTGCAGGACGTCGGTGTTGAGGATGACGACCAGGGTCGCCTGCTCCTGCGGCAGGAAGACGCCCAGGCTCTCGTAGCCCGGCAGCGAGCCGTTGTGTCCGATCCAGCCCTGGACGTTGAACAGGCCCAGCCCGTAGCCGGCGCCGGGGATGCCGACCGAGGTGGTCTTCAGGCGCTGGGCCTGCGTCTCGGGTGTCAGCAGCGTGCCCGTGGCGAGGGTCCGCGCCCAGCTGCGCAGGTTCTGGAGGTCGGAGATCATGGCGCCGGCGGCCCAGGCCCACGACGGGTTCCAGCCTGCGGCGTCCTCGATCTTGCCGGAGGCCGTCTGGTCCGTGTAGCCCTGCGCGTGCGGTGCGGGGAACTCCGCGCCGGTCGGGAACAGCGTGCGGCCCAGTCCGGCGGGCGCCACCACGTCCCGGTTGACGACGTCCTTGAGCGGCCGGCCGGTGACCTTCTCGATCAGCAGACCGAGCAGGATCAGGTTGGTGTTGGAGTACTCGAACTTCGCGTTCGGCTCGAACTGCACGGGGTGCTTGAAGGAGTAGGCGAGCAACTCCTGTGGCGTGAAGGGACGCTCGGGGTCGGTGGTGAACGCCTTGTCGAAGTCCGCGTCCTCGCTGTAGTTGAAGAGCCCGCTGCGCATGCCGGCCAGCTCGCGCAGGGTGATGCGGTCCCCGTTCGGCACGCCGGCGATGTAGTCGCCGATCGGATCGTCGAGGCCGACCTTGCCCTGGTCGACCAGTTGGAGGAGGGCGGTGACCGTGAACGTCTTCGTCTGGCTGCCGATGCGCGTGTGGAAGTCGGTCCGCATCGGCGCGCCGGTCGCCTTGTCGGCCACGCCGAAGGCCCTCACGTAGCTGCCCTTGCCGGGTGCCCACAGCCCCACGATCACGCCGGGCACCCCGGCCTCGCGCATGACGCGGCGCACGGCCACGTCGAGTTGGGCCGCGACGGCGGGGGTGAGCTCCGGGAAGCCGTCCTCGCCGTCCGGGGTGGGGGTCGCGGTGGCGGACCGCACCGCGGCGGGCGTCCCGTACGCGGAGCCCGCGACGGCCGGGGCGACGAGCAGGGCCGCCGCGGCGGCGGCCACGCAGGCCCGGCGGATCCGTATGTGCGTCGGAGTCACCACATGCCTCCTGCCGTACGGGGTTCAAGGCGGGGCGATCACGATCAGCGTAAGGTCGCGCCGGCCGGGCCGCGAGGCGAGCGGCCGCCGCGACAGGGCTGCGGCAGGACTACGGCAGGGGCCTCGCGCGGGCGATGACCAGGGCGACGTCGTCGTGGTCGTCCGGCCGGCGCAGGGAGCCCAGGAGCCGGTCGCAGGTCTCCTCCAGCGGGCGGCCGGTGTCGGCGAGCAGGTCCAGGAGCAGGTCGAGGCGTTCGTCGATGGGCTGGTCCCGGGTCTCGACGAGTCCGTCGGTGTAGAGGACGAGTTGGTCGCCGGGCTCCATGGCGACGGTGGTGGCCTCGAAGGGGATGCCGCCCACGCCGAGCGGTGCGCCGGTGGGCAGGTCGAGGAGTTCGGGGGTGTGGCCGTACCGGATGAGGACGGGCGGCAGGTGTCCGGCGACGGCGACCCGGCACTGCGCCCGGTGCGGGTCGTAGACGACGTAGACGCAGGTGGCGATGGTCTCTTCGAGGGCGGCGGTGGTGCGGTCGAGCTGCTGGAGCACCTGGGTGGGATCGAGGGCGAGTTCGGCGAGGGTGCGGGTCGCGGTGCGCAGTTGTCCCATGCTGGCGGCGGCGTTGATGCCGCTGCCCATGACGTCGCCGATGACGAGGACGGTGGTGTCGTCCGGGCCCGCGATGGCGTCGAACCAGTCACCGCCGATCTCGCTGCTGGCCGCGGCGGGCCGGTACCGGGAGGCCACTTCCAGCCCGGGCGTGGGCGGCGGGTGGTGCGGGAGGAGGTGGTGCTGGAGGGCGAGGGCGGTGTGGTGCGCGTTGCGGTACCAGCGGGCGTTGTCGATGCACACGGCGGCCCGGGCGGCCAGTTCCCCGGCCAGCACGATGTCGTCGTCGTTGAAGGGCAGCGGGTTGCGGGTGCGTTTGAGGTCGAGGGCGCCGAGGACCTCGCCCCGGGCGATGAGGGGCACGGCCAGGTACGAGCGCAGGCCGGCGCGGGTCAGGAGCGAGGCGGCGGTGCTGTCGCGGGCGATGCGCGAGATGTCCTGGGCGTGGACGTGGGCCACCAGGACCGGATGTCCCGTCGTCACGGACTGGGTGACCAGCCGGTCCGCGGCGTACGCGGCGATGTCCCCGGGCGGGTCGGCGGCGCGGACGGCCTCGCTGGGGAAGGCGGAGGCGACGGCCAGAGCCCGGAACACGGCGGGCTCGTGGGCGGAGGACCGCAGGGTGGGCCGGCCTTCGAGGACGGAGTCGAGGATGTCGACGGCGGCGATGTCTGCGAGCTCCGGGACGACGACGTCGGCGAGCTCGCGGGCGGTCTGGTCCAGGTCGAGGGTGGTGCCGATGCGGACGGTGGCGTCCGCGATCAGGGCGAGGCGCCGGCGGCTGCGGGCGATCTCGATGGCCGCCTGGTGACTCTGGGTGACGTCGACCACGGAGGTGGCCAGGCCGAGGACGCGTCCGGTGGCGTCCTCCAGCCGGTAGTACGACACCGACCAGGCGTGCTCGGTGCGCTCCCCGCCGTGGGTGCGGCCGGCCGTGAACTGTTCGAGCAGCGGCGTACCGGTGGCCAGGACCTGGCGCATGGCGGATTCGGCGGCCTCGGTGTCGTCGAGGAAGGAGAGGGCCTCGCGGACGCTCCGGCCGATGTGCTGGGCGGCGGGCAGCCCGTTGATCCGTTCCAGCGTCGGGTTGACCAGCACGTACCGCAGTTCCGTGTCCAGGACGGCGAGACCGATGGGTGACTGGGCCACCAGGCGCGCGGAGAGGGCGAGGTCCCGTTCCAGCTGCCGCAGCCGCGTGCGGTCGGTCGCGATGCCGAGGGCGTACAGGTCCCCGTGCTCGTCGAGCAGCCGCATGTTGCGGAATTCCACCAGGCGGGTGCCGCCGTCCTTGTGGCGTACCGGGAAGGCGCCGGCCCAGTCCCCCGCGCCGCCCATGACCCGGGCGAAGAGCTCGGTGACCAGCCCCACGTGCTCCTCGGAAGCCAGTAGTCCGGCCGCGGGACGGCCGAGCGCCTCCTGGGCCGACCAGCCGAACAGCTGCTCGGCCTGGGGGCTCCACAGTGCGATGCGTCCCCGGGCGTCGAGGACCACCGCCGCGACGTTCAGGACGTCGAGCAGCCCGCTGGGCGGGGCGAGCCCGGGCGCGCTGCGCCCGGTCCCACCGGCTCCCGACCTGTCGATCGAACCCATCGGGGACGCTCCCTTCCGGCACCTCCGGCCCGGCCCCCACCCGCCCAGCGGCGGCCCGGGGCACACGGCTACCTCTCATCGTGCCCCGGAACCCGCCCGGCAGCGTCCGGAGCGGTCCGAAGCGGTGGGGAGCGGTCCGGAGCGGCTCGGCCTGGGCACGCTCGCCCGCCCGGCCGGCCGGTCATCGGCCCGCTTCGGTTCGCTCAGCGCGCGCATCCGCGCATCGTCGCGGCTCGGGCGCCGGCGCCGGGACCACGTAGGCTCGGCGGATGGCGAAATACTTCGACGTGCACCCCGAGAATCCTCAGCGTCGCACGATCGGCAACGTGGCCGACATCATCCGCTCCGGCGCGCTCGTCGCGTACCCGACAGACTCCTGCTTCGCGCTGGGTTGCCAGCTCGGCAACAGGGACGGCATCAGCCGGATCCGGTCGATCCGCAACCTGGACGACCGTCACCACTTCACCCTGGTGTGCCAGAACTTCGCGCAGATGGGACGGTTCGTCCAGATCGACAACGACGTGTTCCGCGCGATCAAGGCGGCCACACCCGGCAGTTACACCTTCATCCTCCCGGCGACGTCCGAGGTGCCGCGCCAGCTGATGCACCCGAAGAAGAAGACGGTCGGGGTCCGCATTCCCGACCACGTCGTCACGCAGGCCCTGCTCGACGAGCTCGGCGAGCCGCTGCTCTCCAGCACCCTGCTGCTGCCCGACGAGGACGAGCCGATGACGCAGGGCTGGGAGATCAAGGAGCGGCTCGACCACGAGGTGGACGCCGTGCTGGACTCCGGCGACTGCGGCACGGAGCCGACCACGGTCATCGACTTCTCCGGCGGCGAGGCGGAGATCGTACGCCGGGGCGCGGGAGACACCTCGCGGTTCGAGTAGTCGCGCCCGGCCCGGCCGGTCACGCGGAGGGGCGTACGTCCGGGTAGAGGCCCAGGTACCGGTACGCGCCGGATTCGGCCCGGTAGAGGTGGGCGATGCGGTTCCCGCTGAGGACGTGGGTGCCCGCGTCGAAGGCGAGCGGCTTGGCCAGGCCCTGGTGGGTCGTCCGGAAGATCCGCCGGGTCAGGCCCGCGCGACCCCGTCCCTCCTCCCCCAGGCCGGTCAGGGCCGCGGCCAGCAGGCCCACGGCGTCGTACGCCTCGGTGGCCCAGCGGGCGGGCGGCTCCCCGTGCGCCGTGCGGTGGGCGGCCACGAACTCGGCGGCGGCGGGGACGGCCAGCGGGTCGGTGAAGAGGGCGCTGAACACCCAGCCCTCGGCGGCCGGCCCGGCCTCCGTGAGGAAGGCCGGTTCCATGACGTGCTGGAGGGCGACGCGGGGGCCCGGGAATCCGGCATCGGCCAACGCCCGGGCCAGCCGGGCCGCGCGCTGCGGTGAGGTGCCGGCGTAGACGACGGCCTCGGCCCGGGCCTCGGTCAGGGCGCGCACCACGCCCGCGAAGTCGGAGCCGCCGACCGGGATGCGGTGGACGCTGAGCGTGCCGGTCGAGGGCGGGCTCTGCTGCAGGGTGCGGATGAGCGGCCAGGTGGGTTCGCCGCCTTCGACGTCCTCGACCAGGCCCGTGCGCCGGACGGGCCTCACCCGGCTGAGGTAGTCGATCACGGGGAGGGCGAACCGGTCCCCTGCCGGGCGGGTGGCGCACAGGGTCCGCCATTGGGACTGGGCGGTCTCCGAGCTGTCGACCGCCACCAGCAGCAGGGCGAGATCGGCCGCGGCGCAGGCGGCGGCCAGCTCGGGCACGGCCGCGTCCCAGGTGGGGCCGGTGAGCGCGGCCACCGCGGGGTCGGCGACGAGTTCCTTGACGACCTGCGCGGCCCGCGCCGGGTCCCCCGCGTCGTCGGCGACGCGTAGGGCCAGCAGGAACGCGGCGTCCTTACGGCTGTTGTGCCGCTCCACGGCCAGTCGCATGCCGCGCTCGTGGGCCTGGCCGACGGCTCGGCCGGGACCGGTCAAATCGCCCTGCAGGGCGAGGGTGAGGGTGGCCAGGTCGCGGGCCGGCGGTGGTGTCCCGCCGCGGGCCCGCCCGCGGGTGGCGAACCAGGCGGTCGGAGCGCCGACGGCGGCCAGACCCGCGCCGGCCGCGAGCAGCCGCCGGCGCGTGAGGCCCCGTACCGGCGTCGGCGGTGCGTCGATCCGGGTCGGCTCCGGGGCGGGGAGGTCCAGGGCCCTGGTGGAGCGTTCGGCGATGAGCCGCGGCAGTGGGGGCGGCAGCCAGTCCTCGGCGTCCGTGTCGGACGGGTCGTCGTCGAGTACGGCGCCCAGCTGGGCCGGGGTCGGCCGGGCGGCCGGGTCCTTCGCCAGGCAGGCCAACACCGGTTCGCGCAACTCCGCCGGTAGACCGGCGAGTTCGGGCTCGTCGTGGACCGTACGGTAGACCACCGCGGCCGCGTGCCCGCTGCCGAAGGGGCCGTGTCCGGTCGCCGCGTACGCCAGGACGCAGCCGAGGGAGAACACGTCGCTCGCGGCGCCCGCCGCGGGCCCGCCCGCGCGGGCCTGTTCCGGAGCCAGGTACCCGGGCGTGCCGATGACGGCGTCCACGGCCGTCAGCGTGGCCGCCCCCTCGGCGCGCGCGATCCCGAAGTCGATCAGCCGGGGCCCGTCCGGGGCGAGGAGGATGTTGCCCGGTTTGACGTCGCGGTGGACCAGCCCGGCGGCGTGCACCTGCGCGAGCGCTTCGGCGAGCCGCGCGCCGAGGGTCCGTACGGCCCGGGCGGGCAGCGGGCCGTACGCCGCCACCGCCTCGGACAGGGCGGGGCCGGGGACGAACGGGGTGGCCAGCCACGGCTCGAGCGCCTCCGGGTCGGCGGCGATCACCGGGACCACCCAGCGTCCGGTCAGCTGCCCGGCGGCCTCCACCTCGCGTCGGAAGCGGATGCGGAAGTCCGGGTTCGAGGCGTGGTCGGCGCGGATGACCTTGACGGCCACGAGGGTGCCCGTGGCGGAGCGGGCGAGGTAGACCGTGCCCATGCCGCCCGAACCGAGGCGTCCCAGCAGCCGGTTGCCGCCGATCGCGGCCGGATCGGCGGGGGTGAGGGGCCGCATCCCCGGCTATCCCGCCGGGGAGGCGGTGGGCGCGGGCTCGGTGGCCGGGCCCACGTAGCGGATGCTGCCGCCCTCGACCCTGTGCTGGAAGTAGATGTTGCCCTTGACCTGCCGCCGCTCGTCGAAGGCGTACTCCTTGGTCAGGCCGCGGAAGGTGCCCTGGGCGAGCGCGGTCAGCAGGTCGGCGCGGTTCGGCCGGCTGCCGCCCGCCGCGGCGGTGACCAGGCGGTCGATGACCAGACGCGTCGCGTCGAAGGCCTCCGCGGTCCAGATCGCGGGGGCCGATCTGTACGCCGCCTGGTGCGCGCGGGCCACCTCCGCGACCTCGGGGGCTCCGGGGTCCGTGTACGGCGTGAAGAACTGCCAGCCCTCGCCGGCCGGACCCGCAGCGGCGAGGAACTCCGGGCCGGCGATGGTGTAGTCGGCGGCCCTGGGCCCCGTGAAGCCCGCGGCCGCCAGGAGGCCGGCCGCCTCGGCCCCGCCCGCCGGGGTGCCCGTGTAGAAGAGGCCGTCGACGCCGTGGGCGAGCAGGTCGGCGACCACCGGGGCCAGGTCCTCGTTACCGCGTGGCACGACGCGCACGGAGAAGGTGGCGCCGGGCGCGAAGTAGGCGATGGTGCGGCCCACCAGCAGGGCCGCCTGCCAGGTGTCGGCGTCGCCGTCGCGGTCGCTGAGGATGCCCATCCGCCGGACGCCCTGTTTGCCGGCCAGTTGGAGGTTGACGGCGGCGGCCTGGGCCGAGGAGATCGGGCAGCTCTGGAAGAAGCTGCGCCGGTCGGTGACGCTGAAGTTGGTGGCCAGGGCCGACACGGTGACCAGCGGTACGGAGTTCTCTCCGTAGAGTTCGAGGCACGGGATCACGGACGCGTTGCCGGTGGGGCCGATGACCGCGAACAGGTCGCGGTCGGCCATGAGTTCACCGGCCGCGGCGGCCGAGCGGTCGGCCCGCCCGGCGTCGTCCGCGGTGGCGACGGCGAGGGTGAAGGGCTTGTCCTTGCGGGCGTTGAAGGCGTCGACGGCCAATCGCACCCCGCGTTCCTGGGCCTGACCGGCGGCCTTCTGGGGGCCGGAGAGGTCGGCGTGCACGCCGATCACCCAACGCCGGGCGGCGGGCGAGGCCGCGTTCCGGTCCTTGCCGTCGTCGCGCAGGGCCGCCCAGGCGGCCAGGCCGCCGCCCGCCAGGAGGACGGCGCCGCCGGAGGCGAGGGCGAGGAAACGCCGGCGGGAGGGCCCGGCCGTGCCGGGCGCCGGGGCGGCGTCGAGGTCGGCGACGGTCTCCTCGATGCCGGGCAGGGCGAGCAGCGCGGCGGCGCGCTCGGCGATGGTGGCGACGACCGGGTCGGGCAGCCAGTCGGTGCCCTCCCCCGGCGTGTCCTCGGTCAGCGCCCGGTCCAGCTCGTGCGCGGTGGGGCGCAGGTCGGGGTGCTTGGCGAGACAGGTTCGCAGCAGCGCGGTGAGTTCGGGGTCGGCGAGGACCTCCGGGCCGAGCTCGGGCTCGTCGTGGACGGTCCGGTAGAGCACCGCGTCCACGGTCCCCGTGCCGAAGGGCAGGCGTCCGGTGGCGGCGTACGCGAGGAGGCAGCCGAGCGAGAAGACGTCGCCGGCCGGCTCGGCCGGGCGGCCCTCGGCCTGCTCGGGCGGGAGGAAGCCGGGCGTGCCGAGGACGGCGTCGGCGGTGGTCAGGGCGGTGTGCTCGCCGCCGCGCGCGATCCCGAAGTCGATCAGCCGGGGCCGGTCCATGCCGAGCAGCACGTTGCCGGGTTTGACGTCGCGGTGTACGAGGCCCTGCGCGTGCATCACCCCGAGGGCCTTGGCCAGGGCCTTGCCGAGGATCCGTACGGCGCGCAGCGGGAGCGGGCCGTGGGCGGTGACGGCCTCGGCCAGGGAGGGGCCCGCGACGAAGGCGGTGGCCAGCCACGGCTCGGGCGCGTCCGGGTCGGCTCCGGTGATCCGGACGGCCCACGGGCTGTCCACCTCCGCGGCGATCTCGGCCTCGCGGCGGAAGCGGGCCCGGAAGTCCGCCTCGTCGGCGTACTCGGCGCGGATCACCTTGACCGCGGCGAGCGCGCCGTCCTCGGTGCGGCCGAGGTAGACCACGCCCATGCCGCCGGCGCCGAGCCGGCCGAGGAGGCGGTACCCGGCGATCCGGGAGGGGTCCGGCGCGCGGAGCGGCTCCATCAGCGCGCCTCCTTTCCGAGCTCCTGCTTGGCCTGCAGCAGCATCCGGCTGGTGGCCTGGGCGGCGAGCCCGTTCATGTCCTCCTGGGTGAAGCCCGCGGCGCCCTTGGCGGCGATGGCCACGGTGACCGGGCCGAACTGGGCCTGGGACCAGGTGTAGCGGTGGGGTCCGCCGTCCTGCGCGCTGACGTACTCGCCGGTCTCGCTGAAGGCGTCCTCGGTCCACCCGTTCGCCTGTTCGCCGAGGTAGAAGGAACCGCCCCACAGGTTCTTGAGCTCCTCGCCCTCCCGCAGCTTCTGGCCCGGGCAGCGCAGCACCTCTTCCATGGCGCGGGCGGTCTCCCAGGCGGATTCCCGGCGGTCGTGGTGGACGGTGACCGTGGCGTTGAGCCGGAGCCGGCCGCGGCCGTTCCCGGCCGGGATGTGGAAGGAGCGGGTGCTCGTGGCGAGGACGTCGTCCGGCAGGCCCGCGGTCTGCCAGACGCAGTCCTCGTCGAGGACGGGCCAGCGGCGGGGATCGCTCTCGAACGGGGTGCTGCGCACGACCTCGGGGCCGAAGGCCGCCTCGGTGATGACGATCCGGCCGAGCAGGGCTCGGGCCTCGGCGACCGTCTTCGGCTGCTTGGACTCGTCCAGCGGGGGCACGAGGGGGTTGGCCGTGCTGTCGGCCGGCCCGGCCCCGGGCGTGCTCGCGCCGGGCGACGCGGCCGGGGTGCGGGCCGCGGCGTCAGTGGTCGCCGCCGCACCGCCCTTCGCCGAGCCGTCGGCCGTGCACCCGACGAGTAGGAACAAGCCCGCTGCCGCGCACCCGTAGGCGCGCAGCGCGGAGCTCCGTCTGCGTGTCGCTGGTCCCCCCACGGCAGGGATCGTACCCCGCCGTGAGGGCGCGCAACTGGCCTATGGCGAAGCGATATTGGGGGGGGTCTTCCCGGCGGTCGGCTCAGCGGGTGCCGAGGGTCCAGGCGGATTCGTGGCGGGTGAAGCCGATGTGCGGGTAGTAGTCGACCGCCGCCGGGGCGGAGAGCAGGACCACCTTCGCCTCGGGCGCCGCCTCCTGGGTGACCCGGATCAGGTCGCGGCCCACGCCCTTGCCCTGGTGGGCGACGTCGACGGCCAGGTCGCTGAGGTAGGTCGAGTACGCGCCGTCGGTGAGGGAGCGGGCGATGCCGATGAGGGCGCCGTCGTCCGTGCGGGCGACGACGACGAGGTTGGCGCCGGCCAGCATCCGGGCGAACCGCTCCACATCGGAGACGGGGCGGCGCTCGGCGAGGGTGGAGGCCCGGTAGAGGCCGATGACCTCCTCCACGTCCAGCTCGGCGCCGACGACACGTTCACAGGTCCACATCGCTGCCACTCCCGCATGTAATAGGCGCATGTAATAGGCACTAGTCAATATCGATTATTACATGAGGGGGATGGTGGAAGACAAACCGGTGGACCGGTATGTCAGGCCTCGGGGCCGGGCAGCATGCAGGGGCGTCCGTCCACGGAAGGAGCCCCGTGCTCACTCACTTTCTCGCCTGGTTCCGACGGCCCCTTCGACGTCTCACCGACACCACGGCCCGTGGTGCCGGCCCGGCGAGCGGCGGGGTCCCGCTCTTCACCGCGGACTTCGGGTCGGCCGCCCAATGGGTCGCCGGCCGCTCCTGGGCCTATCCGGACGGCGGCCCCACCAACCATGGTGACAACAAGCTCGACCATCTCGTGGAGGACCCGTCCTACAGTCGCACCGGCACCTTCCGGGCCGTCCGCCGCCCGGACGGCGACTGGAACGCGGGCCTGCTGACCACCGAGGGCAGCGACGAGGGGTTCATGGTGCGGACCGGGGACGTACTGGAGACCCGGGTGCGACTGCCCGTCGAGGCCGGGGCCTGGCCCGCGATCTGGACGTGGCGGGACGGCGGCAACGAGGTCGACGTCTTCGAATACCACCCGGACAACCCCGACCTGCTGGAGCTCTCCAACCACGTCAAGGGCGGCTCGCGCTACCACCGGGACCTCTCGGTCTCCCCCGGCGGCTGGGTGGACCTGAAGGTCGAGTTCGGGGCGCGCTCGGTCGTGTGGTGGGTCAACGGCACGCGCGTGTACGCCGACCGACGCGGGGTGGGGCGCAACTGGAGGGCGTACCTCATCGTGAACCTCTCCGTCTGCGCCGGGCGCTACCACCCGGCGCCCGACGCGGACGTGTCAGAGATGTCGTACGAGGTCGCCCACCTGCGCGTGTACCGCCGCTAGGCCGTGGTGGGGGCCGAGGCGGCGCAGCTCTCGTGGCCCCAGCGGCTCCCGTTCTTGGCGATCATGTCACCGACGGCGTAGGGCTTCCCGCAGGGGCAGCTGCCCGGGAACTTCGCCTTGATGGGCCGGGACGCACGGCCGGGCGCGGCGCCCTCCGCCGTCCGCTTCCGTGCCGTGCCCGTCTTCTGGCGCGCGGGCGCGGCCGGGGCCGGCACCGGCAGGTCCGCGTGTCCGAGGGCGGTGCCGGCGGCCTCCTGCGTGCGGGCGGCGTCGCTGGCGGCCTGGTCGGCGATCGCGTTCAGCAGGTCGCCGTCCTCGCGGTGCGCGGGCACGTAGACGAAGGTCACGTCACGATCGGCGAGCAGCAGGTCGATCTGCTCGACGAGCCCGCGGTTGGCGACCGGCTGCCCGGAGGAGGTCTTCCACCCGTTGCGCTTCCAGCCCGGGAGCCACTGCGTCACGGCCTTCATCGCGTACTGGGAGTCCATCCGCACCTCGACGGCCGTCCCGGGGGCGACCGCCTCGAGCAGCCGCTGGAGGGCGGTCAGCTCACCGATGTTGTTGGTGGCCCGGCCGAGCGGCCCCGCCTCCCAACGCTCGGGGCGTCCCTGGGAGTCGGCGATGACCCAGCCCCAGCCGGCCGGACCGGGATTACCTTTCGCCGCTCCGTCACAGGCGGCAATGATGCGTTCAGACATCCCCCGATCATGCCTCATCCGCCGAGGTGGTGAGCGGTCGGCTCGGCAGCACGTCCTCGGCCGTCAGGCGGGAGGGGGGAGCGGGAGGCGGGCTCGGCCGCCAGGCCCGGCCGCCGGTTTCAGCGGCTCAGGAGCCGGGCCCGGCCTCCGAGAGGAGTTGGCACTCGTCGAAGTTCATGCAGCCGCAGGCCAGGCAGTCGGCGACCGCGTCGCGCAGGAGCTGGGTCTGCCGGATGAACCGGTCCAGTTCGGGGAGTTTGCTCTCGGCGAGCGCGCGCCACTGCCGGGTCGCGCCGCGGTCGGAGTCGGCGTCCAGCAGGGCGCGGATCTCGGCCAAGGTGAACCCGGCCCGCTGGGCCATCTTGATCAGCGCGATCCGCCGTACCGTGCCGGCCGGATAGACGCGTCGGCCCGCGGCCCGTTCGGCGGACGGCAGCAGGCCGACGCTCTCGTAGTAGCGCAGACCCGAAGGTCTCATCCCGACCTGCCGGGCGAGCTCCCCGATACCGAGCTTCCGCACCTGTCATTCCCCCTTGACCTCAAGTGCGCTTGAACCAGGAGTCTGACCGGGTGACTGCTCCACAGACAACTCGCCTGCTGCCGCGGGCCTACCGGCCGCTCTTCGCCCATGCCGGGTTCCGGCGGCTCCTGCCCGCTCTGGCGGCTTCCGACCTCGGTGACGGGATGAGCGTGGTCGCGGTGGCCTGGCTGGCCATCGAGATCGCGCCCCCGGGCCGGTCCGGGATGCTCCTGGGAGCCGCGCTCGCCGCGTACGCCCTCCCCGGGGCGGCCGGTGCGCTGCTGTTCGGGCGGTGGCTGCGCCGGCTGCCCGCCCCTCGGCTGCTGGCGGCCGACAGCCGGATCCGTGCGGTGCTCCTCGGTTGCGTGCCGCTGGCCTGGGCCTTGGACGTGCTGCACCCGGTGCTGTACGTGGCCCTGCTCGCGGGCTCGTCCGTCCTGCACGCCTGGGGCAACGCGGGGAAGTACTCGCTGCTCGCCGGGCTGCTGCCGGCGGAGCAGCGGCTGGCCGCCAACGCGCTGGTGAGCTCCAGCACCTCGGCCGCGATCGTCATCGGCCCCGCCCTGGCCGGCTTCCTGGCGGCGGCGGTCAGCCCGGCCTGGCTCATCGGGCTCGACGCGCTGTCCTTCGCCGTGCTCGCCGTCCAGGTCGGGCGGGTGCGCGGCCCGTCCGGGGAGGCCGGGCAGGCCGACGGGCCGCCCGACGAGGCGGCCGCGCCCGTCGACGCCGACCTGTCGGCCGCGGGCCTGCACTTGGTGCGCAAGCAGCCCGAACTCCTCGGTGTCCTCGCCCTGACCTGGTTCTTCAACTTCCTGTACGGGCCGGCGGAGGTCGCGCTGCCGCTGCACGTCACCGAGGACCTGCACGCGGGGGCGGGCCTCCTCGGGCTGTACTGGGCGCTGTTCGGGGCGGGCGCCGTGCTGGGCGGCCTGGCCGCGGGAGCCCTGCGGAGGTTCCCCCTGTGGCCGGTCACCCTGACCATCGTCGCCGGCTGGGGGCTGGCCCTGGTGCCCTTCGGCCTCGGCGCGCCCGCGGCCGTCACGCTCGCCTGCTTCACCCTCGGCGGGTTGATCTACGGACCGTTCACGGCGCTGTCCTACACCCTGTTCCAGGACCGCACGCCGGCTGCCTGGCTGACCACGGTCCTGGCGGCCCGCAGCGCCGCCCTCCTCACCGCCGGGCCGGTGGGCACCGCGCTCGGCGGGCCCCTCATCGCGCTCATGGAGCCCCGGGGGGTGCTGGCGGCGTCGGGGATCGCGACGGTCGTGCTCGCCCTCGTCGCCGCCGTGATGCGGGCCCGGACCGGTCGGCGGGCAGCCTCCCGGCTCGTCTGATCCGCTCCGGCCGCGTCAGGACCCGCTCGGCGGGGTGACGGCGGATCTGATCTCGTCGGCCAGCAGCCGGGCCGCGGTGTCCGCCGCGCCGGCCACGAGGCGGGTCCGGGTGAGGCAGAAGGCGAGGCCCCTCCCCCGGTCGGCGAAGGCGATGCTTCCGCCGCTGCCGTGGTGTCCGAAGGCCGTGCGCTCGCCGGCCGTCTCGGGCAGGCCGAGGAAGTAGCCGAGCCCCTTGGCGTACCTGCCGAGGAGCATCAGGTCCTTGCCCTCGACGGCCACGTCCGCGGCCAGCTCCAGTCGTTCCGGGGAGATCAGCCGTACGCCGTCGACCTCGCCCGACAGCGCGGCGTACAGCCGGGCGGCGGCCCGCGCTGTCGCGGTACCGCAGGCGGGCAGGTCGGCGAGCAGGTACGCGCGGCGGGTGGCGAGCTCGGCGACGGTCCACACGTCGCGGTTCGGGACCACGTACCGGCGGAACGGCGCGGAGGGCGGAAGGGTCTCCAGCCAGGCCGCCCAGTTGCCCTCCACCAGCGGCGCCGTACGGGCGAGTTCGCTCTCGGGCAGGCCGAAGAAGAGCTCGTCGGCGACGCCCAGCGGCTCGGTCACGTAGGTGCGCAGCGCCTCGGCCGGGGTGAGGCCGGTGACCCGGCGCACGGTCTCGCCCAGGATCCAGCCGAAGGTCCAGCCGTGGTAGCCGCTCGCGGAGCCCGGCTCCCACAGCGGTTCCTGCGCCGCGACGACCGCGCACATGGTGTCCCAGTCGCACAGTTCCCCGGGTGTGATGCCGGTGGGGAGCTGCGGTACCCCGATGGTGTGCGTCAGGGCGTCGCGTACGGTGGCCCGCTCCTTGCCGTGCGCCCCGAACTCGGGCCAGTAGTGGGCGATGGGGGTGTCGTACGCGATCAGCCCGCGCTCGGCGAGCACGTGCACCAGGGTCGCGGTGAAGCCCTTGCCCGTCGAGAAGCTGTGGTCAGCGTGTCGGATCCGAGCCGGCGGGCACCGGGGCGGTCGGCCCAGCCCGCGTGCGCGTCGACGATCGGTGCGCCGTCGAGGTAGGCCGCCACCTGGAGGCCGCTCTTGCGGCCGGACTCCACCAGCTCTTCGAGCAGCCCGCCGACCCGCGCCCCGACGTCCGCGCTCACCCTGCGGTTCACTCGTGCATCATGCACCAGGGCCGTGCGGCGGTCGCCGCACGGCCCTGGTGTCGCATGTCGGACGTCTCGGCGCGTCGGCGGGTCACCTGGGTGACGGCCTCGGCGCCGAAACGGTTCTCCGGCGGTCCGGGACTAGGCGGGGGTGATGTTCTCCGCCTGCGGGCCCTTCTGGCCCTGCGTGATGTCGAACGTCACGGCCTGGCCCTCCTGGAGCTCACGGTAGCCGGACGCGTTGATCGCCGAGTAGTGGGCGAAGACGTCCGGGCCGCCACCGTCCTGGGCGATGAAGCCGAAGCCCTTTTCAGAGTTGAACCACTTCACGGTTCCCGTAGCCATGTTCATGCCTTCCCGTTGACGTACGTCTTCCACACGGCGTGGAAGACGGAGGTGATCGCCCTGGTCCTACGGCACAACACAGCAAAACTGCCCACACCGACAGGCACGGGCAAGGCACTTGGAACCACGACAGCTACCCGTGAAGGTACACGCCTGCACGCACGGTCACCAGGGGGAATGATCTCGCCTTGACGGCGGAATTCCGCCGCTGCGCCGACCGTACGGGCCCGCCCGTCCCGAAATGTGGCGAGTGGGGCCCCCGGGATGCCGTAGGGTGAGGTCTACCGACGCGGGGTGGAGCAGCTCGGTAGCTCGCTGGGCTCATAACCCAGAGGTCGCAGGTTCAAATCCTGTCCCCGCTACTGCTCACGAGGCCCGGATCCCTACGGATCCGGGCCTCGCGTCGTTTCCGGCCGACGGCCATGTGACGGCACTCACACGACGACCTGTCATCCGATGTCAACCGGATGCGGGGCGGCGGGCGTATGCCCCCTGAGACGCGCACATGGATTCGGGAGCGATTTTTTGACCGTCGAGGAGTTCGAGGAGTTCTACGCGCAAGCGGCGGGACGGCTCACAGGACAGCTGTACGTGATGCTCGGCGACCATCACGAGGCACAGGACGTGGTGCAAGAGGCCTTCGTCAGGGGCTGGGGGCGCCGGGGCCGGCTGGACCGGGACGGCAGGCCGGAGGCCTGGATCCGTACGGTCGCCTGGCGGCTCGCGGTCAGCCGGTGGCGGGGTCGCCGGCGGACCGCCGACGCCTGGCAGCGCACGGCTCCGGCGACCCGTGTGGAGGGGCCGGGTCCGGAAGCGGTCGCCCTCGTGGAGGCGCTGCGGCAGCTGCCCGCGAAGCAGCGCCGGACGATGGCGCTGCACTACCTGTGCGACCTGACCGTCGAGCAGATCGCCGCCGAGACCTCCCTGTCCACGGGCACGGTCAAGACCCACCTCTCCCGGGGCCGGACAGCCCTCTCCCGCCATCTGCAGGACCCCCGCATGGAGGAGGCTCCCGATGCCTGAGTCCCACGACCCCTTGCGCTCCCTGTTCCGGGAGGCCGCCGGCGACGGACAGTCCCGCTCCGCGCTCCCGCCCGTCGCCGTCATCGAGCTGCGCGGGGAACGGGCCCGGCGGCGCCGGATCGCCGGTCTCGCCGTCGCCGCCTGCCTCGTCCTCGCCGGATCCGGCGCGGCCGTCGCCGCGTTCCTGCCGGGCAGCCCGACCCCGGTCCTCCCGGCGAGTACTCCCCCTCCCCTCGACCCGTCCTCCGGGCCGACCCCCACACCGTCCACCTCGCCGACCTCCGCACCGACGACCCCGCTGTCCGCCAGTGCGACCTCCAGCCCGACTCCGCCCCGGCATACGACGGCGCCGCCCGGCGCTCCCACCGGGACGACGTACCCGGGCGCGTCCGCCACGTCCTCGCGGCTGCCCGGCTAACCCCCGGCCCCCCTCCCCCATCACCGCCCGCGGACCCCGGCCTCGAACCACCGGCCGGTGGTTCCGCATGCCCTCACAGGGTCAGGAGATCCCGTATGTCCGTTTCCGCCCCGCATCGGCCGGCCGCGGTCGCCGACGCGCGCACCACCGGGCCGCGCGTCCCCGACGAGGGCCGCACCGGCGGCGCCGACCGGGCGGGCCACGTCCGACGCGCCCGCCGGACGCTGCCCCGGCTCGGCCCGGACGACCGCGAGGTGCTCTGGCTCTACCTGCTGACCCGCGTCGGCGTCTGGGCCGTGGCGGGAGCCGTCGGCCTGCTGTTCCCCGCCGACGCCGACGCCCGCCGGCCCGCCTCGCCGCTCGCGGCCTGGCAGCAGTGGGACTGGACGCACTTCATGCACATAGCCAGGGACGGCTACTTCCCCGGCCGGGCCGGACCGTGGACGGCCGGCTGGGACAACCGGGAGGCCTTCTTCCCCGGCTTCCCCCTCACCCTGCGCGCCGTCCACACCGTCGTCCCCGACTGGGCCGCGGCCGGGGCACTGGTCTCGTTCCTCGCGGGCGGCGTCGCCGTCCTGGCGCTCGCCCGCATCGCCCGCCTCCGGCTGCCCGACCAGGACGCGGGCCGGCGTACGGTCCTCTTCCTCCTGCTGTCGCCGTGCGCCGTGTTCCTCGCCGCCGGCTACACCGAGGCGCTCTTCCTCGCCTTGGCCCTGCCCGCCTGGCTGGCGGCGCAGCGCCAGCACTGGCCGACGGCCGCGGCCCTGGCCTGCCTGACCTGTTCGGTGCGCGTCACGGGGCTGTTCCTCGTGGCCGCGCTCGTCCTCCACTTCGTCCTGACCGCGCGCGGCCGTTCCGCCTGGCGCGCGGCGCCCTGGCTGTTCCTGCCCGCCCTCGCACCCGCCCTGTACTCCTGGTACCTCCAGACGCGGACCGGGGACTGGATGGCCTGGAAGCACGCCCAGGAACGCGGCTGGTACCGGGACTTCCACGCCCCGTGGGAAGCCTGGGGCAACACCTGGGAGGTCGCCTTCCACCACACCCAGCCCACCGGGTACGCGCTGATGGCGCAGGCCGAGCTGCTGGCCATGCTGGTCGGTGTCGCCCTGATCGCCGTGCTGGTACGGGGCCGCCGCTGGCCGGAGGCGCTCTACATGGCCCTCACCCTGTGGGCCCTGGGCACCTCCTACTGGTACACCTCGATCCCCCGTTCCACCCTGCTGTGGTGGCCGCTGTGGACCGCCCTGGCCGCCTGGAGCCTGCGCCGCCCCCGGGTGCAGTCCGCCTACCTGTACGTCGTCGGCCCGCTGGGCGTCACCGTCGCCCTCACCTTCCTCACCGGCCGCTGGGCCGGCTGAGGCGCCGTCAACCCCCCGGTCCCCGTGCCCTGCGGCGAACGGCCCCCCGCCCGGTCCGCGGGCGCGCATACTCGGTGCATGGCCGACACCACCACAGTCGAGGTCGACACCGATGTGCACGACCGGCTCGCCGCGCTCGCCGCGGACCGCGGACTGAGCCTGCGGGCGTACCTCGCCGAACTCACCGCCACCCAGGAGAACGCGGCCGCGCTCGCCCGCGCCGCGCTCGCCTTCGAGCAGGCGCTCGACCGACCCGGTTTCCGTGAGGGGTTCGCCCGCGACTTCGGCGGCCCCGTGCCCCGCCGCCCCTCCGACCCGCGCGCCCGGCCTTAGCAGCACCGGGCCGTCAGCCACCGCGACCAGGTCCGGCGGCGCCTGCCGGAGCGCCCGTCCGCGCGAGGCGTCCCGCCTCCAGCCCGGCGGCACGGTCGGCCGGCGCGGCCGCGGCCGCGAGGTCGTAGGTGAGGAACACCAGGGCGAGGTCCTGGTGTTCGCGCAGCCCGACGAGCAGGTCGAGGACGGCCGCGCGGGTGACGGGGTCGCGGCCGGAGGTGATCTCGTCGCGGACGAGCACCCGCGGGCGTGCGATCAGGCGGTGGGAAGCCGAGGACCGTGGCGAGCGTTCTCAGCGGCCGCTCGCCCCGTCGGAGCGTCTGACGCCGAGGCCGGGCCGGTCCGCGGCGCGGACGGTGCCGTCGCCTCCGCCGATGCCGGTCCACGGGTCCTCGGCGAGCAGCAGGTGGCCGTCGAGGTCGACCCAGCGGGCCCGGTCGGCGAGGTGGACGGCGGGCGCGATGCCGAGGGAGCTGGCGGTGAGGCAGCCGAGCATCAGCTCGGTGCCGGTGCCGCGCAGCGCCTCGTGGATGCGCAGGGCAGCCCGGACCCCGCCGCACTTGGCGAGTTTGACGTTGACCCCGTGGACCCGTCCGGCCAGTGCGAGGACGTCCTCGTAGGAGACGGCGTCCTCGTCGGCGATGACCGGGACCGGGGATTCCCGGGCCACGCGGGCGAGCGCGTCGGGGCGGCCGGGCGCGATCGGCTGTTCCACGGCGGTGACACCGAGTGCGGCGAAGCACGGGAGCAGGTCGAGGGCCTGGCGTTCGGTCCACGCCCCGTTGGGGTCGAGCAGCAGGCTCGCGCCGGGGGCCGCGGTGCGTACGGCGGCCACGCGGGCGAGGTCCTCGGCCGGGTCGGGGGCGCCGGCCTTGACCTTGAGGGCGGTGAAGCCGCTGGTGGCGAGGCGGGCCGCCTGTGCGGCGGCCGCCCCGGGCGCGGTGATGCCGATCGTCCGGGAGGTCGCGGCGGCGGGGGCCGCGGGCGCGCCGAGCAGGCGGTGGGCGGGCTTGCCGGCCCGCTTGCCGAGGAGGTCCAGTACGGCGGCTTCGAGCGCGGCCAGGACCCCGGGCGGCAGGCCCTGCCAGGCCGGGTGTCCGGCGCCGGTCTCCGCCCAGGCGGTCTCCGGGTCGGGGAAGCGTTCGGTGGCGGCGCGCACCGACTCCAGGTGCCGGTGGATCCGGGCGGTGGGCAGGCCGAGGTATTCGCTGCTGACGGCCTCGCCCCAGCCGCGCAGTCCGTCGTGTTCGACGGATGTCCACACGGCGTCGCGGCGGGTCATCACCGAGCGGGAGATGCGCAGGGGCTCCGCGAGGTGGAGGTCGGCGGTGTGCCGGGTGAGCTTCACGCGGCGCCTCCGCGCGTCGGTGCGAGTACGGTCGCGCAGCGGGCCCAGCCGACCGCCTCGGCGGCGCGGGGGTGCGGGATCTCCAGGGGGCGGACGGCGAGGGCGTGGGTGTCCAGGCCGTGGGCATGGCAGAAGTCGTCGTCGTAGACGGTGCCGAGGTAGCGGTGCGGGCCGTCCGGGAAGACGGTCGCGACGACCGCGCCCGGCTGGGTACGGGCCGCCCAGGCGGCGACGAGGGCGACGGCTCCGGTGCTCCAGCCGCCGCTGACGAAGGCGGAGCGGGCGAGCCGGCGGCAGGCGTCGACCGCCTCGGCGGGTCCCACCCAGTGCACCTCGTCGAAGGCCTCGTAGGCCACGTTGGCCGGGTGGATGCTGCTGCCGAGCCCGCGCATCAGCCGGGCGCGGGCGGGCTGTCCGAAGATCGCCGAGCCGACGGAGTCGACGCCGACGACCTTCAGCCGGGGCCAGCGTCGGCGCAGCGGGCCGGCCAGGCCGGCGCTGTGACCGCCGGTGCCGACGCTGCACACCAGGACGTCGAGGTGGTCGAGTTGGGCGGTCAGCTCGGCGGCGAGGGTGCGGTAGCCGGCGGCGCTGTCGGGGTTGTTGTACTGGTCGGGCCAGTAGGCGCCGGGCATCCGGCGCAGCACCTCGCGCAGCCGGGCGATCCGGGCGGCCTGCCAGCCGCCTTCCGGTGCCGGGCGGTCGACGAGTTCGAGCTGGGCTCCGTAGGTGCGCAGCAACTGCCGCATGGACGGTTCGAGTTCGGTGTCGCCGACGAGGACGACGGGGTGGCCGAGGGCCTGGCCGGCGAAGGCGAGTCCGATGCCGAGGGTGCCCGAGGTGGATTCCACGACGGGCGCGCCGGGCAGCAGTTCGCCACGGTCGCGGGCGCCGGTCAGCATGGAGACGGCGGCGCGGGCCTTCATCCCGCCGGCGCCGAGGCATTCGAGCTTGGCCCAGAAGCCGGGGTGGCGGTGCGGGAGGTCGGTGCGGATCCGGGCGAGCGGAGTGGCGCCGAGCAGGGGCAGGAGATCGGGGTTGGCGGTGTGGGCCGGCGGGCGGGTCAGGATCGGTGCGACGGTCACCGGGCTCCCCCGTGGCGGTGGACGAGGCGGGGGCCGCCGTAGCGGTGGACGACGCCGGGGCCGCCGTCGAGCCAGAAGAAGGGGTAGGGCTCGGCCGAGACGCCGCTCACCCCGGCGCCCAGGAAGTGGGGCAGGACGGCGCTGCCGGTCTGGGCGAACATGACGAGGGGTTTACCGGTGGCGGCGGCGTGGTCGAGCAGCGGCTGGAAGGTGCCGTTGCCGAGGGTCATGCCGGAGGCGAGGACGGCGTCGCAGTGCTGCAGTTCGGCGAGGGCGTCGGTCAGGACCGGCTCGCCCCATTCGGTGGTGCCGCCCTTGAGGTCGCAGGGCGCGTACGCGGTGCCGCGCTCGCGCAGCCGCTCCAGCAGGGAGTTGACGACGCCGACGACCAGGACCCGCTCCGGGCCGCTCGCGGGGAGCAGGTCGACGACGGCCCGGGCGCGGGCCCGGGAGCGGTGCAGTGAGCTGCCGGCCGGGATCGGGTACGGGCGGGCGCCGTTGGCCGGGGTGTGCGGGCGCACGTGCATCAGGTAGGCGTCGAGGGCGGCGATCCGTACGGGGGGCAGCGGGTGGTCGAGCAGGTCGGCGAGGGTGGCGCCGGCGCAGTCTTCGAGCGCGGACGGGGGCAGGGCTCCGGGCTCCACGGCGCAGGAGCCGACGGCCTCGGCCAGCCGGAGGCTGAGCACCTCGTTGCGGTAGCCGCCGGAGCGGCCATCGTGGCGCACGGCCTGGGTGGTGGTGAAGGCGAGCGCGACGCGCTCTCCGGCGGGGTCGGGGCCGTGGGCCCCGGCGCGCACGTGCGCGAGGAGATCGTCGACGGTACGTACGGCGGACTCGCGAGGGACGCGAGGGACGGGAGCAGCAGGAAGGTCAGGAGGGGCGGGAGGGGAGACGGCGGCGGTCATGCGGTCACCGCCGCGGGCAGTTCGGGACGGGCGTAGGTCGGGCGCAGTCCGGTCAGCAGGTGCTCGGCGGCCGCCCGGGCTCCGCCGCCTTCGGTGTCGGCGGTCATGACGTGGCCGAGGTACTCGTTGTTGCTGGTGGCGGGCAGTACGGAGCGGCCCGGTTCGGCCAGGGTGAGCTCCAGTACCCCGGGCCGGGCGCGTACCTCATCGGCGCCGTCGATTCCGGTGAGGGTGCCGGCGCCGTCGGGCAGCAGGAAGGCGATGGCGGCGCTGCGCACCCCGGTGGGGCGGACGGCGAGGTCGGGTGCGCGGCCGAGCGCGACGTCCACGCAGGCGGCCGCCAGGTCGACGCCCGTGACGTGGCGGACGAGTTCGGTGATGCGGTTGCCGGCCGGGCGGGGGTTGACCTCGATCAGGCGCGGGCCGGCGGGGGTCAGTTTGAGTTCCGTGTGGCAGACGACGTGGTCCAGGCCGAGTGCCCCCACGGCCCGTACGGCGCTTTCGGCGGCCTCCTCCGCCAGGTCCGGGGCGAGGCCGGCCGGGAACATGTGGCCGGTCTCGACGAAGGCGGGCGCGCCGCCGACGCTCTTGTCGGTGATGCCGACGATGTGGGTGGCGCCGCCGTGCGAGACGGTCTCGACGCTGATCTCGGGGCCGGTGAGGAGTTCTTCGAGGAGGAGTGCGGGGGCGCGGCGCTGGCCGCGGGCGTTGACGGGGAATTCGGTGAGCGCCCGGCAGGCCCGTTCCAGTTCGCGCTCGTCGTTCACCCTGCGGACCAGCATTCCGGCGCACAGGTCGACGGGCTTGACGACCAGCGGGTGGCCGATGTCGCGGGCGGCTTCGAGGGCCCCGGCGGTGTCCGGGCGGACGGCGAAACGCGGGCCGGCGACCCCGGCCGCGGCCAGGACCCGGCGGGTGCGGTCCTTGCGGCAGGCGTTCTCGACCGCTTCGGGCGTGGGGCCCGGCAGGCCGAGGTGTGCGGCGGTCCGCGCGACGGCGGGCAGGTAGTAGTCGCAGGAGGACACCACCCCGTCGAAGGCGAGGACCTCGTGCAGCCGTCCGACGAGGGGGAGCAGGGTCTCCGTGTCGTTGGTTTCGGCGGTGACGATGTCGCGCGCCCCGAGCAGGGGGTGCGGCCCGTCGGTCGGCGCGGCGCGCAGGTAGTGGTGCAGGTCCCGGGTCAGGAAGCTGAACGTGTGTCCGCCTGCACCGATCGCCCGGGGCAGGAGTGTGCTCATCGATCCGACCCAGCTTTCGACGACCAGCAGATGTCCCACGGGAGTTCCTCTCAGACGGGCATGACAGCACGGGGGCGCGCGGTGGCACGGTGCACCCGGCAGGAGGCGCCCCCACCGAACCCGGCAGACGTTATCGGAAAGCGTTTTCATTTCCAATACGCTGATTTTCCGGTACGGTGCGGAGCCATGGAGGAACTGGGACAGCATCAGGAAGTGCGCGTGGGGGCCTGTGGGGTGCGGAACGCCGGGCCGCAGGACGTCCGGGTGGTGGGCACGCACGCGGTCCACTCCTGCGGACCCGCGCAGCACCGCCCAGCTCCTGCGCGTCTACGTACGCCCCGCCCACCGCCGGCACGGGCCGGCCCCCGGGCGCTGCCGTGACTGCGGGTTCCACCATGACTGCGGGCCGTGCTGTGACTCCGCACACCCACCCTTGACCGATCAAGGAAGGGTTACCTAAGTTCGAGTGATGAGCCCGCAGCGCCCCACTCCCCCCACCGGTCCGGACCACGCGTCCGCCGAGCCCGAGCTCGTCGGCTTCACCGTCGACCTCACCTCGCAGGAGGTCCTCCGGCGGGCCCAGGTGATGGAGGCCCTCGGCCCCGACTGGGACCCGATCGAGGTGCTGCGCGGCGAGGAGGCGGCGTACGACCTGCTGTACTCGGGACTCGACGCGGAGCAGCAGCGCGTGTACGACGACCTGGTCGCGGCCGGCGTGCTCCCCGATCGAGGACACGGCCGTGCTGCCGCTTGACCCGCAGGCCGACATCGGCCGCCGGGCGTGGGTGGCCTGCCCGAACTGCGACGACACCCGTGGGTGCGAACCGTGCGGGAAGCGCGGCGCCTGCTCCGCGCACTGGCGCTACCTGCTCTCCAACACGGGCAGCCTGCTCCACCTCCAGTGCCCGGGCTGCACCCACGTCTGGGTGCACGAGAGCGGCTTCGGCGCCACCCGCTCCACCCTGTGGAGCCGTCTCACCGGCGGCCTGCCCCACCCCTGACCCGCGCCTCGGCCACCCCCGATCCGCCCCGCGGCGGTCGACGGGCCGGCCCCGCGGCAGGTGCCTATCCTCGAAGCGGGGGCTGCTGCGAGCCCTGGAGGACGGCTGTCATGACCGAGGCGAGCGAAGCGGCGCAGGCGGACCGCACCCTGAAGGCCCGGCACCGCGCGATGTGGGCGCAGGGCGACTACCCGTCGGTGGTCTCCCACGTCATCCCCGACCTCGGTGCCCGGCTCGTGCGCGAGTGCGGCGTCCGGCAGGGAGACCGGGTGCTCGACGTCGCGGCGGGCTCCGGCAACGCGGCCATCCCGGCGGCCCTGGCCGGGGCCGACGTGGTGGCCTCCGACCTCACCCCCGAGCTGTTGGAGATCGGGCGGCACCTGGCCGCCGTACGCGGTGCCCGGCTGGAGTGGCGGGAGGCGGACGCCGAGGCGCTGCCCTTCGCGGACGGGGAGTTCGACATCGTGATGTCGTGCGTCGGCGTCATGTTCGCCCCGCACCACCGGCCCGCCGCCGAGGAGATGCTGCGCGTCTGCCGCTCGGGCGGCACGATCGGGCTGGCCAACTGGACCCCGGAGGGTTTCGTGGGCCGGATGTTCGCCGCCATGAAGCCCTTCGCTCCCCCGCCGCCGCCCGGCGCCCAGCCGCCGCTCCTGTGGGGGGACGAGGAACACGTCCACGAGCTGCTGGGCGACGCGGTGACCGACGTCGACGCCCGTCGCGAGACGGTCCGCGTGGACCGCTTCGGGCAGCCCTCGGGCTTCCGGGAGTTCTTCAAGGCCTGTTACGGGCCGACGATCGCCGTCTACCGCGCCGTCGCCGGCGATCCGGACCGGGTGGCCGCCCTGGACGCCGCGCTCGACGCCCTCGCCGCGGAGCACACCGTGGACGGGGTCATGGAGTGGGAGTACCTCCTGCTGACCGCCCACCGCCGGGGCTGATCGGCCCGGCCGGCTCCCGGTGTCCCGCCCCGGTCAGTCGACGGCCGGGTGCACTTCCGGGTGGGCGTCCCACCACTCCTTGTGGAAGGGATTGTTGTCCACATTGGCCAGATAGGCGCGGCCCGCGGCCCGGTACAGCAGTTCCGCCTGCCCGGCCGAGAGCGCCGAGCGGTTCCAGGCCATCCGGATGCGGCCGGTGATGGGAGTACCGGCGAGCGGGCGCATCACCGTACCCTCCCCCGGCGGCGCCGTCGGCTGGCAGAGCGAGACCGCGCGGCCCGCGGCGATCAGGTCGTGCTGCATCTTGCGGTCGGTGATCCGGTAGCGCAGTGACGGGCTGAATCCGGCCTTCGCACAGGCGGCCACGAGGGCCTCGGGGCCGCCGTCGTCGTCCTCGACCAGGGTCAGCCACGGCTCGTCGGCGAGGTCCGCCAGGTCGATGCGGTCGAGGCCCGCCAGGGGGTGCTTCGCCGACAGTCGGATGCAGAAGGGCTCCTTCGGGATCAGCGTCCTGGCCAGGGTGCCCTCCGGCAGCGGGACCTCGTGGTCGTTGACCTCTCCGTAGACGATGGCGTCGTAGCGTCCGGCGCCGAGCATCCGGGCCAGCGCGGTCACCGAATCCTCCAGGTCCACGGCGATCTCCCGGCCGGACATGGACAGGTCGGTCTGGGCGAGCAGGCCGTCGAGCAGCACGAGCAGGATGCAGCCCAGGCGCAGCGGGCCGCCGCAGGACAGGGCGCGCGCGTCCGCTCCCAGGGCGTCCATCTCGCTGAGCACGCGCCGCGCCCTGGCCAGGACGAACTGCCCCAGCGCGGTGGGTTCCACCCCGCCCCGGCCGCGCACGAACAGCTCGCCGCCCGTGACCTGTTCGATGCGCCGCAGCTGCGCGGAGAGTGCCGGCTGGGAAACACCGAGCCGCCGCGCCGCGCCCCCCAGGCTGCCCGCCTCCGCTATCCGGCAGACGGCTTGCAGATGCCTCAACTCCAGCTGCATCCGGGCAGCGTACGCAGCCGGCCGTCCCGGCACCATAACGCGGGCCTTATGCCGGCCGGGATGTCCCATTCTCGTCATGTCCACGCTCATACTCGGCCGCGAACGAACACTCATCCCCGACCCCCCACGATCGGAGTGGACGTTGCAGCCCAGAAGATGGACGGCGGCCGTGGCAGCGATGGCGCTGACCGCAGGACTCGCCGGCACCCTGGCCGGAACGGCATCGGCGGCGCAGCACGCGCAACCCGCACCCTCCCCGAAGGACACACCGGCCGCCCGCGCGGTCGCGGCGGCCGACCAGGCCGTCGACAGCGGCCTCGACTCCCTGGTCAACTCCGCGCAGGAACGGTACGAACGGCGTCTCGTCACCCCCTGGGTGAAGGACCTCTACTCCGTCTCGTACGAGCGCAGCTACCGCGGCCTGCCTGTCGTCGGCGGCGACGCGGTCGTACTCGCGGACGGCGCCGGCAAAGTGCGCGCCCTCCAGTCCGCCTCCTCCGTACGGATCGACGTGGCCACCCGCGCGTCGGTCTCCGCGAAGGACGCCGAGGCCACCTCGCGGTCGAGGCTGGCCTCGGTCGACAAGGTCGAGAGCAGCCGGCTCGTCGTCCGGCTCAAGGACGACAAGCCGGTGCTGGCCTGGGAAACCGTGCTGAGCGGCCGTACCAAGACGGCGCCGAGCCGGTTGCACGTGTTCGTGGACGCGCGGACCGGCGCCTTCGTCGACAGCTACGACGACGTGGTGGCCGGCACCGGGAACAGCAAGTGGAACGGGCCCGGCCCGGTCTCCATCGACACCACCAACTCCGGTTCCACGTACACGCTGCGCGACCCGGTCCGGACCGGTCTGAGCTGCGCGGACTACAGCAACGGCTCGGTCTTCACGAAGTCCTCCGACTCCTGGGGCACCGGCAACCCCACGAGCAAGGAGACCGGCTGCGTCGACCTGATGTTCGCGGCGCAGAAGCAGTGGGACATGCTCTCCCAGTGGCTCGGCCGCAACGGCATCAGCGGCAACGGCCGCAGCTTCCCGGGCAAGGTCGGGCTGGGCGATCTCAACGCCTACTGGGACGGCAGCTCGGTCACCATCGGGCACAACAGCGCCAACGAGTGGATCGCCGGCGTGGACGTCGTCGCCCACGAGTACGGGCACGCCATCGACTCCAACACCCCCGGCGGCACCAGCGGCCAGGAGGCCGGGCTCGGCGAGGGCACCGGAGACATCTTCGGCGCGCTGACCGAGGCGTACATCAACCAGCCGGCCCCCTACGACACCCCCGACTACACGGTCGGCGAGGTCATCAACCTCCAGGGCCGGGGCCCGATCCGCAACATGTACAACCCGCCGGCCGTCAACAACGACCCGGCCTGCTACAGCTCCGCGATACCCGGCACCGAGGTGCACGCGGCGGCGGGGCCGCTGAACCACTGGTTCTACCTGCTGGCCGAGGGCAGCAGCCCGGGCGGCGGCAAGCCCAACAGCCCGACCTGCAACCAGTCCACGGTCACCGGAGTCGGCGTCCAGAACGCCGGCAAGATCTTCTACGGCGGCATGCTGCTCAAGACCAGCAGCATGTCGTACAAGAAGTACCGTACGGCGACGCTGAGCTCCGCCAAATCCCTCGACGCCACCTGTGAGCTCTTCAACAAGACCAAGAGCGCCTGGGACGCGATCAGCGTGCCGGCCCAGTCCGCGGACCCGACCTGCACCCCGAGCGGCCAGAACAACGACTTCTCGATGGCGCTGAACCCCTCCTCGGGCACCGTCCAGCAGGGCGGTACGGTCACCACGACCGTCGGCACCACCGTCACCACCGGCACCGCCCAGTCGGTGACGCTGACCGCGAGCGGCCTGCCGGCCGGGGTGAGCGCCTCCTTCAACCCCGCCACCGTGCAGTCCGGCCAGTCCTCCGTACTGACCCTGACCGCCACCGCCAACGCCGCGCCCGGCGCGTCCACCGTCGTCGTCAAGGGACAGGGCGCCGCCCTCTCCCACACGGTCGACTACGCGCTGAACGTCGGCGGGACCCAGCCCGGCAACGACCCGCCGGACATCAGCGTCGCCAACGTGCAGGCGCACCTGGCCCAGTTCGGCACCATCGCGTCCCAGAACGGCGGCAACCGCCGGGCCGGCAGCGCCGGCTACACCCAGTCCCTCGCCTACGTGAAGGGCAAGCTGCAGGCCGCCGGTTACACCGTCACCGAGCAGAACTGCACCTCCTGCACCTACCCGTCGAACAACCTGATCGCCGACTGGCCCGGCGGCCCCGCCGACCAGACCGTCATGTTCGGCGCCCACCTCGACAGCGTCTCGGCCGGCCCCGGCATCAACGACAACGGCTCGGGCTCCGCGACCCTGCTGGAGAACGCCCTCGTCCTCGCCCAGAAGAACCCCACGATGACCAAGCACGTCCGCTTCGCCTGGTGGACCGACGAGGAGCAGGGCCTCAACGGCTCCGAGTTCTACGTCAACCAGCTGAGCAGCACCCAGCGCGCGGCCATCAAGGGCTACTACAACTTCGACATGGTCGGCTCCACCAACGGCGGCTACTTCATCAACAACGTCAACTCCGCCACCGCGGCCCCGCTCAAGGCGTACTGGACCTCGCTGAACCTGGCACCCGAGGAGAACGTCGAGGGCCAGGGCCGCAGCGACGACTACTCCTTCCAGCAGGGCGGCATCCCCACCTCCGGCTACGCGGCCGGGGCCAGCGCCCGCAAGACCTCGGCGCAGGCCGCGAAGTGGGGCGGCACGGCCAACGCCGCCTACGACGCCTGCTACCACAGCTCCTGCGACACCACGAACAACATCAGCGCCACGGTGCTGGACCGCAGCGCCGACGGCGTCGCCTACGCCGTGTGGAAGCAGGCCGTCGGCGGTGAGACGCCCGCGCAGGACTTCTCCGTCGGCGTCAGCCCGTCCGCGGGCAGCGCGGCCCCCGGCGGTTCCACCACCGCCACGGTGAACACCGCCACCGTGAGCGGCGCCGCCCAGACCGTCGCCCTGTCCGTCACCGGCGCGCCGGCCGGCGTGAGCGCCACGCTGAGCCCCGCGTCCGTGCAGTCCGGCAGCTCCTCCACGCTGTCCGTCCAGGTCGGCGCGAGCACCGTGCCCGGCACCTACACCCTGACGGTCACCGGCTCCGGCACCGTCAGCCACACCACCACCTACACGCTGACCGTCACCGGCGGCGGCAGCTGCACACCGCGCCAGCTGGTGGTCAACGGCGGCTTCGAGAACGGCGCGAGCCCGTGGAGCGCGACCGCGGGCGTCATCACCAACCAGTCCGGGCAGGCCCCGCACGGCGGCAGCTACAAGGCGTGGCTGAACGGGTACGGGTCCACCCACACCGACAGCGCCGCGCAGTCGGTGGCCATCCCGTCGGGCTGCGCCTCGTACCGGCTGTCGTTCTTCCTCCACATCGACACGGACGAGAACGAGAACGTCGTCTACGACCGCTTCACCGTCTCGGTCGCCGGCCAGACGCTGGCGTCCTTCTCCAACCTCGACGCCAACTCCGGCTACGCCGAGAAGTCCTACGACCTCTCCGCCTTCGCGGGCCAGACGGTCACCCTGAAGTTCAACGGCGTGGAGGACCAGTCCCTCCAGACCTCCTTCGTCGTGGACGACGTCGCCCTCCAGGTGAGCTGACGCCCACCCGGCCCTCCGATGTCCGGCCCGGCCCCCGTACGGCGGGGGCCGGGCCGGACGCGTGCCGGCGCGGCTGCGTCAGGCGGAGCCGGTCTGCGCGAACTCGGCTTCGAGCACCTCGGTGAAGAGGCCGATCGGGTCGCTCCAGTCGCCGTTGAGGCTCTGGGAGACCAGGTGCCCGCCGTCGCGGGTGCCGAAGGTGTAGCAGAACGATCCGGTGAAGGCGCCTCCCATGCCCCAGACCGTCGCGCCGGAGGACAGGTCCACCGATGCCACGCCGAGGCCGTAGGAGGTGCCGGGGATCCACTTGCCCTCGGGGGTGGGCAACACGGTGAACATCTCCCCCTGCTGGGCGGGCGGCAGCAACCGGCCGGCCAGCAGCGCGCCGAAGAACCGGTTCAGGTCACCGACGGTGGAGACCATGCCGCCGGCCGTCCAGGCGAAGCTGGCGTCGATCTCGGTCACGTCGTGGATCCGGGCATCGGGGGCGGGCACGTAATTCTTGCTGTAGAGACGGGTGTGCGGTCCGCGCAGCTCGTGCTGGCCGGCGCCCGGCAGGTAGGTGCCGGTCAGTCCGAGCGGGCGGACGATGCGCTCGTCGAGCTCCTCGGCGTAGCTCCGGCCGGTGGCCTTCTCGATGACCAGGCCGCACAGGACGTAGCCGGTGTTGCTGTACGCCCAGCCCTCGCCCGGTGCGAAGTCGGGGGCGTGGGACATCGCGACCTCCACCAGCTGCTCGGGGCGGAACCGGTCGTAGCGGTGCTCCAGGAAGGCCGGGCCGTAGTGCCGGGACGTCAGCGATTCGTCCTGGGCGTAGTTGAAGAGTCCGCTGGTCATGCCGAGCAGCCGGCGCAGGGTGATCGCGCCGCCGTCGTTGCCGTTGCCGCGGACCAGGCCCGGCAGCCACTGCTCGACGGTGTCGTCCAGGCCGAGCGTGTGTTCGGCCGCCAGCTGGAGGAGGAGGGTGGCCGTGAACGTCTTGGTGGTGCTGCCGATGCGGAACTGCTCGTGCGGCAGTCGCGCACGCCCGGACGCCTTGTCCGCCACCCCCGCCGCGGCGAACCAGCCTCCCGCACGGTCCTGGACCTCGGCGACCATCCCGGGAAGGCCGCTCTCGCGCACGGCCCGGTCCAAGACCTCCTGCACGGCCGCGCGTGAACTCATCCTCTGGGGAACGGACTTGGTCATCTCGGTCTCCTCGGTGCGGCTCCGGCGTTCTTCCCGAAGGGAAAAACGCTACGCCGCGGGGTCCCGCGGCGCTGGCCCGCTCCCGGCCAACATCGAGACGACCTGGGCAGCCGGACGGATTCGCCCTCTTCCTCCCTGCGGCTCCAGCTGCTAGGGGAGGTCTGCGGGGCGACCGGGCCGGCGGCCCGCGGTCACCGGGAGGCGCCGCCCCCGTCCCCCTCGGGGGCGATCATGGCGGTCAGGCCGAGGTCCAGCTCCGCGCCGTCGACCAGCAGCGCCTCGATCGAGCGGGTACTCGGGTCGATGTCGGCCTCCATGCCCTCACCGCGGTAGTGGGGGTAGCCGGAGGCGCCGGTCTCCCCGGTGGCCTCGACCGTGGCCGCGCGCAGGGCCCTGTCCGCGGCCGAGCCGCCGCGCAGGTTCTCGATGTGTTCGGGCACCAGCAGGATCCGGAAGCTCTGCGGCTCATTGGTCATGGCTCGAAGCTACCGGATCAGGTGCCCCGGAGCGGGCGGTCACACGCCCCACCTCGTACGCTCTCCAGGACCCACCACGCGAACGAAGAGGCAACACCATGAGCGGCGATTCCCCGAGCAGGATCCTCCTGGTGGCGAAGGACCGCACCCTCCGGACCCTGCTGGAGCGTCTCCTGGTGGGCCGCGGCTTCGCCGTGGTCGACGGCGGGAGCGGGGTGGACACGGTCGCCCTGCTGGGCAGCGCCGGCCCGATCGCCCTGGTGATCTGCGAGCGCACCGGCCCGGGGCTGGACGAGGTGGCGCTGTTCGAGGAGATCCGCCGCCACCCCGACCACGGGCGCGTGCCGATCCTCGCGCTCCCGCCCGCCGACCCGGAGTGCACGGTCCGCGCGCTGGAGGCCGGGGTGAGCGACTGCCTGGCGAAGCCGTTCCATCCCACCGAGTTCCTGGCCCGCGTCGAGCGCCTCGCCCGTCCGGACACCGCGGCCTGATTCCGTTCTTCGGTCTGCGGCCGGTCGTCGGGATCCGGCCGGTCCGGGCCGGGGCGTGCGATTGGCCGGACATCGCCCTGGTCCGGGCCGCCCGGGGTTCCTACGATTCGGGCACCCGGTCTTCATCCACCGGGAATTGTCAGGGACATGTCCAGATTCCCCTTCCTGGGCCTGCCCCGTTCCACCCTGCACACCGGTCTGTGACGACCCGGCCCCGCTCTGGCCGGCCGCACCCCCCACCCTCCGGCGCACGGGCACCCCCGCCTGCGCGCCGCCCGGTACCGAAGCAGTGGATCGGAGAACCATGTCCGGTGGATTCCTCGTGAGCGGCGCGATCGGCGCCCTGCTCACCGCCACCCTCCCCATGCACCCCACCCCCTCGACGATCACGGACCCGCCGCCCGACCGGATCGTGATCGAGGTCGCGACCGTCAACGGATCCGGGTGTCCCAAGGACACCGCGGAAGTCGCCGTGTCCCAGGACAACACCGCGTTCACCGTGACCTACAGCCAGTACCTGGCCCAGGTCGGCGGCGGCGCACCGCCCACCGCGGCGCGCAAGAACTGCCAGCTCAGCCTGATCGTGCACGTCCCCCACGGCTTCACCTACGCGATCGCCAGTGCCGACTACCGCGGCTACGCCTCCCTGGCGCCGGGCGCGCAGGCCACCGAGAAGGCCTCGTACTACTTCCAGGGCTCCCCGGACACGGCCGCCCGCACGCACAACTTCAACGGCCCGCGCGAGGACAACTGGCAGGCCACCGACGTGACCGACTGGGCCCAGCTGGTGTGGGCGCCGTGCGGCGTGCAGCGCAACTTCAACATCAACACCGAGCTTCGGGTCAACAGAGGCACCTCGGCCCCGTCGGCCACCAGCTACATGACCATGGACTCCACGGACGGCAGCATCAACACCATCTACCACCTGGCCTGGAGGGAGTGCAGCCGCACCTGATCCCGCCCGCTCCCCCTCCCTTCCGCCTCCCCGCTCCGCGCTCCCGGGCGCCGCGGGGAGGCGGACCGCCTTCCCGCCCGGCTAGGAGGTCTCGGCGGGGAGGTAGCCCCGGGTGCGGACCAGGCGGGCGAGGAGCTCGGCGAAGGCGCGGGAGGCGGCGCTCTCGTAGGCGCTCTCGCGGCGCAGCAGGGTGACCGTGCGGGTCGGGAGGGCGGGGTCCAGCGGTACGGGACGCAGGTAGGGGTGGTCGTCGGTCACCGCGGCGGGCAGGACGGTGGCCAGCGAGGTGCGCCGGACGATCTCCGTGAGGGCCTGGACGGAGTTCGCCTCGACCTCGATGGGCGGCCGGACGCCGTGGGCGGCGAGGTAGCCGTCGACGTGCCCACGGGTCGCGAAGTCCCCGCTGAGCAGCGCCAGTCGGCGCGCCGCCAGGTCGCGTACGGACAGCGGTCCCGGATCCGCATGGTCGGCGGTGACCAGGGCCAGGGCCTCCGTGAACAGCGGGGTCGCCGTGAGACCCGGCAGGTGCGGCCCCCGGAAGGCGAGGCCGAGGTCGTGGTCGTCGGCGAGCAGGCCGGCTTCGATCCGGTCCTGGGCCATCTCCCGGACCTCCAGGGTGATGCCGGGGTGGGCCGTGTGGAGTGCGGCGACGAGCGGACCCACGAGGTACGCGGTGAAGGTGGGGGTCAGGGCGAGGCGCAGGTGGCCGCGGGAGAGGTCGGCGAGGTCCAGGACGGCCCGCTCGGCGGCGGCGAGTTCCCGCAGGGCGGAGCGCGCGTGGTGGACGTACGTCGCGCCGGCGTCGGTGAGCCGGACGGTGCGTCCGGTGCGGTCCAACAGCTGGGCGCCCACGGTCCGTTCGAGTTGTTTCACCTGCTGGGACAGGGTGGGCTGGGAGATCCGCAGTTCCTCGGCGGCGCGGGTGAAGCTGCCGTGTTCGGCGACGGCGATCAGATAGCGCAAGTGTCGCAGTTCCAGAGCCATGCGGCCAACTATAGATGCCATCGATGGCAGGCATGCCTTTTGCGTCTTGGACACAATAAATGCAGCTCATGCATGGTGGAACACGTCAAGCCCCTCGGGGCACGTCCCATCGAGGGGAGTGACCGTGCAGGACCTTTCGGACGGCGTCGCACGCTTCCGCCGCGAGGTGTTCCCGGCGAAGGCCGAGCTCTTCGCCCGGCTGGCCGGTACGCACCGGCCGACGAGCCTCTTCATCGGCTGTTCCGACGCCCGCGTGGTGCCGGAGCTGATCACCCAGAGCGAGCCCGGCGAGCTGTTCGTCGTCCGCACCGCCGGGAACCTCGTCCCCGCGTACGCACCGGGCCCGGACGGGGTCACGGCCAGCATCGAGTACGCCGTCGCCGTCCTCGGTGTCACCGGCATCGTCGTGTGCGGGCACTCCGGCTGCGGGGCGATGACCGCCCTGGCCGAGGGCACCGACCTGGCCGCGGCCCCCTCCGTCGCCGGCTGGCTGCGGCACGCGGACGCCTCGGTGGCCCGGACGGCGGGCGCGGGGCCGGACCGGGTGTCCGCCCTGGTCCGGGAGAACGTACGCGCCCAGCTCACGAACCTGGCCACCCACCCCTCGGTCGCCCGCGCCCGGGCCGCGGGAACCCTCACCTTGCGCGGATGGGTCTACGACATCCGCTCCGGCGACGTCGCGGAGGTCGGCCCCGTCGCCGACCGCCGGGCCGCGCTCGCCACACGAACCGCCTGAACCTCTGAACCTCTGAACCGTTAGGACGTCCCGCCATGCCGCACGCCCAGTTCGACCCCACCGCCCGCCAGGCCCTGGCCGTCGCCGTCGTCGACGCCAAGACCCGTAAGGACCTCACCTGGCAGCAGCTCGCCGACACCGCCGGTCTGTCGGTCGCCTTCGTCACCGCCGCCCTGCTCGGCCAGCACCCCCTGCCCGCACCCGCGGCGCACGCGGTGGCCGACCTGCTGGGCCTCGACGGGGACGCGGCGCTGCTCCTGCAGACGATCCCGGCCCGCGGCCCGGTGACCGGCGCAGTCCCGACCGACCCGACGATCTACCGCTTCCACGAGATGCTGCACGTCTACGGGACCACCCTGAAGGCCCTGGTCCACGAGCAGTTCGGCGACGGCATCATCAGCGCGATCAATTTCCGGCTGGACGTCAGGAAGGTCGCCGACCCCGAGGGCGGCGAGCGCGCTGTCATCACCCTGGACGGCAAGTACCTGCCGACGAAGCCCTTCTGACGGAGTCTCGGGACCGAGTCACGGGATGGAGTCGGGGTGACGAAGCCGCTTTGACGCCGCCCCTCCGGCGCACGCCGAAGAGCCTCCCGCCCGGTCGGGCAGGAGGCTCTTCGAGGTCGCGTTCGGTGCCCACGCCGACGGCCGTCGGGCCGGTACGCGCCGGTTGAGGCGTGGATCCGCGGATCCGGGTGGAACAAGCCGGGGCCCCGTGGGCACTCGCGCAGGCGTCGGAGGCCCCGGCTCGTACAAGGGGACTGCGTCAGCTGCCGGCGGAGAGGTTGCCGGAGAGGACCGGGATGTTGTCCAGGATGTGCGAGAGCGGCTCGTCGCCCTTGGCCTGGGTGGAGTTCTCGGTGCACTGCTGGTTCTGCGGGTTGGACAGGACCGGGATGTCCTGGACACCGACGTTGACGAGGGCAAGGACCGACTGGAGGTTCACCTTCGCCGGCAGGCCGATGCAGGGCTTGTTCAGGGTGCCCTGGATCACGCTGAGCTGCGGGCTCAGGTCGCCGTGGGTCTTCTGGTTGCCGTAGATCTGCTGGGCACCGTTGCCGTTGACGGTGGTGACCCCCTGGTCGTTGCCGATGGCCATGGCCGGGGCGGCGAGGGCAGCGCCCGCACCGACGATCGAGGCGGTGGCGGCGGCGGTGGCCATAATCTTCTTCAGCATCAGTGGTCCTTATGTCGCACGAGTGCGTGATGGATGAGCGCCTTGATCAACGCACGGGGCGACGACAGGTTCCTCCGGTTCACCCGATCAGCCCCTCCCCTTCTTCGCGGCCGCGGCCGCGTACGGCCAGGTTCAGTTCGACGACGTAGTGCTCCTCCACCCGGCCGTCCGGGAAGTCGCGCAGGAGGAGGGCGCGTTCGTCGGCGAGGAAGGCGTCCGTTCCGTCCTGGCCGACGAGGAAGAGGGAGTGCGTGGACAGCTTGGCCAGATGGGTGTCGACGGGGACGCGGCGCGACCAGGTCAGGCGGCGGACGGTGAAGCGCAGCCCCTCCTGCGAGCGGGCGCGCTCGTTGATGTACCAGCCCGGGCCGAACCGCTCCTCGATGCGCGCCTGCTGATCCGCGATCCAGCCGACGGTGACGTCGGGGTCGTTGTGCCAGACGGCCAGCGCCCCGCCGGGGCGCAGCACGCGCAGCGCCTCGGGGACGGAGCGGGCCGGGTCGGTCCAGTGCCAGGACTGTGCGTACGTCAGCAGGTCCAGGCACCCGGAGGCCAGCGGCAGCCGGTTGCCGTCCGCGCGGACGAGCGGGATCCGGGGGTTGCGGCGCCGGAACTCGGCGGCCATGCCCGCGCCCGGCTCCACCCCGATCACCCGGGCCCCGCGCGCCTCCAGCAGGGCGGTGGCGATTCCCGTACCCGCCCCGATGTCGGCGACCCGGGCTCCCGCCAGCGGAAAGCCGACCAGGTCCGCCAGCGTGTCGAAGAGCGCGGACGGGTACGACGGGCGATGGTCTGCGTAGCGCGCGGCCGCGGCGCTGAAGGAACGAGCACGGGATTCGGTCGTCATGCCGTTCATGATGCCGAGGGCCGCGGGCGCTGTGGAACAGGGCGTGGAGAGGCGGGTCGGCGCGTGGTGGCCGCACGGTACGTCACGGAACTGGTCGAGGCGTTGGAGCGGAACGCGGGCCGGCCCGCGCTCGGGACCGGCCCGCTCGTCATGGAGTTCCAGGAGGTCCTGGACGGCGCCCATCAGCTGGCCGGGGTGCTCGCCGAGGCGGGGATCGGGCGCGGTGCGGGACTGGCGTGCGTGGCGGGCACCAACCGGCCGGAGGTGCTGCTCGTACGGATCGCCGCCCATCTGCTGGGTGCGCGGCTGACGCAGGTGCTCGCCGGACCGGCCCTGTACGGGCTGGACTTCATCCTGCGGGACTGCCGCCCGGACCTGGTGGTGCACGACGTCGCCGTGCCCGGTACGGGGGCGCGCCGGCTCACCCTGGACGAGCTGCTCCGCCGGGCCGCTCAGCGCGAGCCGACGCCGGTGTCCGTGGCGGCGCGGGAGGACGACGTGGCGCGGGTGACGTACACCGGTGGGACCACGGGGCAGCCCAAGGGGGTGGCCTCCACCTTCGGTGCGATGGCCGCACGGAACGCCGTACACCCGCAGGGCTGGGCGGACACGGTGTACCTGTCGGTGACCTCGCTGGCGCAGCGTTCGGGCGGCCGGTGCCTGGAGCAGTTGCGCGCCGGGGGGCGGGTGGAGATCCTCGATCCGTTCGGGACCAGGGAGTTCGCGACCGCCTGCCTGCGGCTGGCGCCGGTGTCCACGTACCTGACGACCTCAATGGTGTACCGGCTGCTGGGCGACCCGGCGACGGCCACGGGTGTGCCCGGGCTGGAGACGGTCTCGTACGGCGACGCGCCCGTCCACCCCGAACGGCTGCGGGAGGCGGTGACCCGCTGGGGCGGCCGGTGGCAGCAGGGATACGGCATGAACGAGGCGGCGGTGATCTGCCGCCTCTCCCCCGCCGACCACGAGGCGGCGGTGGCCGGGCGGCCCGAGCTGCTGGCGTCGGTCGGACGGCCGGTCGCGGGGGTGGAGGTCGAGGTCCGGGACGAGCGGGGCACGGCGGTCGGGCCCGGTGGCACGGGCGAGGTGTGGGTGCGGTCGGCGGCGATGATGGCCGGGTACTGGGGCAGGCCCGGGCTGACGGACGAGGTGCTGCGGGAGGGGTGGCTACGGACCGGGGACCTCGGACACTTCGGCGCCGACGGCTACCTCTACCTCGACGACCGGGTCAAGGACGTGGTGATGGTCGACGGGGACAACGTGTACTGCGTTCCGGTCGAGGCGGCGCTCACCCGGCATCCGGGCGTGGCGCAGGCCGTGGTGGTGGGCCGGCACAGCGAGCTGACCGGGGAGGAGGTGTGCGCCTTCCTGGTGCCGGCGACGGGGTGTGCGCCCGGCGCGGAGGTCGCCCGTGAGGCCTGTGACCTGGTGGAGAAGGAGCTGGCCCCGGCACACCGGCCCACCGCGGTGTTCTGGGAGCGGACGATCCCGCTGACCGCGCGGGGAAAGCCGGACAAGCGCCGGCTCCGGGAACGAGCGGCAGCGGCTGACGGGCGTAGCCGACGGGGCTAGGTCGTCTCTTTCGGATCTTGCCGGTCAAGCCCGCGTCGTCCGGTGCCGTGCATCGGCGTGTTGGCGGGGCGCCCTTGTACTGGACGTACTGGGGTGCTCCGCCAACACGGCGAGGTGCGGTGCCGGGCGGCGCGGGCCAGGCAAGATCCGGAAGAGACGGCCCAGGGCAGGGCGACCGCCCGCCTGGCCTCGGCGGCAGCGTCCCGTAGGGAATCAACGCGTGGTTGTGAATTCATGGTCCCGCCAGGGCGTGGCGCGGGTAGGGCGGAGTTCTCGCAGGAGTTCCACGATGAGGTCGGGCTGCCCCACGAACGGTGAGTGGCCCGTCTGCCATTCGCGCACGTCGGTGCAGCGCGAGGCCATGGTTCGCTGGAGGCTGGGGTCGATGGCCCGGTCCTGTGCGCAGATGACGTAGGTGGAGGGGGTCTTCTTCCAGCTGTGGTGCCGGGGGACTCCGCGTCCGCAGCCCGGGGCTTGCGCGCGCAGCAGGCCGACCGCTTGCACGGCCAGGGGTTCGGGGCAGTCGCCGTAGAGGGTGTCGATGGCCAAACCGGGGTGCAGGGTGGTCGAGCCGTCCGGCTCAACGACGACGGCGTCCTTGAGTTGTTCGGATGCGCCGCCCAGACTGGATGCGCTCTCGCCGGCATCCGGCACGAACGCTGCCAGGTAGATCAGGTGTGCCGCTCCGCGGACCCCTGTGATCACCGACCCTCCGTAGGAGTGGCCGAGGACGACAGGGGGCTCGGACAACGCGTCGACGCGGGCCTGGACAGCGGCGGTGTCCGCAGCCAGAGAGCCGCGGTGCAGCTCGGGCACGGCGACCTCGGTTCCGTCTGTCCGCAATCTTTCCGCCACCACCGCGAAGTGCTCGGGACGGTGATACAGGCCGTGAACAAGCACTACAGAAGCCAACTCGTCCGTCTCCTCGCATCGACACCAGAGGCGGGTGAGCCTAGGCCGTCTCTTTCGGATCTGGCCGGGGCCCGCGGCACCTGGCACCGCACCTGGCCGCGTTGTCGGAGCGCCCAAGTACGTCCAGTACACGGGCGCCCCTCCGCCTTGCCCTGCACGGCACCAGCCACCGCGGGCAAGGCCGACAAGATCCGAAAGAGACGACCTAGCCGCGAACCACGATCACACCCTGACCGGCTAGTGCCGGGCGGCGGCGTAGGTCCAGAACTCCCGCATCACCTCGGGCGGGGTGGGGTCGGTCAGTTCCCGCTGGGTGAGCAGGACGGTGACCGAGCCGGTGGCGGGGACCACGTGCGCGGCGGTCCCGGTCCCGCCGATCCAGCCGTACCGGCCCGGAACGTTCCACGGGTCGATGCGGGCCACGTCGACCGAGCCGCCGAACCCCCAGCCCTGGCCTTCCAGGAACAGGGTGGACTCCTCGCGTTGCCGCGCGGTGAGGTGATCGGTCGTCATCTGCCGTACGGATTGGGGCGAGAGCAGCCGCCCGCCCCCGTACGAGCCCTCCGCGAGGAGCAACCGGCCGAAGGCGAGCAGGTCGTCGGCGGTGGAGACCAGACCGCCGCCGCCGGACGGGAACGGCGGGAGACTGCTCCACTGGCCGTCGGGCGCGTCGACCCGCTCCAGGGCTCCGCCGTCGGGGGCGGCGCGGTAGGAACTGGTGAACCGGTGGCGCTGCTCCGGCGGTACGGCGAAGGCGGTGTCCCGCATGCCGAGCGGCTCGAAGAGGCGCTCGGCCAGGAAGTCCGGGAAGGGCTGCCCGCTCGCGCGGGCGACGAGCACCCCGAGGATGTCCGAGCAGGTGTTGTAGAGCCAGGCCCGCCCCGGCTGGTACAGGAGCGGGATGCCCGCCAGGATCGCCATCCACTCGTCCGGCGTCGCCACCTGCCCGGGGTGCGGAGGCCCCTGCTTGAGCTCGCTGAACAGCGGGGTCACGGCGGGCAGCGAGAAGTCGGCCGGGAAGCCGTAGCCGGCGCGGAAGGTGAGGAGATCGGCGACGGTGATCGGGCGGTCGGCGGGAAGCACGTCGTCGACGGGTGAGGCCGGGGTACGGACGACCATCGGCGCCGCGAGTTCCGGCAGCCAGCGCGCCACGGGGGCGTCGAGGTCGAGCAGGCCCTCCTCGACCAGCATCATGGTCGCCGCGGCGGTCATCGGCTTGGTGACCGAGGCGATCCGGAAGAGGGAGTCGCGCGCCATCGGGGCGGTGCCGGAGGTGTCGAGCGAGCCGACGGCAGCGACCTCCACGTCGTCGCCGTGGGCCACCAGAGCCACGGCGCCGGGCAGCGATCCGTCACCGACACGGGTCTCCAACAGAGTGCGCAGGTCGCTCATGGTCCACCTTCTCGTACGTGCGGATGCTCGTAGGGAAGACTGCTGCCGGGCCGCACATTCATCGGTCCGACACGCATCGGTCCGATGCGCATCGGAACGGTCGCTAGGCGGCCGGAACCACCGAGGCCCTTATGGCCGCGGCCCACTCCTGCAGCAGGGTGGCGTGCCGGATCCGCTCCGCGTCGGAGAGGCGGCCCTCGGCGCGGGCGAAGAGGCAGCGGATGTCGGCGTTGATCTCGGCGAGGGAGCGTTCGGCTGCGGGGTGGTCGTCAGGGGTGGGGCTCACGTGATCAAGAGTAATCGCGGGGTGTGACAGTCGTGGACCATGTCCGTCATGCGGACGCCGCTCATTCCCGATCCGGGCGCGATCGCGGCGCGGTCCCTTCGCGTAGGAGGCAAGCGCCGCCGCCCGGTTGCCCGCCTTCTCGAGGTGGTGCTTGCCCGCGTGGCGGTCGTCCTCGTCCATGCCGGAGAGCAGCGCGCGGGCCAGCCGCGGCCCGCGCACCACGGCCACCGCGACGGCGTGGCCCAGCGTTCCCCGGGGCAGGTCCGCGAGGCGGCGGGAGGCGGCGCGCCGGCATCTCCTTGTTCCTCCGCACGGTCCGCTCGCCTTACCGCACGTGGCGTCGGAGTCGGCCTCTCTCGTAGGGGATGTCGGAGCCTTCCCTCCCCTTTCGACACCACGGGCGCTGCCGCCCGAGTGGGCCGCCTTACGCTGGCTCCATGAAGATCATCGACCTGGAGCCGGGTGACCCGCGGCTCACCGCCGACCTGCTGCCCGTGCTGCGCGAGCTCCGTCCCCACCTCACCGAGGAGCTCTTCCTCGGGATCCTCGCGGAGGGGCACGGCCAGGGGCTGCGCTTCACGGCGGCGTACGACGCGGACGGCGTGTGCGTGGGCGCGGCCGGCTGGCGGCTCGTCGCCACCACCGCCCTGGTGCGCAAGCTCTACGTCGACGATCTGGTCACCGCCGCGGCGGCCCGTTCCACCGGGGTGGGGCACGCGCTCCTCGCGCACCTGGAGGAGCACGCGCTGGCCGCCGGCTGCACCGCCCTCACGCTCGACTCCGGCACCCAGCGCACCGACGCGCACCGCTTCTACTTCCGCGAGCGGATGGCCGTGACGGCCTTCAGCTTCGAGAAGCCTCTCAGCCGTCGTGGGCCTCGGCGAGGCGGCGGGGCCGCCGCCGGGATGACGGTGGTCGATCCGCTCTACGGGTGAATCCACGGCGGATCGGCCGGGCGGCGGGCGTGGCGTGGGGATGGGTGCGGGTTGTCGGGTGACGATGCCGCAGTGCGACTTGATCACGTGTCCTATGCGGTGGCCCGCGACAGCTTCGTCTCGACCGTCCAGTGGATCGGATCGGCCCTCGGCGCCGGGTTCGTCGACGGGGGCGTGCACCCACGATTCGGCACCCGCAATTTCGTTCTCCCGCTGAGCGGCGGCACCTACGTCGAGGTCGTCACCACACTCGACCACCCCGCCGCCGACCGCGCACCCTTCGGCCAGGCGGTCGCGCGCCGCGCCGCCGAAGGCGGAGGCTGGCTCGGGTGGGTGGTCTCCGTCGACGACATCGCCCCGGTCGAGGCCCGCCTCGGCCGCACCTCGGCCGAGGGCCACCGCGTCCGCCCCGACGGGTTCGACCTGCGGTGGAAGCAGATCGGCTTGCTGGAACTGATGGACGATCCGCAGCTGCCTTATTTCCTGCAGTGGTTGGTTCCCGTCGAGGAGCGTCCGAGCGCCGATCCGCGCACTCCCACCACCATCCACGGGGTCTCCATCGCCGGCGACGCCGCCTCCATCGCCGAATTCCTCGGCGAACCGGCCGACCACCCCCTCGACCAGATCGACGTCACCTGGGCCGAGGATGAGGAACCGGGCCTGGTCGCGGTCGAGTTCGCCACCGCCAACGGTCCGGTCACGATCTGACCAGCGCCCGACTGACCCGCGTTGATCAGTTGATCGGATGTCCGGTCCGATGAGGGATCACCGGAGCGATCTCGAACCGGAACGAGCCGCTGATGCCGGCGGATCCGGTCCGTGGGCGGCGACGGGCCGACCACCGCCGCCACCTTGAGGCCATCACCTGGGAGTACGGCCCCGCACGACCTGGCCAGTCCTTCCCGACCGACGAGCTCGGCTGGTTCCAGACCGCTCACAAGCAGCCGGGCCGCCGGGCGCGCCAGCCGCGGCGGGCGCCACCGGACATCAACCGCCTCGGACAGTGCGCGGGCCGGCCAGCCGGACCCGGCACTGACCATGAGTTCCTGCCGTGACCGAACCGTCGCCGCCCCGAGGCCCGATCGGGCTCGTCGGCCGCTCACCTGGTTGCTAGGTTCCTGCGGAAGCCGAACGACTCCGGGGGAACCGATCTCATGTCCGCATCCCGAGGCCCCCGCAGGGGCCTGTCCGCCGCGGCCGTGGCCGCCGTTCTGCTGGCGGGTGCCACGGGGTGCGGGGACAAGGACGCCCCGGACCCGGCGGCCTCGATCTCGGCCTCCGCCTCTGCCTCCTCACAGGTGTCGGCGGCCGCCGCCTCCGCGCCCGTTTCGGCCTCCCCGTCCGGTTCCTCCGAGCCGTCGGCCACGGCCACGACCCGGGCGGCGGCGCCGCCTCCGGCGCCGACCCGGCTGACCGTCGCGGTCGACACCCGGGGTGGCCGGCTCGCCCTCGTACGCGGCGGCGTCGCGCAGGAGTTCACCGTCACCTTGCGGAACGGGAACTCCGCCGAGTACCGGCACCTGCTGGTCGCCTTACAGATGGAGTCCCTCGTCGGCGAACCCGGCGACCAGCCGGGCAGCGGGCCCGGGTTCCTGCTCGAACGCCTCGACCAGGCCTCTGGCGCGTGGCGTCCGGCCGACTTCCGCATCGCCAACGACGTCAAGCCGCTGTCCCTGTACGCGAACGGCGGCCCGCTCGCCCGCGAGGCCGTGCGCGTCGAGCGCTACCGGCTGCGCGCGACCGCCGGCGGGCCGACGGGCAGCAGCCCGGTGGTGGTGTCCTTCGTCGACACGGACGCCGACCGGGAGGTCGCGGCCCATGTCGTGCTCGCGCACACGACCCGCTAGCTCGGCTGGTGAGGCCCGGTGGTAGTCCCCCAGCACGCCTCCCCGGCTGCGAGCGCGGCGGTCCGCCAGGCAGCGGTGACGGCCCGTCGGGCCCGGTCCGTCGCCTCCGGCACCCGGTCGGGCAGGTGCAGCGGCGAGCCGATGTGGACGTGCAGGCAGGGCCGGCGCAGCGGGGCGGTGACGACGCCGGCGAGCTGCTTGGCACTGCTGCCGGAGCACAGGCGACGGGCGCCCGCCTGGCCGACGGGCACGACGGGGGCTCCCGTCGCGGCGGCGAGCCGGGCCAGGCCGCTGCGGAAGGGGCCCGGGGCCGACTCTCCCGCGTCGCGGCGCGGCGGCAGGCCGCCTTCGCCGTAGAGCAGCACGCTGCGGCCCGACGCGAGGGCGACGGCGGCGGCGTCCAGCGAGTCGGCGGCGCGGGCGGTACCGCGGTGGACGGCGATGTGGCCCTCGCGCCGGAGCGCGGAACCGAGCAGGGGTACGCGCCACAGGCCACCGGTGGCCAGGATGACCGGCTCGATCCCGTACCGGCGCAGCGCGGCGACGACGACGGCCGGATCGGCGAGGGAGGTGTGGTTGGCGACGAGGATGCTGGGCGCGGCGGGCCGCGCGCCCGGGTCGGCGGTGACGGTCAGCCTCCCGAAGGCGGGGACGAGGGCGGCGGCGATTCGGCTGAGCATGGACGGCCCCGTTCGGGTGCGGTGGTTGTGGTGGTGCGGTCCATCGTCGACCGGTGGGGTGGCGCGGTCATGAGTAGCCGTACTCAATCGAATATGACCGAACTGTCACAGGATCGAGCGCGCGGAACGGCGGGGGCACCCCGCACATCTAGCACTTCGGCGGGGCTCCTCGGGGCCCCGCCGCACGGTATCGGAACGGCGTGAACAGCAAGGCGGGCAGGGATGAAGGCGGTAACGGTGGCGGACGGTTCCTCGGACGACCCGGAGATCGAGCAGGGGGCCGCCGTCGCGGGGACGGAACCCGATGTCGCCCCCGAGATCAGGGACGACGACCCCACGCAGCCCCACACCCCCCACCCCCGGGCACACGAAACCCCGCCCGCCCCCGAGGCCGATCCGAAGCCGACGCCTGACGCCGAGGCCGGGGCGGAAGCCGGGGGCCGGGCGCAGGCCGGGCGCCAGGACAGGGCCGAGGCCAACACGGATGCGGAGCCCGAGGCAGAACCCCGGGTCGAGCCGAACGCAACGGCCGGCGCCGGTGCCGATGCCGAGGCAGGGGCGGAAGCCACGGCTGCGGTCGAGCCCGTGGCCGAGGCCGAACCGGAGGTGGACGCTTCGGACGAAGCCGCAACCGAGCACTCAGCCCAGCCGACCGCCGAAGCGGGGGCTGAGCCCGAAGCCCAGGCTACGGCCGTTCCGAAGGACCCTGCCGGCTCCACCGCACCCGAGACTGAAGCCAACGCCGAACGCGACGCTGCAGCCGAGCCCGAGGCCAAGGCCGGAGCGGAGACCACGCCCGACGGCGGAGCCGAGCCCACCGGTGTGGTCAAGCCCGTAGCCGAGGGCGACGCGGCGAGCGAGATCGCAGCCGAGGGCGACGGTGCGGTCAAGACCGAAGCCAAGGCCGCGGGCGAGGGTGCGGTGACTGGCCGGCTGGGCGCGCCCGCGAACCCGACCGCACCCGAAGCCGAAACCGACGGCAACACCGGGCCCAGATCGGAGGGGGGCGAGGCTGCTGCTCAAGCGGCACGCGAAGTCGGCGTCGCAGAAACCGCGGCCGGTTCGAGCGCAGCCGCGACTGGGCCGGCAATTCAGGCCGTACCCAAGGCCGACGCCAAGGTCGACACCGAAGCCAAGGCCGGGGGCAAAGGTCCGGCGAAGGCCGGGCTCGGTGGCGGAGCCGCGCCCGAAGCCGACGCCGCGGTCAAGCCCGTAGCCGAGGCCGAGGGCAACGGTGCGGCGAAGGCCGCCCTGGCAGGCGCACCCGCTCACCCCACCGCACCCGAAGCCGGCGCTGCGGTCAAGCCCGTAGCCGAGGCCGGCGGCGACGCCAAGACCGAGGGCAAAGGTGCGGCGAAGGCCGGGCCCGCCGGCGCAGCCGCGCCCGAAACCGACGCCGCGGTCAAGCCCGAAGCCGAAGCCGGCGGCGACGCCAAGGCCGCACCCAAGGCCGACACCGAGGCCGGCGGCGACGCCAAGGCCGGGGGCAAAGGTGCGGCGAAGGGCGGGCCCGCTGGCGCAGCCGCGCCCGAAGCCGAGGCCGGCGGCGACGCCGAGGGCGAGGGGGCGGCTCCCGCCGGGCGGGTAGGCGCGCCTGCGGTCGAGGGAGGCGGCGGCGAGGACGGGGCGGACGTGACGCAGGTGCTCGTCGCGCCCCGGCCGAAGGTGCCTTCCTGGGCGCGTGAGGGCGGGGCGGGGGCGGACTCCGAGCGGACCAGCCAGTTCGTGGCGCTGAAGCCGCTCGACGTCCCCCCGGCCGCCCCGCCCGCCCCGCCCGCCCGGCCCGCCGCGCCCCAGCCGCCGGAGGCAAACGCTCCGCTGCCCCCGCTGGATCTGCTGGCCGAGCTCACCAACACCGCTCCCCCGCCCGAGACCCCGCGCCGGACCGCCGTGCGCCGCGTCAAGGTGTGGACCCCGGTCCTGCTCCTCCTCGCCGGCGCCTACGTCGGCGCCCAGATGCTGCGCCCGCTGCCCGCCCCGCAGATGGTCTCCACCGAGACCGACCGCACCGTCGAAGGGCAGTTCTCCATCCCCTGGCCCGCCCAGGGCCAGGGGGCCGTGCGCGTCGTCGGCTCCGGCGGCCTCGGCACCTTCGGCGAGCAGAAGCCCGTCCCGACGGCCAGCGTCGCCAAGGTGATGACGGCGTACGTGATCCTCAAGGGGCACCCGCTGCGCAAGAGCGACCCCGGTCCCGACGTCACGGTCGACGCGAAGGCGGTCGCGGACGGCAACTCGGAGTTCGAGTCCCGGATCACGGGACTCACCGTCGGCCAGAAGTTCGGCCAGCAGGACATGCTCAAGATGCTCATGATCCCCTCGGGCAACAACGTGGCCCGGCTGCTGGCCCGTTGGGACACCGGCAGCGACTCGGAGGCCGCGTTCGTCGAGAAGATGAACGCCGCCGCCAAGGAGCTGGGGATGACGAACACCACGTACACGGACCCCAGCGGTCTCGACGCGGGCACGGTCAGTACCGCCGCGGACCAGCTGAAGCTCGCCGAAGCCGTCATGCAGGACGAGACGTTCCGCGCGATCGTCGCCCTGCCCACCGCGAGCATCAAGGGGCTGTCCACGCCGCTCACCAACAACAACGTCCTGCTCACCACGACCGGGGGCCTGAGCGTCCGGGGCATCAAGACCGGCTCCAGCACGCCCGCCGGCGGGACCCTCCTGTGGGCGGCGTACAAGACGGTCGGCGACAAGGACCAGCTGATCCTCGGCGCGTTGATGGACCAGCACGTGGACGGCCCGGACCCGGAGGCCAGGAACAGCCTGGCCCTGGTGCAGGCGAACAGCAAGAAGATCATCGAGGCGGTACGGGGGGCGCTCGCGTCGGCCCCGGTCATCCGCAAGGGTCAGCAGGTCGGGTACCTGGACGACGGGCTCGGCGGTCGCATGCCGCTCGTGGCCACCAAGGACCTGGACGTGATCGGCGTGCCGGGCCAGCAGCTGAAGCTGTCGCTCGCGCCCGGTGCCGCGCCGCTGCCGCACACCGCGAAGGCCGGTTCCGAGGTCGGCGTACTGACCGTCGGCGAGGGCGAGGCGGCCAGGAGCGTGCCGGTGGCGGTCCGGGGGGACCTGGCCGAGCCCTCGTTCGGCACCCGCATGACCCGCGTCCGCTAGAACGGCCGACCAGGCGGAGGCGGTCGCGGCCCTCGGGCCGCGACCGCCTCGCCGTGCGGTGGCTCAGGCGCCGTGCGGCACCCGCGCCGGCCGGCCCGAGCCGCGCGTCAGCGAGTACCCGAACAGGCCCGCGGCGGCGGCGAGTACGCCGCCCATCGCGGTCCAGATCCAGCGGTCCGACCACCAGCCGCCGGACCAGCCGTCCTCCGGCTCGCGCAGGGACGCGGTCACGGTGCCGGCGACCAGGGGCGTGGACAGGGCACCGTCCACCGCGTGGACGCCGCCGGTCTCCTTGACCTCGGCCTCGACGGCCGCGCGCACCGGCAGGCCCAGGTCCTCCTCCGGCAGGTTCACGACCGTCAGGCGGACGTAATAGCTGCCCGGCAGCGGGTCGTTGGCCCACTGCTCGGCGCCGGCGCGGACCGTGCGCAGGGTGCAGGACAGTTCGACGGAGGTGGCTTCCTTCGCCGCGGCCGCGCTCTGCGTGCCGTAGGTGCACGCCTGCCTGCGGCGCAGTCCGTCGTACACGTCGAGCTGCCAGGTCGAGGCGCCGTGCCGGCTCGCCGAGGCGGGCAGCGTGACCGCGGCCTTCACCGTGGCCCGCTGCTGCGCGTCGAGCGGCAGCACCCAGTAGAGGTAGTCGCCGGTGGACGCCCCGGCGGTGGCCTTCTGGCCCGGCCGGAACGCCGCGGCGGTACGGAAGCCGGTGCCCGCCTCGGTCGGGGCGGAGTCGGCCTTGCCCTTGCCCGGGGTGGTGGGGCTCGCCGACGGCGTGTCCGCGAAGGCCGTGCCCACGGCGGTGCCCGCCACCGTGAGGGCGGCGGCTGTGGCGAGCAGGGCGGCGGTCAGTGTGCGTACGGTACGCATCAGTTGGTCCTCCAGACGGAAATGCGCCAGCGCGAGATCCATCCCCACACGAGACCCGCCAGCAGTCCGGTGAGCGCCAGCACGGCCAGCAGCCACCAGCCGCGGCCGAGACCGAAGGCGGCCACGTCGGAGGCGCCGTCGGGTCCGTCCACCAGGTCGATGGTCAGCTCGACGGGCATGCCCGGGGTGGTCTTGACGGACGCGGGAGCGGAGAAGGAGTTGCTGACCTGGATGCAGACGGTCTCCGCCGCGGGCTTCCCGTCCCCGTCCTCGTCGTCGTCGACCTCGGCCTTCGGGTACCTCAGTCCGGTGGAGAGGACGTCGGTGCGCCCGTCGCCCGCCTCCGAGCCGCGCACGATCTCGCGTCCGTGGACGGTCGTCGCGCGCAACAGGACTCCGTAGTCCTTGTTGACGGCGCGGTCGGCGCCGATGCTCACCGAGGCGCGCAGCTCCTGGCCCGGGAGGACGTCCACCCGGTACCAGCGGTGCTCTCCGAAGGTCTCGCGGTCGCTGTAGAGGCCGGCCTTCAGCTGCGGGGCGCCCTCGCACTGCTTGGCGCCCTCGGTGGCCACCGGGTTGACGACCGGGTCGGCGGCCCGGTCGACGAGTTGGCGCACTCTGCTGGAGAGTTCCGCCTTGTGCTGTACCGAGGTGTACGTACCGCCGGTGGCCTCGGCGATGCAGGTCAGCTGGGCCCGGGTCTTCGCGTCGGGGACCAGGCCGAGGGTGTCGATGACGAGATGGATGCCCTTGGCGGCGATCTCGCGGGCCACTTCGCAGGGGTCGAGCGGGGCGCAGGTGTCCTCGCCGTCGGTGATGAGCACGATCCGCTTGGTGGCGTTGCCGCCTTCGAGGTCCTGGGCCGCGCCCTGGAGGGCCGGTCCGATCGGGGTCCAGCCGGTGGGGGCGAGGGTCGCCACGGCGGTCTTGGCCTCGGTGCGGTCGAGCGGCCCGACCGGGTAGAGCTGCTTGGTGTCCTTGCAGCCGAGCGCCCTGTCCTCGCCGGGATAGGTCGCGCCCAGGGTCCGTATGCCGAGTTGCACCTCGGCGGGTACGGCGTCGATGACCTCGTTGAAGGCCTGCTTCGCCGCGGCCATCCGGGACTGGCCGTCGATGTCCGTGGCCCGCATGGAGCCGCTGACGTCGAGGACGAGGTCGACCTTGGGGGGTTCCTTGGCCGTCGGTCCGTCGGCGGCGGTGGCGCTCGCCGGGAAGAGCCCGACGGCCAGGGCGGCGAGCAGGCCGCACGCCCCGGCCGCCAGCCGTTTTCTAGTGATCATCGCCGGATCGTATTGAGGATCGTCCGGCAATCCAAAACCGGGTCCCCGTCGTGGCTTTCAGGGGGTGGACGGCTTTCCGCCAGGTGCCCCGGCGGTGGACGGGGGCGGCGGACGGGGCGGACCGGCGGATATCCGGGTGCACCGGACGGAGCGCCCGTCCTACTCTGCCTGGATGAGTACCCGTACCTTCCGTATCACCGTCCGCGGTTCGTTCGACGCCCTGACCGAAGACCAGCGGGCCGAGCTGCTCGCGGCCGCGCCCGAGCACGACATGCTGCGCGCGGAGTTCACCGCCGAGGGGCACCTGACGTACGACCTCGCGGCCCGGCCCTTCTTCACCTTCCGCTTCCTGGACTCGGGCGAGGCCGAGGCGGACCTCCTCGACGCGACGGCCCGTGCGGAGCTGGCGGCGGAGAGCTGGCTGACCGAGCGGGGCTACGGCTTCAAGCAGTTGAAGTCGCAGGCGCAGGACCTTTCGCAGGTGCCGCTGGGCAAGCGCGGGCGCCGTGAGGCGGCCCGCGCCGAGGGCCGGGGCTGACGGCCCGCGCCCAGGCCCGCGCCGAGGGCCGGGGCTGACGGCCGGGGCCGACGGCCGGGAGTCACGGCGTCGCCGGTCAGGCCTCGTCGTTCGTGGCGAAGACCGCCCCGAGGTGGGCGGCCAGTGGCCGCGGGGCGGGCGGGGTGAGGCGGGCGCCGAGGTAGCCGTCCGGGCGGATCACGAAGGCCGTCGGCTGGTCGACGGCGTAGCGGCGGGCGAACTCGCCGCGGGAGTCCTTGTACACCGGCAGCGAGGGCGCACCGGCCTCGCCGTCGGGCTGGGCATCGGCCGGGGCGTCGGCCGGGAGCACCACACAGGTCTCCACCCGGCCCCCGGAGGACTCCCGTGCCGTCCGGACGAGTTGGTCGAGGCCGGGTCCGGTCCCGTACAGCAGCAGCAGGTGCTCGCGCTCCCGCAGGAGGTCGTGGAGCCGCAGCGGGTAGGCGGGGATCTCGCCGGTGAGGCCGCCGCAGTCCGGTGCCCGGTCGCCGGGCCGGGGCCCGCGGCCCTCGCCGGGCGGGTCCACGACGGGGCTTCCGCGGTAGCCGACGAGGAGTTGGGCCTCGCGCAGGATCAGGGTCTGCGGGTCGTCCGGGTCGGCCTCGAACCCCTTGACGGCGTGCCGCACGGTCCGGCCGACGACTTCCTCGCCGACGGGCCGGCGCTCGTTGTCGTAGCTGGCGAGGAGGGCGGGGTGGGCCGCGCCCCGGACCGCCAGGGCGAGTTTCCAGGCCAGGTTCCAGGCGTCCTGGATACCGGTGTTCATGCCCTGGGCGCCGGTGGGCGGGTGGATGTGGGCCGCGTCCCCGGCGACGAAGACCCGGCCGTCCCCGTACCGGTCCACGATCCGGTGGCTGATGCGGAACACCGAGGCCCAGCGGATGTCGGAGGCGGTGGTCGGCTCGGGTGACAGCCGGTCCAGGACGGCCTGGACGTCCGCCAGTCCGGGGGCCCGGCTGCTCTGCAGGCCGTGGGTGATGCCGTCGGAGGCGTCCTCGGCCTTCCGCGCGGTGGAGAGTTCGGGGGGCGCCGGCATCGACATCCGGTAGCGGCCCGGGCCGGGCAGCGGGATGCACACCAGCAGGTCGTCGACGGCGCCCTCACCGTCGCGGTGCAGGGAGCGCACGCCGAACCCGCGGGGTACGCCCCAGTCGACCCGTACGTCGGCGAGCATGTACTCCTCGGGGAAGGCTCCGCCCTCGTAGCTGAGCCCGAGCCCCTTGCGGACGATGCTGTGCGCGCCGTCGCAGCCCACCAGGAAGCGGCTGCGCACCTCTTCCTCGGCGCCGGACGGGGTGTGCAGCCGGCAGGTCACGCCGTCGGCGTCCTGCCGGAACGACACCAGCTCGGTGCCGCGTTCGACGGCGGTGCCGAAGCGGGCCAGGAACTCGTCGAGGATGCGCTCGGTCTCGTACTGCGGCAGCGCCGCGAACCCGTAGGGCACTTCGGGCGGCAGGGCGAGGTCGATGCGCGGCTGCTCGATGCCGTTCACGTACAGGTACTGGCCGCGGATCGGGACGGCCGCTTCCAGGGCCGTGCGGATCAGTCCCATGCGGTCCCAGATCTCCAGGGTGCGCGGCTGGACGCCCACGGCCTTGGCGAACGGCAGCCGGGCGGGCAGCCGGTCCACGATCCGGCAGGAGATGGCGCGCCTGCGGAGCTCGGCCGCGGCCGTGAGTCCGACCGGGCCGGCGCCGACGACGAGGACGTCCGTTGTGCAGGTGCGCGCCACTGGCGCCTCCCGGCGTGCGGCCCCCCTGGGGTTCGGTGCCCCTCCATGGTCGCCGCGCGCCGGGTGTGCGGCATCTTTACTCGATCACGAGGTCGACGTCGATGTTGCCGCGGGTGGCGCGGGAGTACGGGCAGACCTCGTGTGCCTGCTTCACCAGGAGGGCGCCCGTCTCGCCCGCCAGGGACTCGGGGAGCTCGACGCGCAGGGTGACGCCCAGGCCGAAGCCGGCGCCGTCCTTGCCGATGGAGACCTCCGCGGTGACCGAGACCTCGCTGGTGTCGGCCTTGGCCTGGCGGCCGACGAGGCCGAGCGCGCTGGCGAAGCAGGCGGCGTAGCCGGCCGCGAAGAGCTGCTCGGGGTTGGTGCCCTGCCCGTTGCCGCCGAGCGCCGGGGGCATGGCGAGGGCGAGGTCGATCTGGCCGTCGGAGCTGACGGTGCGGCCCTCGCGGCCGTTGGCGGTGGCGACAGCGGTGTAGAGCGCGTCCATGAGAGTTCCTCTCGCAGAAATGAACCGGGGTGGCGGCCGGTGGTCGGCCGCGCTCCACCAGTAGAGCACGCAATTGAGTTGTGTGCAATTCAATGCCGCTCAAGTCTGGTCCGGGTACACTGGCCGTCATGACCGAGCAGCCGACCGCACCCCACCCCGACCAGGACTTCCTGCGCCTGGACGGCCAGATCTGCTTCGCGCTGAACGCCGCGAGCCGTGCCTTCGGCGGCCTCTACCGCGTCGTACTCAAGGACCTGGGGCTCACCTACCCGCAGTACCTGGTGATGCTGGTGCTCTGGGAACACGGCGAACTGCCGGTCAAGGAGATCGGGCAGCACCTGCGGCTGGACTCGGGCACGCTGTCCCCGCTGCTCAAGCGGCTGGAGACGGCCGGACTGGTCCGCCGTGAGCGCAGCACCGAGGACGAGCGCTCCGTCCACGCCCACCTCACCGACGAGGGCGTCGCGCTGCGCGTGCGCGCCGCCGAGGTGCCCCGGCGGATCGCGGCGGCGACCGGCTTCGAGCTCGCCGAGGTCCTCGACCTCCAGACCCGTCTGAACCGGCTCACCGCCGCCCTCGACGCGGCCGTGCCGCGGGAGGCCGGAGAGGCGTAGCCGCCTCCCGCACCGGACACTGGATCCGGGAAAGGCAGGAGGTGCGCGATGGAACCGGTGGCGGCACTGGACCGCATCGCCTTCCTGCTGGAGCGCGCGCAGGCCCCCACCTACCGGGTACGGGCCTTCCGCACGGCGTCCGCGGCGCTCGCCCGGATGGACGAGCGGGAGGTGGCCGATCGGGTCGCGGCGGGCTCCCTGGAGGCCGTCAAGGGCATCGGCCCCAAGACGGCCCAGGTCGTACGGGAAGCACTCGACGGCGCGGTGCCCGCCTACCTGCAGACCCTGGAGGACGAGGCCGCCGCGCACCCCGAGGGGCCGCCGGCCACGCCCGCCGCCACCGCGCTCCGGGCGGCGCTCCGCGGCGACTGCCACCTGCACTCGGACTGGTCGGACGGCGGCAGCCCGATCGAGGCGATGGGCCGGGCGGCGGCCTCGCTGGGCCACGACTGGGCCGTACTGACCGACCACTCGCCGCGGCTGACCGTCGCCCGGGGGCTCTCCCCCGAGCGGCTGCGCGAGCAGCTGGAGGTGGTGGCCGAGCTCAACGACACGTGGGCGCCCTTCCGGCTCCTCACCGGCATCGAGTGCGACATCCTCGACGACGGGGCGCTGGACCAGGAGCCGGAGCTGCTGGAACGGCTCGACCTCGTCGTCGGCTCCGTGCACTCGAAGCTGCGGATGGACGCGCCGTCGATGACCCGGCGGCTGCTGGCCGCCATACGCAATCCCCTGATGGACGTCCTGGGCCACTGCACGGGACGGCTGGTCACCGGCCGCACCCGGCCCGAGTCGCAGTTCGACGCCGAGGCCGTCTTCGCGGCGTGCGCGGAGGCGGGGACCGCGGTGGAGATCAACAGCCGGCCCGAGCGCCTGGACCCGCCCCGCCGGCTGCTGCGCCTGGCCGTGGCGGCCGGCACCTTCTTCGCGATCGACACCGACGCGCACGCCCCGGGCCAGCTGGACTGGCAGATCCTCGGCTGCGAACGGGCCGTGGAGTGCGGCGTCCCGACCGAGCGGATCATCAACACCTGGCCCGCGGACGAGCTCCTGACCTGGACCGACACCCGGCGCGCCCCGTAAGGACCGGCGTGCCGGGGCCGGTGCCCTCACACGAGCGGCGCTCCGAGCTGATCACGTACGCCGGAAGGGCGGCCGTTCAGGGGCGGAGTTCGACGAGCAACAGGACCACGTCGGCCGCGGCCACCGCCATGGTGGTCAGGAACGGGAGCCTTCCTGCGGGCCGGCGGGCGGCGAGGAGCAGCGCCGCCGCCGTCGCGGCCAGCAGCCCCCGGCCGTACGCCGTCACCGGCCCCGGCGGGCCCGCGATCAGGGCCGCGGTCGACCCGAGGACGAGCAGGGCGGCCAGCGCGGCCGAGCGCCGTACGCCGAGCCGCTGGGGCAGTCCCACCACGCCGGTGGCCAAGTCGTCCTCGATGTCGGGCAGCACGTTGGCGAAGTGCGCGCCCGCGCCGAGCAGGGCCGCGGCGGCCGTGAGCCAGGGCGGCGGCCAGGGCGCGCCCGGCAGCCCGAGGGTGACGAAGGCGGGCAGCAGGCCGAAGGCCAGGGCGTACGGGGCCCAGGAGGCGGCCGTGCTCTTCAGCCGGAGGTTGTACGCCCAGGCGGCCGCGACGCCGACGAGGTGCACGGCTCCGGCGAGGAGCCCGCCGGCCAGCGACAGCGGGACGCAGAGGAGCAGGGCGAGGGCCGCCGCCCGGGTCACGGCGGTGGCCGACACCGTACCGGCGACCAGGGGTTTGTCCCGTCGGCCGGTGGCCAGGTCGCGCCGCAGGTCGGCGCGGTCGTTGCACCAGCCCACGGACAGCTGTCCGGCGGCCACGGCGCCCACGGTGACGGCCGCCCCCGGCAGGCCGCGGCCCGCGGCGGCCGCGAGGGCGGCGCTGAACAGGGTGACGGCCGCGGCGGGCAGGGGGTGGCATGCCGCGAGCAGGCCGGTCACGGTCCGTGGGGAGCCGGCCCGGAGGCCGGTCCTGGTGGGCGCGTCCGTCACGGCGGGGGCGGTGGTCTCGGCGGAGGCGGGCGTCTCGGGGGGTGCGGTCGTCTCGGCGGGGGCGGTCGTCTCGGAGGTCTGCGGGGTTCGCGCGGGCACGGCGACACGGTATGCGGCGCCGCGCCCGGTTCTCCTGATTCATAACGATGTGTCAGTTGTTTTCTATGGTGAATCAATGACACGTGTTCTGGCAGTGCGCAGCGTGTTCCCGCCCCATCTCCATCTCCAGGCCGAGATCACCGAGGCGCTCGCCCGCTTCATGCCGTCCGGCTCCGATACGGCCCTGCTGCGCCGGGTCCACGCCTCGGTGCGCGTGGAGCGCCGGCATCTCGCGCTCCCGCTGGAGTGGTACGGGCCGGCGAACGACTTCGGCACGACGAACGCCCTGTTCGTCGAGACGGCCCTGGACCTCGGCGCCCGCGCCCTCGAACTCGCCCTCGCCGACGCCGGCCTCGTGCCGGGCGAGCTGGACCTGGTCATGTCGACCACGGTGACCGGGCTCGCGACGCCGTCTCTGGAGGCCCGGCTCGCCAGCCGCGCCGGCCTCCGGCCCGACGTGCGGCGGGTGCCGCTCTTCGGCCTCGGCTGCGCGGCCGGCGCGGCCGGGCTCGGCCATCTCCACGACCACCTGACGGGCCACTCCGGCCACGCGGCCCTGCTGCTGTCGACGGAGCTGTGTTCGCTCACCCTCCAGTCAACGGACACCTCGATGGCGAACCTGGTGGCCGGGGCCCTCTTCGGCGACGGCGCGGGCGCCCTGCTGGCGGTCGGCCACGACCATCCCCTGCACGCCACCGGCGCCGGGCCGGAGGTGGTGGCCGCCCGCAGCCGGCTCTATCCCGGCACCGAGCACCTCCTCGGCTGGGACATCGGGCACTGGGGGATGCGGATGGTGCTCGGCCGTGAACTCCCCGACCTGGTCAGGCTGCACGTGGCCGAGGAGGTCGAGACCTTCCTCGCCGCCCACGACCTCAAGCCCGCGGACGTCGACGCGTGGATCTGCCATCCCGGCGGCCCGAAGATCCTCGACGCGCTGTCGGACGCGCTCGCACTGCCGGAGCAGGCCTTCGCCGCGAGCCGGCGTTCGCTCGCGGCCGTGGGAAACCTCTCCTCCTCCTCGGTCCTGCACATCCTGGACGGCGTCCAGAGCGCGGGGCCGGCGCCCGGATCGGTCGGCCTGATGCTCGGCTTCGGCCCGGGCTTCGCCTCCGAACTCGTCCTCCTCCGCTGGTGACCCGACGAACGCGATGGACCCGGTGACCTCATGAGCTCCTTGCCCTCTCTCCCCTCCTCCCTCGGCCCCTACCTGCTGCTCATCGGCCTCGTCGTCGCCGAGCGCCTCGCCGAGCTGATCACGGCCCGCCGCCACACCGCCTGGAGCCTGGCCCGGGGCGGACGCGAGTACGGCCGCGGCCACTACCCGGCCATGGTCGCCCTGCACACCGCGCTGCTGGTGGGCTGCGTGGTGGAACCCTGGTTGGCCTCCCGACCGTTCGTCCCCCTGCTGGGCTGGTCGGCCCTCGGCGTCGTCGTCGCCGCCCAGGGCCTGCGCTGGTGGTGCATCGCCACCCTCGGGCGGCGCTGGAACACCCGGGTGGTCGTCGTCCCCGGTCTGCCGCTGGTGGCGGCGGGACCGTACCGGCTGCTGCGCCATCCCAACTACGTGGCGGTGGTCGCCGAGGGGGTCGCGCTCCCGCTCGTGCACTCGGCCTGGCTGACCGCGCTCGGTTTCACCGTGCTGAACCTGCTCCTGCTGCGCGTCCGGATCGGCTGTGAGGACACCGCCTTGACCGACGGCGGCCGGCTGCGCGCTCCCTCGTCCGTCCCGTCCGCGGGCGCCCGGCCGTGATCGACCTGCTGATCGCGGGCGGCGGCCCGGCCGGGCTGGCCACCGCCATCCACGGCGCCCTCGCCGGCCTGGAGGTGGTGGTCGTGGAGCCGAGGCCCACGCCCATCGACAAGGCCTGCGGGGAGGGTCTGATGCCGGGCGGGGTACGCCGGCTGCTGGAGCTGGGCGTCCCCGTGGCCGGCCAGCCGTTCCACGGCATCCGGTACGTCGACGGCGTGAGCGGCCGGCAGGCGGAGGGCCGCTTCCGGTCCGGCCCGGGCCTCGGCGCCCGGCGGACGGCGCTGCAGGCCGCACTGGCCGAACGCGCCGCGCAGCTCGGCGTACGGGTGCTCCGGCAGCGCGTCGAGCAGGTGCGCCAGGACGTCCACCACGTCAGCGCGGCCGGCCTCACCGCCCGCTACCTCGTCGCCGCCGACGGCCTGCACTCCCCCGTCCGGCGCGGGCTCGGCCTCTCCACGCCGGCCGCGCCCCGCAGGCCGGCCCGCTACGGGCTGCGCCGCCACTACGAGGTCGCTCCGTGGAGCGACCTCGTCGAGGTGCACTGGTCGGCGCGGTGCGAGGCCTACGTGACGCCGCTGGGGCCCGACCGGGTCGGCGTGGCCGTACTGACCACCGAGCAGGCCCCGTTCGACGTGCAGCTCGCCCGCTTCCCGCTGCTCGCGGAGCGGCTGGGCGCGGACGCGGCCGGTACGCCGGTGCGCGGGGCCGGACCGCTGCGGCAGGGGGCCCGCGTACGGGTGGCCGGACGCGTCCTGTTCGTCGGGGACGCGGCGGGGTACGTGGACGCGCTGACCGGCGAGGGCCTCACGCTGGCCGTGACGGCGGCCGGCGAACTGGTGCGCTGTGTGCGGGAGGGCCGGCCGGCGGCGTACGAGCAGGCCTGGCGGGACCTGTCGCGCGGCTACCGCACCCTCACCGCCTCCCTGCTCTGGGCCCGGCACCAACCGCGGCTCGCGCCGCGGATCGTCCCGCTGGCCGCCAGGCTCCCGCGCGTGTTCACCGGGGCGGTGAACCTGCTCGCATGACACGGCACCCCGCGCACGGGGCGCGGGGTGCCGGTCGGGCGGAGGGACCGCGGGTCAGGCCGAGTTCTCCTGGCGGTTCCTCAGGGCCAGTCCGGCGAGGACGGCGCCGGCCGCCGCGCACAGCACGACGGTGACGCCCGCCCAGGCCAGGGCGGAGCCCACGGCGCCGGCCAGCGGGTCGAAGCCCGCCGATCCGCCGAGGACGTGCAGGGCCACGACGCCGGTGCCCGTGACCGCGCCGGCCCGCCACACCCCGGGGGTGTCCCGGAGCGCCACGAGCGCGCCGACTCCCAGGCAGAGCACCGCGACGAGGAGGGGCAGGAAGTCGGCGGGGGCCGCGGACGGCAGGGCCGTCAGGTCGTTCGGCAGGTGCAGGGCGCCGCTGACCAGCAGGGCGAGCGCCACCGGCCAGCGCAGTACGTGCCGCAGGGCCGGGGAGCCGGCCGGTGCGGCGGCGGGGGCGGGGGCGGCGCGCCGGCGGGGGTCCTGCCGCCGAACCGGTTGCCGATCCTGCTGCCGCTCCCGGTACGGCGCGTCGTACAGCTCCGTGTACGGCAGCTCGTACGGCTCGTCGAACCGCTCGTCGTAGGGCTCGTCGACGGGCTCGTGGTGGCGCTCCTCGTCGTCCTGCTCGGCGGGCCCGGCCCGGCCCTGCGGGTCCGCCGCGCCGGTCTCGTCCTTCCCGAGGATGGTGACCAGCAGGGCCACGTCCTCGATGGGCCGTCCGACGGCGGCGGCGCGCAACGTGATGTCCGCTTCGGCCCCCTCGTCCGGTGACGCACCGAGGAGGGCGACCATCCGTTGCACGTCCTGTACGGGTCGGGTCACGGCGGCCGTGCGCAGCGCCTCGTGTCCGGCGTCGGGCAGCGGGCCGTCGCCCTCCTTGAGGAGGCTCACCAGGGCGGTGACCTCCTCCAGGGGACGGCAGGTGGCCGCCGCGTCCAACAGGGTCCGCATGCGCTGCGTGTTCGGCGCGTCCGGTGCGTCCGGTGCGTCCGGTGCGGTGGAGTCGGGTGTCTCGCGGCGGTCTTCGGGGGGTGTCGTCGCGAGGGTGATGGGGTCATTCATGGAAAGCTCCGTTCGCCGACGCGCGGGTCTACACATCGCGCGCCGGTCATCGTGCGTCATGGGAAGCGCACGCTTTGTTACATTGAGTGCCAGTTCTGCTCACTGCGCCATTCGAGGCGGGCAAACGGGGGTCTCCGCGCCGGCCCGAGGCCCGCCCGGCCGCGGCCCGCCGGCCCCTGCGGGCCGCCCGGGGAAAGGTCGTCGGCATGCCCGTGCCCGACATTCGCCAGGTCCGACGCCGGTGCGCGCTGCTGCTGCCGGTGGTGTTGCTCCTCCTCGGCGCCGCGGCCCCGCCGCAGCGGCCCGCCGTCGACCCGGAACCCGTCGTGGGCACCGACCGCGGGGCCGTGCGCGGCCGGGCGCACGGCGCGTACGACACCTTCGAGGGCATCCCCTTCGCGGCTCCGCCGACCGGCGCCCGCCGCTGGCGGCTGCCCGAGCCGGCGCCCCACTGGGAGGGGGTGCGCGATGCCGGGGCGCCCGGCGCGCGCTGTGTGCAGCTGCCCGTGCTCGGGCCCGGCGGGCCGATCGGCTCCGAGGACTGCCTGTACCTCAACGTCACCACTCCGGCGGGTGGCCGCGCCGCCGACGGCCGGCTCCGGCCCGTCATGGTGTGGTTCCACGGCGGCGGCTTCTTCAGCGGCTCGGGCGACACCTACCGCCCGGACCGGCCGGCCGAGCGGGGCGGGGCGGTGGTGGTGACGGTCAACTACCGGCTGGGCGTCTTCGGCCTGTTCGCCCATCCGGAGCTCGGCGGGGCCCCCGATTTCGCCCTGGCGGACCAGCGGGCGGCGCTGCGCTGGGTGCGGGCGAACGCGGAGCGCTTCGGCGCGGACCCGCGCGACGTCACCGTCTTCGGGGAATCGGCGGGGGCGCTCAGCGTCTGCGCCCACCTCACCTCCCCGGCTTCCGCGGGACTCTTCCACCGGGCGATCGTGCAGAGCGGGTCGTGCTCGACCACCGTGCCTCCCGGGGCGGTGCTGCCCGGCCTCGGCAGGTACGAGCCCTTCGTGCCCGAGTGGCGCACGGTCGAGGAGGGGACGCTGGCGGCGGCCCGGCTCGGCTGCGGCGGGCCCGCCGGCGTACTGGACTGCCTGCGCCGCCTGGACACGGGCGCCCTCGCGACCGCCGACCTGATGCAGCGCTTCTCCCTGGTCTCCTACGGCAACGGCACGCTGCCGCTGGAGCCGCGGCGGGCGCTGGAGGCGGGCCGGTTCCACCGGGTGCCGGTGATGCAGGGCGCCACGCGGGACGAGGCGCGTCTCTTCCTCGTCCAGACCCTGGCCGCGTACCCGATCGGCGACGAGGCCGCCTACCGGGCCCGGCTGGAGCGGTCCTTCGGCGCCTCGGCCGCCGACGCCGTGGAGGCCCGCTATCCGGTGTCGGCCCACCCGACACCGGCGATCGCGTGGGCCACCCTGCTGACGGACGCGTCGTTCATCTGCCCGGCGTTGCGGGACGGCGCGGCGCTGGCCCGGCACGTGCCGACGTACGAGTACCGGTTCAGCGACCGCGGCGCGCCCAATTTCACCGGCTTGCCGGAGGTGCCGGGGCTGCCGTTCGGCGCGGCCCACGGTTTCGAACTGCCCTACCTGTTCACGATGGCTCCGCTGAGCGATCCGCAGCGGCGGCTCGCGGACCGGATGACCGACTACTGGACCGCGTTCGCCCGCACGGGCGTTCCGACGGCGCCGGGAGCCCCGCCATGGCCGCGCCACGGGTCGGCGGCGGCCGTGCTGTCGCTGGCGCCGGGCGCGGGCGGGATCCGTACGGTGGACGCGCGGGCCGAACACCACTGCGCGCTCTGGGACGCGCAATGGCCCGGGGTCACCACGGCTGGGTGATGACGTCGTAGTCGTGGGCGCGGAGGGTGAGGGTGCCGGTGTCGCCGTAGACCTGGCGCCGCCATGCGGTGAAGACCTCGGCGATCCGGCGGGCGTCCTCGGCGGCGCCCTTGCCCACCTGCCGGGTGGTGAAGGTGATGCGTGCCTCGCCGACCGCGCTGACCTTGCGGACGCGGGTTTCCCTGAGGCGGATGCCGCTGTCCTGCTCGGTGCGGTGCTTGTCGTAGTAGGCGTTGAAGTCCCGGGTCATGTCGAACCAGTCGGCCGGCCCGCAGGGGCCGCCGCCGTTGCCCATCTCACCGTCGGTGGGCGGGCCGACGTATCCGCCGGTCTCCTGGTCGGTCGGCGGACCGGCGGGAGCACCCGTGTCCTCGTCCGTCGGCGGACCGGCGGGAGCGCCGGTGTCCTCGTCGGTCGGCGGACCGGCGGGAGCACCCGTGTCCTCGTCGGTGGGCGGACCGGCGGGAGCACCCGTGTCCTCGTCCGTCGGCGGACCGGCGGGAGCACCCGTGTCCTCATCCGTCGGCGGACCGGCGGGGCCGCCGGTCTGCTGGTCCGTCGGGGGGCCGGCGTCGGCGCCGGTGTGCCCGTCCGTCGGCACGTCGAGGTCGCAATCGCCCGGCGCGAGCGTGGGGACGCCGGAGGGCGGCGCGGCCTGCCCCGCCCGGGTGGTCCCGCACCCCGCGAGGACGGCGCACAGGAGCCCCGCCACCACCACGCGTCCCGTCACGGACTTCACTGCGATCGTCATGCCCATTCCCCATCCCCCTTTGGCCATCAAGAGGTGATCCGGACGGTCCCGGTTCCATCCCGCGCGCACCTCATCCCGGCAGCTGGGCGAGGACGACGTCATCGCGGCTGAGGTAGGTGGGGAGCTCGCGTGGGCCACGACCCGGACGGACGACGCCGACGCCTTTACTTCAGCGCGCTGTGGGAACGGCTTCGTCCGTGACAGCCGTCCAGGACGCGGCGACCAGGGAGCGTTCCGCCGCCGCGAGGTGGGTGGCCGCGGCCAGCCAGGCCCAGGCGTAGCCGTCGGGCGAGGGGTCGGTGAGGCGGCCGAAGGCGTTGCGGGGGCGGCGGTCGGCCTCGGCGGCGAGGGCGGCGGACAGCTCCGCGGCCCCGGTGAGCCCGGCCCGGTGCAGCGGGGCGAACGCGGCCGGGGGCGCCGTACCGCGGGCCGCTTCGGCGACGGCCCGGCGACCGCCCGCGACCCCGCTCTCCAGGAGGCGGCGGACCCGCCACAGCGGGGAGTCGGCCAGCGGGTCCGGCCCCTCGGCCGCCGGGAGCGGCCCGGGGGCGTCGGCCCGCGGCGGGAAGTGGACGCCCTGGAGGCGGTCGTAGCCGAGGTCTGCGCGGCCCAGCCACTCTTCGGGCAGCCGCAGGGTGTAGGGCGCGCCGGGCACGGGGCCGACGGCGAGGGGGCGCAGCGTGGCGGCGCGGTCCAGGTCGGGGCGGCCCAGGACGCGCAGCCGGAGTCCGGGGTAACCGGCGATCCGGCGCAGGTTCGCCGTGTGCGGCAGCTCGGGATGGGGGTGCGCGGGCAGCAGCCGCAGCAGCGGCCCGTCCGGGCGTGCCTCGCGGACGAGGAGGTGTTCGCCGGCCGCGCCGACGACGGTGACGTCGCAGCCGAGGAGCGCGGACTCGGCTCCCTCCGGATCGGCCAGCAGCTCGGCGACGGCCTCGGCGGCCGGGCGGGCGAAGAGCGGCGCGGCGGGCTGCTCGGTCCAGAGCGTGCCGCGCAGCGGGGTCGCCCTGACGTCGCGTCCGGCGCCGAGCCGGCCCTCCGCCGAGACCGTCGCGCCGACGATGCGCAGGCCGCCGCGGGCCAGACCGGCGTGGTCGAGGACCGCGCCGCCGAGGGCGACGGAGGCGGATCCTGCGCCGCGCGCACGGGCCAGGCCGCCGGGGCGTACGTCGGACACCGAGTAGCGGGCGCCGTCGGGGGCCAGCAGGTGGGTGACGACTCCGCCGTATCCGGTGGCGGAGAGCACCGGTTCCCGGCACAGGCCGTGCACTTGGAGGCTGCCGCCGGGGGCGTAGGCGCGGCGGGCGGTGCCGGTCAGCGCGGGGTCGGCCGCTCCGGAGGCCAGCACGCCGGCGGTGCGCAGGAGCTCGCGGAAGGCGCCGGTGAGGGCGCCGAGCCGCTGCGTGGCCCGGCGTTCCCGGGCGGCGCGCAGGCCGCGTACGACGCGCAGGGCGGCGGCCTCGGCGCGCGGCAGCCCGGCGAGTCGGGCGGTGTGGGCGGCGCGCAACAGCTCGGCCTGTACCACGGCTCCGCCGGCGGTGACCCCGGCGGCGAGGGCTTCGGCGGCGGCGTGCCAGAGCGCGGCCGCGGCGCCCCGCTGGGCCTCGGTGAGGACCGGCGCCGGGCCGGGGGGCTCGGCGGGCCCGGACTCCGCCGGGGCCCCCGGCTCGGGCTGCGCCGCGGGCGGTGGCGGCGGGGCCGCGTCCGCGAGCGGCGCGGCGCCCAGTGCGGCGGCCCGGTGCAGGCAGCGGGGCGCCAACAGGCAGCTGCACGTGGCCTGGCCGGCCTCGGTGACGGTGCCGGAAGGGCCGGGGCGCAGGGTGACGAGGGCGTCCTCGCCGAAGCGGACGGTGACGCTGCCGTCCGCTTCGGAGGCGGCGCCCGCCGCGCAGGCCTCGGTGGCGGCGTCCAGTTTCTTGCGCAGGCGGGCGGTGAGGTTCTCGACCGCTTCGGCGAGCACCTCGGGTGCGACGGGCGGCAGTTCGGTGCTCAACGGGACTCTCCACGGAGGCGGTCGCCCACCCAGCGGGCGAGGGCGAGGGGGCTGAGGGCTGCCACGGGCATGCCGGCCGCGACGAGTTGCCGCGCGACCGGGACCGAGTAGCGGGGCGTGCCCGCGTCGTCGAGCGCGGCGCAGCCCATCAGGTGGGCGCCGGAGGCGGCCAGCGTGCGGACCTCCCCGAGGAGCCCGCCGATCGGGGCGCCCTCCTCGAAGTCGCTGACCACGACGACGAGGGTGCGGCTCGGGACGGTGATCAGGGTGCGGGCGTGCGCGAGACCGGCGGCGATGTGCGTACCGCCGCCGACGCGGACCTCCAGCAGCAGCGAGAGCGGGTCGTCGACGCGGTCGGTGAAGTCCACGACCTGGGTGGAGAAGGCGAGGAAGTGGGTGGACAGGGTCGGTACGCCGCCCAGCACGGCCGCCGTCAGGGCCGACCAGATGACGGAGGCCTCCATCGAGCCGGAGACGTCGACGACGAGGATCAGCCGCCAGTCGGCCTCGCGGTTCGCGCGGGTGCTGAAGACGGGCCGCTCCGGTACGACGACGACCGTGCCGTCGGCCCGTCGCCGGGTGTGCGCGAGGTTGGCACGCAGGGTCCGGGCCAGGTCGAGTTTCCCGCCGGGGCGGCGGGTGGGGCGCGGGGTGGCGAGGCCGGAGAGCGCCGGGCGCAGGCGGGTGGCCAGCTCCTTGGCGAGCTCGTCGACGAGCCGTCGGACGAGGGGGCGCAGCCGGGCCAGTTGGGCTTCCGGGAGCCCGCCGGCCAGGGACAGTACGGAGCTCAGCAGTTCCACGGAGGGCCGTACGGCCGCCGGGTCGAGCTGGGCGAGCACGTCGGTGCGGCCCGCCTCGGCGGCGCCGGCGAGCACCTCCTCCCGGACGTCCGCGCCGAACAGCGCCTCCAGCTCCTGCGACCACTCGCGGGCGGTGGGGAAGGAGGCCTCCTGGCCGCCGCCCCCGCCGCTCCCCCGGCCGGGGTCGAGGTCGGACGCGCCTTCGCCGCGCCCGGCGCCGTACAGCTCGTCCAGTGCGTGGGCGTAGCGGCGGGCACCCGCGGGGAGGCGGTCGCGCTCGCGGCCGAGCAGCAACCGCCAGCGGTCTGCGGGGGCGAGCCGGTGTTCCTTGGCCTCGGGGGTCGCGACGGCCGGGGCGTCGGGAACGTCCGGCCCGGCGGTGGGGGCTTGTGCCGCGGGCAGCGGGAGGGCCTTGAGCGCGGCGAGCCCGGCGGCGTCGGCGGCGGCCCAGAGGGCGAGCAGGGCGGGCGACGCGTCGAGCGCGAGGTCGATGCGGTCGCCGAGCCGCTCGGTGACGGTGTCGAGCAGCCGGTCGCGGGCGGCGGGTGAGAGGGCGTCGAAGCCGCCGCGCAGGGCGGGGAGCCGGTCCAGGAAGTCCTGGTCGCCGAGGCGCTCGACGCGGGCGAGGAGCGGGGTGAGGGCGGCCGGGGAGGATCCGAGCAGCGGGCCCGCGGCGGTGAGGAGTCCGGCGAGCCGCCGGGTCAGGGCGCGCCGGCTGTCGGCGGTGCCCGCGGCGTCGATCCAGCCGGCGGCGCGGTCGCCGAGCCCGGTGGCCGGGTCGAGGTCGAGCAGGACCCGTACGGCCAGGGCGGCGCCCTGCATCAGCGGGGACGCGGAAGCCGCCAGGCCGGCGAGGGCCTCGTCGGTGCGCAGGCCGAGGTGGTGGGCGGCGGCGCGGTCGGCGAGGGCCACGAGGGCGGCCGCGTCGGCCGGGTCGTCGCTGCCGGCGAGGCCGGGCAGCGACCGTACGGCCGCTTCGAGGAGGTCCGCCGTGAGGGCGGCGGCGGTGGCGCGGGATCCGTCCGAGGTGCCGGGGAGGTGGCCGCGGTGCAGGGCCTCCAGGAGGTCGAGGGCGTCGAGGAGTTCGGGCAGGGTCGCCGTCTGCGGCAGGGCGGTGGCCGCCTCGTGGAGGCGTACGTCGACCAGTTCGGGCAGATCGCAGCGCGCGGCGGCGGCCAGCCCGGCGAGGATCTGCGCCGGGGTCGGCCCGCCGTCGGCGGCGGCCCGGCGGGCGGTGTCGCGCAGGGTGCCGGCCGCCGCCTGGGCGGCGGTGACGCCGCGGACGCCGGCGAGATCGAGGCGGGCCGGGACGGAAGGCGTCCAGGACAGCCGCCACTTGGTGCCGAGGGCGGTGCCGTCACCGGTGGCGGCGACGGTGAGGGGCTCCCCGTAGGAGGCGCCGCACACGAGGAGCCGTTGCAGCAGGACCTCGCGGCGGCCGTCCAGAGCGGAGCGCAGCGGCTCGAGGCGGACCTCGCGGGAGGCGGGTTCGTCGGGGCCGGGCAGGCGCAGTTCCGTCAGCTCGGCCTCGACGGAGGGGCCGAGGCCGGATCGGGGGGCGTGCGGGGTGATCCGCCCGCGGGCGGTGCCGACGAGCACGGCCTCGAGGGCGCGGGCCAGCGCCCGGCCCCGGCCGAGCGGTTCGCCCTGGCCGAGCACGGTGGTGACGGCTTCGAGGAGCTCGCCGCGGCCGGGCGCGGGGAGCCCGCGCAGGACGGCGAGGTCGCAGGCGAGCCGCAGGGTCTCGGCGGCTTCGCCGGTGCCGGCGGTGTGCCCGGCCCGGCGCAGCTCCCGGCAGAGCCGGGTGACGGCGACGGAGGCGGCCTCCCGGACCCGCCCGGGGTCCCCGCCGGCCTCCAGGACGGCCTGCTGCCAGAGCGGATCGCGGATCCCGGCGGGGTACCCGGAACGGGAGTCGAGCAGATCGAAGGAGTACGGCACGAAGGAGGTGACGGCCCGCTCCGTCGCCGCGCTCGGGGCGGGCCCGCCGGACGCCCCGGCCCGGGGCGCCGGCACCGGGCCCCCGGACTTCCGGGCGGGCGCCTCCGGAAGGGCCCCGTCGGGTCCGGCGCCCGCGCCCGTACGGGACGGGTCTACGGCGACGGGTCCGGTCCCGCCGGCCACGTCCCGGCGGGCACCGTCCGCACCGGCTGGGCCGGCTGGGCCGGTACCGGCGCCCGCGCCGAGGGCGGCCCGGTCGGCAGCGGTCGGCGCGGCCCCCGCGTCCACGCCGGCACGGGACGGGTCTGCTTCGGAAGGACGGGTCCCGGCTGCCACACCCTGCAGGGCGTCGCCGGCAGCGGCGGGGCCGGTTCCGGCGCCCGCGCCCGCCCCGGCCGTGGCCGTGCCCGGGAGGGCGGGCGCGTGGTAGGCGCCGATCACGGCGGCCACGCGGTGGCCCGCGGCGGTGGCGCCGGCGATGACGGAGCGCATGTGGGACTCGCGGGCCAGGTCCCTGGCCGGTGGGGTGGAGTCGGCGCGCAGCGCCCAGCCGACGCCGAGCGCGGCGCGGCGCACGGCTTCGGCGGTACAGCCCGGTGCGAGCACCTCGACGGCGCGGTCCCACAGGTCGTCACCGTCACGGCCGGTACCGGCGGCGGTGAGCGCGTCCACGAAGGACCTCTCCCGCGGGGCCCGCGCGTCGGGCTCGGAACCCGGCTCCGCCGGGGTCGGAGCCGCGCCCGCGGGGTCGGGCCGACCGGGGACCGGCGCCGCGGGCCGCGCCGGGTCGGGGCCCGCCGAGGTCGGGCCGGCGGGCGTCGCCTGGATCGCCGGGTCGGGGTCGGGGTCCGGGCCCGTAGGGCCGGCCGGCGGCGCGGACTCGGCCGTCCAGCCGGGGGACGGGAGGGGGAGGTCGCAGCAGAGGACGGTGGCGCCGGTGCGGCGGGCCCAGCGAATGGCGGCCAGTTCCGGGGAGAAGTCGGCGAACGGGTAGAACGCCAGGCGTCCTTCGCCGTCGGTGCCCGCGAGGGCGACCGGGGCGACGGTCTCCGGATCGGCCAGGTGCTCCAGCCAGGGCTGGAAGTCCGCCGGGAGCTCGACGCAGACCGCGTCCGCGCCCGAGGCGTCCAACAGCTCGGGCACCACTGCGGCCAGCGCCGGGCTGTGGTGGCGCACCCCGATGAGGTACGGCTCGCGGGTCGCGGCGAGGGCCTCCACCGCGGCGCGCGGGTCGGTGTGCGGGTCGGTGTGCGTCAACGCAGGCTCCCGCGCAGGTCCCAGAGGCGGCGCCACATCGCCGAGCCGTCCTCGGCGCGGCGGCGCACCGGGCCGTCCCAGTAGCCGAGGAGGCGGCCGTGGTCGGCCGGGTCGTCCTTGCGGACCACGCCCAGCAGGTGCCCCGGCAGCAGGTCCAGCACGTCCCCGCCCGGCAGGTACGCGGCCGCGACCCCGAGCGAGGCCGCCACCTGCACGGCTTCGGCGGTGGACATGACCGTACCGGGGCGCTCCACGTCCCAGCCCTCGGCGGAGCGCCCGGAGCGCAGGTCGCGGAAGACGGTGACGAGCGCGTCGAGGACGGCGTCGTCGACGCCGAAGGCCGCGCCGGCCCGCTCGACGGCGGCGACCGCCTGCCGGCGGATCAGGGTGGCCTCCGCGTCCGCGTCGGCGATCGGCGCGACCGTCTCGAAGTTGAAGCGCCGCTTGAGGGCGGCGGACATCTCGGAGACGCCGCGGTCCCGCAGGTTGGCGGTGGCGATGACGGTGAAGCCGGGGGCGGCGGAGACCACGGCGTCCTCGGTGGCGGTCAGTTCGGGCACGCTGATCCGTCGGTCGGACAGGATCGACACCAGGGCGTCCTGCACCTCGGGCAGGCAGCGGGTGATCTCCTCGACGCGGACCACCCGTCCGGTGCGCATGGCGGAGAGCACGGGGGAGTCGACGAGGGCTCCGGAACTCGGACCCTGGGCGAGCAGCAGCGCGTAGTTCCAGCCGTAGCGGAAGGCGTCCTCGGTCGTACCGGCCGTGCCCTGGACGGTGAGGGCGCTGGTGCCGCTGACGGCGGCGGCCAGCAGCTCGGACAGCATCGATTTGGCGGTACCGGGCTCGCCCGTGAGGAGCAGGCCGCGTTCTCCGGCGAGGGTGACGACGCAGCGCTCCACGAGGGCGCGTTCGCCGACGAACTTGGGGGCGATGGCCAGCTTGGCGGGGAGCCCGGCGCGGCGCTTCGGCAGGGCCAGTTCGGCGCCGTCGCTGCCGCAGACGAAGGTGACGACGGCGCGCGGGGTCAGGGCCCAGCCGGGCGGGCGGGGGCCGGGGTCCTGGGCGGCGAGGAAGTCGAGTTCGGCGGCGTACCGCTCCTCGGCGGGCAGCACCTGCCGGGCGGCGGGGACGGATGGTGCGGTGACGGTCATCGGGGTCCTCCGGGACGGAAGGGGAACGGGGGAAGGGGAACGCGGGGAAGCGCGGAAGCGGGGAGGGGGCGGGGGAGGGGAACGGGAGGTCGGACGCGGTACGCGTGCCGGGCGGGCGCGGCGCACCCCGACGGGGGGGGGGGGGGGGGGGGGGGGGGGGGGGGGGGGGGGGGGGGGGGGGGGGGGGGGGGGGCGGGGGGCGGGGGGGGGGGGGGGGGGGGGGGGGGGGGGGGCCGGGGGGGGGGGGGGGGGGGGGGGGGGGGGGGGGGGGGGGGCCCCCCCGGGGGGGGGGCCCCCGCGCCGCGTGGGCCGGGCGGGCCCGTGGTTCAGCGGCGGCGGCCGCGGGTGCGCTTCACCTTGAGCTCCTCGAAGCGCGGGACGTCGCCCTCCCGGACCCGCTGCCACGCCCGGCGGTAGAGGTCCGCCGCCGGTTCGGCCGGGGTCAGCACGCCCAGCAGCGGCCGCTCGCCGACGCCGAGTCCGTACATCGGCAGCTTCCACTGCTCCACCGGCAGCGTCGGGGAGGCCATCTCGGCCCATCCGCCCGGCAGGAACAGCGAGCGCCCGGCGCGGGTGCGGCCGGCCGACACCACGAGCTCGGTGGCGGCCAGTTCGGCGCGGGCGGCCTTGAGGCGGGCCGGCTTCCAGCCCGTCCACCGCGCGGTGTTGCGGTCGGTGGGGTCGGGCATGGCGAGCAGCGCGAGGTACAGGGTGGCGGCGTCGGCGCCCAGTCCGTACGCGGCGGACACCTCCTCGACGAGCTCGGGGACGGAGCGGCTCGGGTCCTGCGGCCACCAGGTGCCGTCGGCATCCACCGCGCCCGCTGCCGGGGCGCCCGGGTCGGCGAGCAGCGCGGCGAAGCGCGGGTCGTGGACGGTGCGCAGCGCCGTCTCGACCGCGGAGGGCCGCTGGTCGGCGCCCCGCAGCGCCGGCAGAAACGGGTCGGAGCCGGTGGAGTCCAGCAGAGCGGGGCGCAGCGCGGGCTTGGGCTGGTCGTCGTGGGTGGCCATGACGACCGCGCCGTAGCGCTCGTAGCCCTCGCCGGTCTCGGTCGGTGTGCCGGCCGCCTTCCGGAAGTCGGGCAGGCTGGTGTAGTGCCCGATCTCCAAGAGCAGTTCGGGGCCGGCGAGCCGCTGTCGTACGGCGGTCAGGGCGGGCGGCAGGGCCGCTCGGACGGGGTCTCCCGCGGGCAGTCGGTGCGCCAGCCAGGCCGCCGTGGCCACCGTGCCGGTCAGGACGCTCGCGGTGAACGGGGTGGTGGCCGGCTCGCGGGGCTCCACGTGGTCGCCCTTCACCGTCCAGGCCACGTCGACGGAGAGTTCGCGCGAGGCCGCCGGGTCGAGCACGGCGCCCAGGGCCCGGCTCGCGGCCCAGCCCCGGCCGACGGCGCGGGCGAGCTCGATGGCCAGCCAGTCGGGCACGGGGGTACGCCGGCCCACGCGCCGGTTCCACACCTCCGCGGCGGCGGCCACGGCGGGCCCGTCGCTCCACAGCGTCGCCGGGTCGGCGGGCAGCAGGGCGGCGACCACGGCGCGGCGCACCTCGACGTCGAGGTTCTTGAGCTCGTCGCGGGCGTGGGCCGCCTCGGGGGCCTTGACCCCGAGGGCGGTGCGCAGCTCCGTGGGCAGGAAGTTGCGCTCGTAGGTGTCGATGTGCGGCAGTCCGGCGATCACCAGGCGGGCGAGGGCGCCGGAGACTCCGGTGAGTCGGGAGAACTCCTCCGCGGCTTCCGAGCGGAAGGGGGCCGGGCCGTGCTCGCTGAGCGCGGCGAGGAAGGCGGCCGACCAGCCGGCGCCGCGTGCGCGGTCGCCGAGGGGGGCGTGGCCGCGCACGGTGTAGGGGCCGGGGACGGTGAAGCGGCCGGTGGGGTCGTGCAGCAGGGCGCCGAACTCGTGGCCGTAGGACACGGATTCGCCGTGCTCGGTCAGGGCGAGGAAGGCTCCGCCGCCCAGCGGCAGCAGGCCGCGGTGGTAGAGGTCGCGGGCCAGGCCGTCGGGTCCGGTCAGGTGGGGGCGGTCGAGGTGGATCAGGACCCGGCGCCAGCGGTCGGCGGATCCCTCCGCCGAGGCCAGGCCTAGGGCGTCGACCAGGCCGAGCAGGCTGACGAGGGCGGCCCGCTGTTCGTCCGTGGCCGCCACGCTGGTGGCGCGGTAGGCGAGGGCGGCAGGCTCGTCGAGCAGCGGAGTCCAGGAGAAGGTGTAGTGCGGCAGCGGGGGCACGTCGAAGTGGAGCCTGCCGGGCACCCCGGCCTCGTCGGTGCGCGCGCAGGCGGCACGGAGTTGGCTCAGGATGTGGTGGGCGCCGTCCTCGTCGCTGCCCCAGCGGCGGTGGCCGTAGCCGATGAGTCCGCTCAGGGCGTCGCCGAGGAGCCCGTCGCTCGGGCCGTGTTCGCGTTCCTCGGCGGGGGTGTCGTCCGGGTGGAGCCGGGCGGCGACCTCGTCGAGGGCCTTCTGCTGGGTGAGGGTGAAGCGCAGCACCTCGACGATGCCGCCGATCAGCTCGGGGGCGGTGACCTGCGGCAGGGCGGCGCTCACCAGAGCGGGCAGGTCGGTGACCTTCTCGGCGGCGGCCGCCGCCTTGAGCAGTGCGGCGACGGTCTCCCGGTCGGCGGCGCGCAGCGCGGCGGAGCCCTCGGTGTCGCGGGGGCGCAGGGCGTACCAGTGCGACAGCGGCGGGAGGTCCACGCTGCCGGTGCCGAAGTCGGAGCGGCGTCGGTCACCGCGCGAGCGGGCGGTGACCACCCCGTCGGGGTCGCTGATGCTCAGTTCCTGCCAGTGCTGCGTCAGCGCGCGGGGCCGGTCGTCGCCGGGGAAGGCGAGCGCCGCGAGGGGCTTGTCGCGGCCCTCGGGGAGGGTGACGCGGCGACCGCCGGTGTCGGTGCCCTCCCAGCCGTGCCCGGGGACGCGGACGGTGCGCCAGCCGAGCAGGCCGTCGGCGGGGGCGCCGAGCACGGAGCCGGCCACGGTGGGCGCCGGGCGCAGCCAGTCGGAGTGGCCGTTGCGGCGGGCGTTCTCCGGGTGGGTGCGCAGCGCGTCGGCGAAGAACGCGGGCAGGGAGGTCCGGCCGTAGGCCGCGCCGGCGGGGTCGTACTCGACCCAGCCGGCTTCGTTCTTCTCGTCGCGCCGCTGCCACACCCAGTACGAGGTGCCGTCGGACAGCAGCGGCCGCTCGTCGGGGAGCTTCGTGTCGCCGCGGTGCAGGACCCCGCCGCCGGTGGTGCGGCCGCCGCCGGGGAGCGGCAGGGAGATGTGGTCGCTGCGCAGCGACCAGTGGTTGCGGTCGGTGTCCAGGGTGAAGACGGTCTGGGGGTCGGAGTGCCAGTAGCCCTCCGTGCCGTTGGCGCTCCAGGCGGACCAGAAGACCAGCAGGTCGCCGTCGACGTAGTGGAAGGCGTGCCGGTAGTTGGACCCGGCGGGGACGCGCAGGTCGTGGGTGAGGACGGTGGAGTCGGCGTCGATGACGCGGACCTCGGTCTCGTTGGCGACGATCAGGTACGGCCAGGCTTCCGTCACCGTCAGGCCCCGGTGGTTCCTGCCGGGGCTCAGTTCGGCGAGGGCGCGCTCCCAGGAGGGCCAGGCCAGCTCCTCGAAGAGGCCGCCGCGCAGGGTGCGGGCGAGGGTTTCGGCGAGGTCGGCGGAGGCCGCGGCGGCGACGTCCTCGGGGGCGAGTGCGAGGGCTTCGGCGGGCAGCCAGGTCAGGCGCTGGATGGCGTCGGGGACGCCGGGCAGGCCTGCGGCGATCGAGGAGCGGGCGACTTCGCGCACCCACTCGGTCAGCAGCGGGCGGCCGCCGGGCGACTCGGCGACGCGCCGGACGACGTCGGGGCCTTCGCCGCCGCCGAGGGCGTTCAGCGCCCGGCGGAAGGCGGGGTGGAAGCGCTGGTCGGCGCCGAGGGCGAGCAGGTCGCGGCGCTGGTCGGCGGCGGCCCAGCCGGACAGGTTCAGCTGCTCGTGCCGGTGCCGCTTGTTCTCGGGGTCGGGGTCGGGGTCGGCGACCGGGACGTCCAGGGTGAGCAGTAGGTCGAGGAGGTCGGCGTCCTCGACCCCGACGCGCAGGCCCGTTTCCCGTCCGGGCCGGGCGAGTTCGGTGCGCAGCTGCTCCGCGCAGCGCTCGACGACGTCGAGGAGGACGGGGAGGGCGGGGCGCACGCCCCAGCCGCCGTGGCGGGCGGCGTGGAAGCGTTCCAGCCAGCCGGCGGCGCCGTCGGGGGACCGCTGCTCGGCGGGCAGTTGCGCACCGGTCAGTCCGGCGGTGGCGCCGGACTCCTCGAGGATGTCCAGCCACAGGGTGGTGAGCTCGTCGCCGCCGGGCGGCGTCAGGCCGAGGAGCGTGCCGCGTACCTCGGGGCGGCGCCGGGCGAGGGCGACGAGGGCCGCGCGGTGGGCCTTCCACCAGCCGGCCGCGGCCCGCAGGGTGGCGGGCAGGGGCAGCAGTTCGGCGAGGTAGTCCTGCTCGGCCTCGGTTCCGGTCAGGCCCGCGGCGCGGGCGAGGCGGCGCAGCTCGACGACGGCCTGGGCGGAGGGCGGCAGGCCGCCCGCGGTGCGGCGCACGCACAGCCGGCGGAAACGCTCGTGGGCTTCGGTGGGGGTGACGCGAGCGGCCAGGGCCTTGCCGTAGCCGGTGAGCACCTTCACCGGCAGGGCGCCCGCCAGGGCGAATTCGAGGAAGACGGAGTCGAGGCGGTCCTCGTCGATGGGCAGGCCGTACTGGGCCTCGGCGGCGCGGGCGCGGCCGAACAGCTGGGCGGCGTAGGTGGTGTTCTCGACGGCGAGGAAGACGCGGGCCGCCTGCTCGTGGAAGACGGGCAGGAAGTGCGGGACGGAGGCGGCCAGGCGGTCGGCGAGTTCCTGGCAGGCGTCGAGGGCGGCCTTGGGCTTGGTCTTGGCCTGTCGGGCGATCCGGTCCAGTTCGGGGACGACGGCGAGGGCGTGGTGGCCGTCCTCGGGGTGGTGCACGAGGACCCATTCGGGGAAGCCGAGCGCCTGGCGCCGGCTCAGGCCGACGACGGGGGGCTCGCCCTCGTCGCGTACGAGTCCCAGGAAGCCGGCGGCGAGGTCCTCGGCCGGGCCGAGTTCGGCGGGCGAGAGGCGGACGACGACGCGGTCGTCGCCGAGTCCGGGGTGGCGGTAGGAGCGGGCGGTCAGTTCGACGGCGGTGGGGCCTGCGCCCGTGGTGTCGTGGGGCAGTACGGCGCCCGCCTTGAGCAGCAGTTCGGCCGTGTTCATCTCGGTGTCCCCCAGGTTGGTGCTCACGCGTCCCCGCCCTCCTCGATCTTGCGCCCGGCGTACAGCGCCGCGGCCATCCGCATGCCCTCGGACCAGGCCACGGGTCCGACGGTGGTCAGGGGTACGGTCCGGCCGTCCTCGTCGTGCCAGCTGAGGGCGCCCGTGGTCATCTCGTCCTCGTAATAGGGCTCGCCGATCCACACGGCGGCCTCCGCGCCGGCGCCCGCGTCCCTGACCTTGCAGGTGGCGTAGCCGCCGGAGACGCGGTAGCCGAGGGCGGTGGCGCGCGCGGCGAGGCTGAAGCGGGTGGGGAAGACCCCGCCCGCGTAGTCGCGCACCTCGGTGGCGGTGGCGGTGAGCCCGTCCGGCTTCTGCCAGGTCGCCCGGTGGATCTGCTCGACCCGCTGCACGATGCCCAGCTCGGCCGCGAACTCCCGTACGTCGTCCAGGTCCGGCAGCAGCACCGGGTGGGGCAGGGTCACCGTGCGCGGGGAGAGCCGTACGGTCTCGCCGTCGAGGTTGACGACCTTCAGCTCACCGGAGGCGGTGGCGTCGCGCAGGAAGCCCACCTCGTCCGGGTCGTCGCCGACGACGGCCATGTCGCGCAGGGCGTGCTGCCAGGCCTCGTCCGGCCAGACCCGCGCGAGCAGCGCGGTCGGTACGGGCAGCGAGGACACCATCCAGGCGTCGACCTGTGCGACGCACGCGTCCTCGTGCCGGTCGAGCCATTCGGTGAGTCGGCGCAGCCGGTCCACCTCGGGGTGGTCCTTCAGCGCCTTCGGCAGCGTCTTCAACTGCCGTCCCGCGGTCCGGCCGGTGGCGGACCTCGCCACCACCCGTCCCTCCACCAGGGCGATCTCGTACCCCTCGCCCGCCGCCAGCCATGCCATCAGCCCGTGCCCCTCCGCCTGTCGCGTCCGGTTCCGCGCAGCCCTGGCAGGGGGGAACTGACCCCCCTGAGCTGCGGTATGCCGGGAGACTAGCGAGCCGCACTGACAACGCCCGCTGGAGGGTGCGCATCCGGTTTTATGTCCGGTTCTGGGTAGGCTCCCGGAGACAGTTGCGACGCGCGGCCGGCTTGGGGTGGGGTTATGGGACGTCAGACAGGTGTACCCGGTGCGGTCCTGGCGGCCGTGCTGCTGGCGGCGGGGGCGGCCGGTTGCTCCGGTACGGCCGCGCCCGGCGGCGGGGACGCGAAGCCGTCGGTCACCCGGACCGCGCAGGCCCCGGACGCGGGTCCGGGCTCGAAGCCGGACGCGAAGCCGGGTGGCGGGGACGTGCTGCCGGGGATGGTCACCGCCGCCGAGGCCCGGACCCGGTTGGCGGCGCTGAAGGTGGCGCCGGTGGGCACGATGGCCGGCTACAGCCGGGACAAGTTCACGCACTGGGCGCAGCAGGGCGACAAGTGCGACACCCGTGAGGTGGTTCTGGAGCGCGACGGCTCGGGCGTCAAGCGGGACGCGGAGTGCCGGGCCGTGTCCGGCAGCTGGAAGAGCCTGTACGACGGGGTGGCCGTCACCGACGCCGCGAAGATGGACATCGACCACATGGTCCCGCTCGCCGAGGGTTGGCGCTCCGGCGCGGCCGGCTGGGACGCCGCCAAACGCAAGGCGTTCGCCAACGACCTGACCAACCCGCAACTGCTCGCCGTGACGGCGGCCTCGAACCGTTCCAAGGGCGACCAGAGCCCGGACCTGTGGCAGCCGCCGGACAAGTCGAGCTGGTGCCAGTACGGACGGGCCTGGACCACCGTGAAGTCCACGTACGGGCTGACCGTCACCGAACCGGAGAAGAAGATGCTCACCACGATGATCGACAGCTGCGCCTCATGACCGGGGCACACCACCGACGGTGGCAAGACCGGGTGACTCCGGGGCCGGGCGGCGCCATGACGGACGAGGTCGGCGTCATCACCGGCCCCCTCGTCCTGTGCACCACCGCCGTGGCCGGGGACATGGTCCGCTTCGACGTCCAGTACGAGGGCGCCGAGGAGTGGTACACGCTCTCCGGCAGCCCCCTCCCCCACCACGGCGATCCGGCCGCCCTGCACGCCGCGGCGCTCGCCTCGGTCCGCCGGGGCGGCGCGGCCCGGGCCCCGGGGACCACGCCCGCCTGAGCGGGCCCGCTCAGAGGACGGCGATGCCGAGCGGCCTGGCACCCGCCGGGAGGCGGCGGGCGGCACCCGACTCGAGGTCGACGACCGTGATGCCGTTCCAGTGGCCCTCGCGGGTGTAGCCGCCCGTGACGTACGCGGTCCGGCCGTCCCGGGACACCGCCACGTCCTCGTGCGGGCCCTCCAGCGGGTACACGCGCTCGGTGCCGTCCGGGGAACGGACCGTCAGTGACGGGCCCTTGCCCGCGCCTGGCTCGACCGCTCCCGTGCCGACCACGAGGAGCCGGCCGTCGGCGGTGACGGTGGCGCCGTGCTGGTGGGTGTCGGCGGTCATCGGCTCGACGGTGGTGCGGCCGCTCCGCGGGTCGACCACGGCCAGCCGCTCGCCCTCGAAGGGGAGCAGCAGTTTCCCGTCGGTCGGGCGGACGGCCGCGTAGTGCGGCTTCAGCCAGGAGCCGAGCCCGCCCCCGGTGCCGTACGGGGCGACCTCGATCCGGCGGGACCGCAGCGACGCGGCCGCCACGACGGTGACGTCGAAGGAGTCGTGGCCGGTGACATAGACCTCGGCGCCGTCGGCCGCCACGTCCACGTCGAAGGGGCGCCGGCCCACCGGTACCACGGCGGTGACCAGGCGCGTCGCCGTGTCGACGACCTCCAGGACGCCCGTGGTGCCGGGGACGTTGACCCCGACGTAGGCGCGCGTGCCGTCGGGCGAGAGGGCGACGCCCATGCCGCCGCCGCGGTACTCGCCGTCGGTGACCGGGCCGGTGCCGGTGCGGTACGGGACGCGGGCCGCGAGGGCGCGGCTGCGGGTGTCGACGACGGCGAGGCCCTCGGCGGTGGCCACCCACGCGCGGCCGTCCGCGCCGACGGCCAGGCCGTACGGGGCGCGGCCCACGGCGACGGAGGCGACCGCCCCGCGCTCCGGGTCCACGAAGGTGACGGTGTCGGCCCCGAAGTCGGCGGTCAGGAGCAGCCCTTGCGGGGTCGGCGCGGTGGCCGGCAGCGGGGAGGCCGCGGACGGAGCCGGGCTCGGCGTCGCGGCGGTCGCGGCGGTCGTGGACGTCGCCGGGGTCCCGGCCGGTGGGGTGCAGGCGGCGAGCAGCAGGGCCGCGGCGAGCGCCGCGAGGGCGGTACGGCTGCCCCGTGCGCGGGGGTTCACCGACCGCTCCCCGGCTGGTTCCCGGGCGACCCGCCGGCCCCGGCCGCCCCGGCCGCGCCGGCCGCGCGCAGGATCCGCGCCATGCCCAGGAACCCCCGGCGCACGGCGTGCTCGTACGGGGTCACCCCGTCGTGGTCGGCCAGGTCGGGAGCGGCTCCGGCGGCGAGCAGGAGGGCGACGACCTCCTCGTGGCGGGGCCCGCCGTCGCCGAGGATCACCGCCTCCAGCAGGGCGGTCCAGCCGAGCCGGTTGACGTGGTCGACGTCGATGTCCGTCTCGTCGAGGACCGCCCGTACGTACGCGGTGTGCCCGCGCTCGGCGGCCGGGATGAGGGAGATCCCGCCGAAGCGGTTGAGCTGCTTCAGGTCGGGCCCGGCGGGCAGCAGCAGGCGCATCATCCGGACGCTGCCGGTGACGCCGGTGACCAGCCAGGGGCTGTCCTCCCGGGAGTCCGGGGCGTTCGGGTCGGCTCCGGCGGCGAGCAGTACCCCGGCCGCGGTCAGGTGGTCGCCGAGCGCGGCGAGCAGCAGCGGCGTGCGCAGCTGCTCGTCGCGCGCCTCCACGGCGGCGCCCGCGGCGAGCGCGGCGCTCACCGCCACCGCGTCGCCGCGGCGGGCGCCGTCGAGGAGCAGTCGGTCGTGCGCGTTCATGGTGTCCCTCTCGGCTCCGGGGCGGGGAGGGCCGCGTACGCCCTTCCGCTCCCCCGGTCCATCCTCGCCGCGCCGGCGCCCGCGGCCGGTCCGCCCGGTGGACGGGGCCCGGGAGCGGTCCGGCCGACCCGGGGGTCGTCCGATCGGCTGATGCGGAATGGCGGGACGGCGGGATCAGGCCTCGTACTCCGTGAGGTCGATGCCGTGGATCCGCACGGAGGTCTCGTACCGGGGGTCGGTGGTGTCGCGTTCCATGACCATGCCCAGCTTGCGGATCACGTTCTCGGAATCGGTGTTGCTCATCCGGTTGACCGCGACGACCCGGTCCAGGCCACGGTCCTGGAGCGCGAACTCCAAGGTGGCGTGGGCGGCCTCGGAGGCGTAGCCCTGGCCCCAGTACTGGCGGCCGAGCCGCCAGCTGATCTGCACGTCCGCCCGGGCGTCCGGCAGGTTCTCGAGCACCGAGAGGCCGACGGCGCCGATGAGCTCGCCGGAGCCGAGGAGCTCGACGGCGAAGAGCCCGAAGCCCTCGTCGTCCCACTCCTCCTCCCACTGCTCGATCTCCTCGGCCGTCTCGTCCAGGTCGCGGGTGGACCCGTCACCGATCCAGCGCATCACCTCCGGGTCGGCGTTGATCTCCGACAGGGGGACGAGGTCGTCGTCGGTCCAGCGGCGGAGGAGGAGGCGGGGGGTACGGATCTCGGTCATGCCCCACATCCTGCCGAAATTCCGCCGACCAGCGGTAATCGGCCGTTGCGGCAGTGTTTCGAGTGCGTGGCCATCGCCGCGGGAAGGTTCCCGCGGCCCACCCCGGACCTCTACGGTCCGTCGGGAACCACGACCGAGGAGATGCCCGCCATGCCCTTCGACACGTCGGACGAGAGCCGGTACGACCGCACGCGCCTGCGGCAGTGGGCACACGGCCGCGCCCGCTCCGCCGGAGTGGACCGCCGCGACCTGCTGAAGCTGTTCGCGGTCGGGACGGCCGCCGGATCGCTGGGCCTGGCGGCGGGCGCACCGGCCGCGGCGGCGGGCTCGGCCGCCGCCGGCTCACCGGCCGCGGGCGCGCCGAACCCGCCCGTCGCCGCGGCGGCCGGCCCCGTCACGGTCAAACCGCTGCCGCCCGAGCTGTTCACGCTCCGCGGCACCAACGCGGAGACGAACTTCGCGGCGCTGCGCGGCACCGGCCCGCTCACCCCGATCGACCGGTTCTTCGTCCGCAACCACACCTCCACTCCGCGCGTCGACGCGGCCGGGTGGCGGCTGAAGGTGTGGGGCGACGGGCTGTCGGGCGGCCCGGTGGAGTTCTCGTACGAGCGGCTGCGGGCCCTGCCGGCGGTCGAGCGGACCCTGTTCATCGAGTGCGCGGGCAACGGCCGGAGCTTCTACACCACGCAGCAGGGGCAGCCGGTGACCGGCACCCCGTGGACCCTGGGCGCCATCGGGGTCGCGCGCTGGCGCGGCGCGCGGCTGTCGGACGTGCTGCGGCTGGCCGGGGTCACCCGCGGCGCCGTCGACGTGCTGCCGAGGGGGCTGGACGACGAGGTGGTCGCGAACGGGGTGAACCTGGGCCGGGTGCGCCGCCCGCTGCCGGTGGCGAAGGCGCTGGACGACGTCCTGCTCGCGTACGAGATGAACGGGCAGCCGCTGCCGCCCGACCACGGCGGTCCGGTGCGCCTGGTCGTACCGGACTGGGTCGGGATCTCCTCGATCAAGTGGGTGGGTGACATCGAGGTGAGCGACGAGCCGCTGTACTCGCCGTGGAACACCGACATGTACCGGCTGTTCGGGCCCGAGCACCCGGCGCAGGGCAGCGCCCCGCTGACCCGGCAGACCATCAAGAGCGCCTTCGAGCTGGAGCTGGGGGCCGTCGTTCCCGTGCACCGGACCCGGCTGCTGACCGGCCGTTCCTGGTCGGCGGCGGCCCCCGTCACCCGCATCGAGGTCAGCACGGACGGGGGCGGCCACTGGCGGCGCGCCCGGCTGCACGACGCCCCGCGCCGGGGCGGCTGGGTGCGCTGGTCGCTGCCGTGGACCCCGCGGGCGACGGGTGCCACGTCACTGCTGGCCCGGGCGACCGACGCGAGCGGGCGGACGCAGCCGGAGACCTCCGTCCACAACACGCAGGGCTACCTCTTCGACGCGGTCGTGCGGCACCCGGTGACCGTGGTCTGAGCGGCGGTTCAGGGGGTGTGGAAGCGGACCTCCGGCGCATCGGGGGACGGGCCGTCGAGGAGGGGCCGCGGGATGCCCTTGAGGTGCTGGTCGAAGAAGGCGCCGACGTAGCGCCGGGTCAGCTCGACGGAGCGGGCTCCGGGCAGCGGGGCGCCCTGGTCGGGGAGGCCGAGCTGCTCGCCGATCGCCGGGAAGTCGGTGAAGGTGAAGTGGCCCGAGTCCGCGAAGGTGATCCAGCGCTTCCAGCCGTCGAGCTTGGGCCAGTTCTGGTCCCACGACGTGATGCCGCCGGGGGCGCTCTTCTGCTCGCCGAGGAACATGAAGGGGCGCTCGCCGAGCCCGGTGTCGGGGACCGGGGTGTGGAGTCCGCCGTCCATGTTCACCCCGGCGCGGATCCGGGGGTCGACGGCCATCGCGGCGACCGCGGAGGCGCCGCCGATGGAGTGGCCCGCCATCGCGATGCGGCTGGGGTCGATGAGGTCGGCGTGGCGCCAGGCGGGGCGGCGTCCGGTGAGGCGGTCCAGCAGGAAGGACACGTCGCGGCCCCGGGTGTCGCTGACCGTCCGCATGGGTGTACCCGCCTCGGTCTTGTCGCAGGCCAGGCAGGTCAGCACGCGCCCGCCGGGGAAGGCGGTGCCGACGCTCTCGTAGGCGTGGTCGACCGAGGCGACGACGTAGCCGCGGGAGGCCAGGTCCTCGGCGAGCGCGGTGAGGGTGGCGCGGTGGGTGGTGAAGCCCGGCGAGAGCACGACCAGCGGGTACCGTCCGGAGAGGGGACGGGCGTGGGTGCGGGAGGCGCTCACCGTGCCGGTCAGGGTCGCGACGGGGATGACCTGGTCGAGTCCGCGGTCGACCAGCAGCAGCCGGGCCTCCTCGTCGGTGAGGTAGCGCGCGGAGCCGCCGGTGTCGCGCCGCGCCGGGTAGCGCATGGTGACCATCAGCTCGCGCGGCCCCGATCCGGCCCAGGGATCGGTCCGGCTGCGGTCCACGAGGTGCAGGTCTTCCCGGCCTGTCGCGAACGGGCCGGTGGGGCGGGGCAGTTCCACCGTGGTGGCGGCCCGCGCGGCGGCGGACGGCGAGTCCGCCGCGACGGCGGTGCCCGCGCCGACGAGCGGGAGCGGCAGGATGAGGGCGAAGAGGGCGGCTGAGGCGACAGCACTGCGTCGGTTCATGAACCCGAGGCTATGCAGCGACAGTAGACGGATCGTCACCTCACAGGAGGATCGCGCCCTCCACCCCAAGGGGGCCCCGAATCCCCCTCAGGTCTCATCCCCGAACTGCGACAGCACCCCCGCGGCCCTCAACTCGCCTGCTGCCGTACGCGTGCGTGGTGCGACAGCCCGCTCGGCCGCGCCGGCTCACCGGGCCGGGCACGCCGGACTCGATGCTCTGCCACGGCATCGGCGGACCTGCCGGTGCCACGAAGGGGGATGCCACCGGCACCCCCGCCACCGCGACCCACGACGCCGCCGTCGTCCCCGAAACGCCGGCCGGCACCCCGCCCGTACGAAGCAGGCGGCGCGCTCCCCCGCGCCCCCGGCTCTCGGTCCCCACGAGCGGATCCGCGACCTGCTCTCGCACCTCGCTGCCGCCCTCCCCCCCGGCCACCGGCCCGCAAGCCCGCCTGCTCGCCCTGCAATGCGCACTGCGCACGGATCAACACGGGCACGCACGCATGCCCGACGGCCTCCTGCCCGGCATGCTCCTGGCCGTCGCGCTGAACGCGACCTCCCGGCGCCGTGATCCAGCGCCGACCGCCCCTCTGCTCAGCCTCCTGGATCATCGGCACACGACCAGGATCAACTTGTCCGGGCGTCAGAGCTCAGGCACGAGGAGGGTCAGGCGCAGGACCGCGGCGAAGGCCAGCAGTGCAGGCAGGGTGAACCACCACCTGCGCAGCCACTCGGCCTTCACGAACACCCAGGTGAGGAGTGTGATCACGGCGGCGAAGGCCAGGGCCAGGCCGGCCGCGAAATTGGAGTGGGCGCCGCTTTCGCTGTCCCAGGAGCCGGCGGGTTCCGCCGCATAGGCGAGCAGGAGGAGGTATCCGGTCGCCAGGTTGCCCACGGTCAGGACGACGGCGCACACGGCAGCGCCTATCGGATGCGGGGCGCTTCTGGGGTGCTGCCGGGTCATGGTACTCGTCTCGTTCACCGCAACGCTCTCCCGGCGCCGCCCAGATTGCCGTCGAACAGACGGCCGTACGCCTGTGCTCCGCTGCCTTCGCAGTAAGGGCCGCCGTTGTAACGGGCCGCGAGCTCCCGCATCTGTTCACGGGTCATGTCCTCCGGCAGCACATCGGCGAAGCCGCTCTCGGCCTTGAGCTGGGTGATGCGACCATCGCCACGATACGTCGGCGGTCCTGGGCATGGCCAAGCGCCGAAAACACGGCCTGTCGGGCTCAAGGCCATCGCGCGCCCCACAGGCGGGCCAGCCGGCCGCTGGACGGTTGCGGGCGGCGGCGGCCGTCGTCGCGGAACGTCGGTGGGCGCGTAGCCTGTCGCCGATGCCAAACCGGCATCTGACCCGGGAAGCCGGGAGGATCACTCCACTCGGCACACGGAGCTGCAGGCAGAGGTACCCGTAGTACCGTCAACGCGAGCAGCCGCAAGGGGCCCATCCTGTCCCGGCCTGCCGGCCGCACCGGCGGCGACACCCGCCGCCAGGCTCCCCACACCGACCCTCAGGAAGCCACGTTGACGCGCCCAGCCCAGTTCCCGCGAGTGATCGCCGTCAGCAGCAGCCCCTCGCACCAGACGATCGACAAGGACAACCGGCCCTCCATCACCCTCCTCGCCGGAATCGGAGTCGAGGCCGACGCACACGCCGGAGCCACGGTGCAGAACCCGTGGAAGGTGCGACGGGATCCGAGCGCGCCGAACCTGTCCCAGGTCCACCTCCTGGCCGCCGAACTCCTCGACGCCCTCGACCAAGCCGGATACCCCGTCGTCCCCGGCCAACTCGGCGAGAACATCACCACCCGCGGGATCGTTCTGGAAGCCCTTCCCCAGGGCACCCTGCTGCGTATCGGAGCCGACGCCGTGGTCCGGCTCACCGGACTCCGCGACCCCTGCCGCCGCATCAACAGCCTGCACCCCCGCCTCCTCAAACAAGTCCTCCACCGGGACCCGGACGGCACCCTGATCCGACGGGCCGGCGTCATGGCCGTCGTCGAAGCCACCGGCCGCATCGCCCCCGGCATGACCCTCCACGCCGAACCGCCACCTCCACCCCACACGCCGCTTCCACCCGTGTGACCGCCCCTGCCCGAAGCCACCGTCGGCGCTCGTGCCCTCAGCCTCGGCCCGGCCACCGCCGGTCACGGCGACCGTGCCCCGGGGCCCCATGGGACGGGGGCGAGGCGGCCCGGAGGGCGGCTGTGTTGCCAGCGGTCAGCCGAACAGCCCGTGGCCGGCTGCATGAACTCGGGCTCGGGTCGAGCTCGGCGAGGGCGTCGAGGACGCGTCACCCGGAGCCGACGACCGCGTCGTAGAGGAGGTTCGTCGGCGACACCGCCGGATTGGGCACCCCCAGCACCCTCAGCCGTACCGGCAGCAGGAACACCGCACCCGACACCCCCCACCGCCGCCGTTACCGGCAGCGCGCACGCCGGCTGACCGCCGCGCATCACAGGGTGCCCGACGCCCCGGTAGTAAGGGTGGCGGTCACGGTCTTACCGCCCTGGTGGACGTGCACGTCGGTCCTGGCGAGCTGGTTGACCAGCCTCCAACCGAAACCGCCGGGCACCTCCGGCGCCCACGGCTGCAGCCGCGGCGGGGAGGGCGACCGGTCCGAGACCTCGACCGTGACCGTGCCGGCGTGGGCGCTGATCCGGAAACCGGAGGCGCCACCGGCATGGCGGCTGGCATTGGAAACCAACTCGCTCACCACCGTCAGTACGTTGTCCGCCGCGGCCGGCTCCGGCTCCAGAGCCGCCAGGACTTCGCGAGCGATCTCCCGGGCCTCGGCGCAGCTGAGACCGCCCCCACCGGGAGCCAGGAGATCACGGGAAGACAGCGTCCGCTCTTCCATATGGTGCGCTTTCCCCCGCTTCCATCCGGTAAGCGGCACTCGCGGATGCTCCTCCGTGCCGTCCACCTCGCGCCGCCCGTCAGGCCCTCGTCGTCCCCGCTGTGGTGCCGAACCGGCACCACAGCGCAGCGGTCAGGCTAACCCCGCCGGCTCGGTGTGTGTAGGGAGCCCCCATACGAAGCCCCCACGATCGGAAATCCGAGGCGCCCACCGTCGTTCCGCTCGGCACGCCCCGCTCCCCCGCGCCTCGCTCCCCCGCGCCTCGCTCGTAGCCGGGGCCGGGGCCGGGGCCGCCGGACGCCCGTCCCCGGCCGCTCGACGGCGGACGCGGACGCTCTGTCGGCCGCCGTGTGCGGCACGGCCCGCGCGAGCGCACCGTCACCGGTAAGCACCGTGAGCTCGGGGCCCCGGCCACCCAGCCCGGAGCGTGAGCGGGGCCGTAGCCTTCAATGTGGTGCAGGCCCTGCGCCTACGCCCGGCCTACAGGGCGAAGGGCTTCACTTCGGTACCGCCAGCCGGCCGCGACATCCCGCAGCCGGTCCTTCTCCCCCTCGTCCACCGAGAGACCCCAGCGCGTGGGTCAGCCGATGGACGCGATCAGGGCGCTTTCCCGCACCACATCGTCCTTCCCACGTTCAAGGTGACGGTCCCGACCGCGTCGGCGTGCACGGGAACCAGCCCCTGCTCCGCATCCGGCATCACCAGGAGCAGGACGCCCCAACCGAACACCGTGTCCCAGACCCTGCGGGAGCCGGGCGGGTGGCCGTTGCGTCGGCCACGGGGAGGCCGATGGCGGTGAGGCGATCCCTCCCTCAACGGACCTCGATTCCGATGAGGCAGGTGTCGTCGTCGGTGTCGGAGGTGCTGTACGTGAGCACGCTGTCCAGTCGCTTCTCCAGTGTGTCAGCGGAGCGTGAAGCGACGGTGAGCAGCTGGGCGAGGGAGTCGGTGACGGCGATGTCCCTGCGTTCGACGAGTCCGTCGGTGTACATGAGCAGGATGTCGGCGGCTTCGAGCTGAACCTCCTCCTCCGTGAACGTCGCGTCGGGCATGGCGCCGAGCAACAGGCCGCCTGTGAGGGGGAACGACTGCGCTTGCCCGTTCCTGACCAGGACCGGTGGCAGGTGGCCGGCGCGCGCCCACTGCAGGGTTCGGGCCGGGGGGTCGAAGAGGGCGCAGACGGCGGTCGCGGTGAGGTTGCTGGTGAGGTGGAAGGCGACGCGGTTGAGCCAGGCGAGTAGCTGCGCGGGGCCGGCGCCGGTGACGGCGAGGCCGCGGAGTGCGTTGCGCAGCGCGACCATGCCCGTGGCGGCCTGGATGCCGTGGCCGGCGACGTCGCCGACGCTGAGGAGGATCTTGCCGCTGGGCAGGACGACGGAGTCGTACCAGTCACCGCCGACGAGGGACTCGGATTCGGCCGGTCGGTAGCGCACTGCGATCCGGATGCCGGGTACTTCGAGGGGCGCCGGGGCCGGGGGCATGATGGCATGTTGCAGTTGGAGGGCGAGGCGGCTGCGGTCGGCGGATTCTGCTTCGGTGTCGGCGAGCTGGTCCCGGGTGGCGGCGAGGGCGACCTCGGTCCAGTGCTGGGAGGAGACGTCCTGGCAGGCGCCGCGTACCGCGTAGAGGCGGCCTTTTTCGTCCAGGACGGGCTCGGCGACCATGCGGACGTGCCGGGTGATGCCGTCAGGGCGTTGGAGGCGGAACTCCACGGACGATTCGCGATGGCTGTGCAGCAGAGTGCGCAGGAAGCGGCCGATGGAGTTGACGTCGTGGGCGTGGGCGTGGGCGGCGAGGTCCTCGAGGGGGACGGGGGCGACGGTGATCGGCAGCCCGAACAGGGCGAAGAGCTGCTCGTTCCAGCTGATCTCCGCGGTGTGCATGTTCTGTTCGAAGCCGCCGACCCGGCCGAGGCGCTGCGCGTGCTGCAGCAGGTTGGCGAGCCGCGCCTTCTCGTCTTCGATCTTCCAGATGAGGAGGAGGGCGGAGCCGTGTCGGCTGATGCGTACGTCGGCGACCGTGGTGAGGGGTACCTCGCCGACGAAGGTGGTCAGGGTGGTGCGCAGGGCCTGGCAGGCTTCGCCGGTGGCGTACGTCCTCTCCAGTTTGTCGAAGACGCCCCCGGCCTCGGCTGCCGCTGGGTAGATCTCGAGGAAGCGGCGGCCGGTGACCATGGAGCGGGGGCGGCCGGCCGGATCGATGAAGCTGTTGTTGACGTGGTGAATGCGGAAGTCGGCGAGCCGACCGTCGGCGTCAAGAACGGGTGCGAGGACGAGGACCGTGTCGTCGAGATGACCGGCGAGGTCGGCAAGTTCCGCCAGGGCCGCGTGATGCGCCGCGTCTGAAAGGTCCGGGGTGCTGTGCGGGGACTGTTCTTCGAGAGTGTGGGCGCACAGTTCCGCCAGCGCTTCGAGCTGGCGGATGATCTGTACGGGCTGAGGGGGCAGCGGTTGGGGCCAGCCGATTTCCAGGACGCCGTGGATGCGGCCGCCGGTACCCGCGGGGATGACGATGCGACCGCCGTCGGGGTGCTGGCGCCTGCCGATGGTGGGGAGACTGGCCTGGGCCAGGCTGGGGACGACGGAGAGCTCGCGATGGGTGAAAGCCAGCCGCGCGCAGGTGGCGACCTCGGGTGGAACGTAGCGCCAGCGGTCGGCGTCCTCCGGCGTGAAGCCTGCCTGACCTGCCAGAGTGAGCGAGGAGTCGGCTCCCGCGATCCAGATCGCGACGCCGTGCGCACCGAGGGGGGCGAGCGCGTTGTCGAGGAGCGCCGCTGCGACGGCCGGCGTGTCCCCCGCAGCCAGAACGCGGCTTTCCGCTGCCCGAAGGCGGACGGCCGGCGCGGCTTCGGCAGCCTCCTCGGCGACAGCGGTGGCAAGGAACTCCTGCGCGACTTCGCTGACGCTGTCCCGGGCTGCCTGGTTGATGACGTCGACGGCGAGTGCCAGCAGGGTGGTGCCGGACTGCTCGGCGAGTTTGGCGAGCTGCCTCGACGCCTCGGCGGGCCCACAGCCGAGGCGCCCGACGAGAATGCCCTTGGCAAGCTCGACCAGAGCACGGCCGTCGGCCGCGGACTGGGCTTCCAGAGCCTCCTCGCGCAGCCGCTCCACGGTGGCCGCGAGGCGGCCGGCCTCCACTCTCGTGGAAGTCTCCGGCCTGGCGCCCCGCGCCGGCAGGGGTTCGCCGTGCACGGCTTCCGCTCGTGGATCCAGGGCATTGCCCCCCGCAGGACCACTGGCGTGAGCGTGGGTTGCTTCGGGTTCGTCAGAAGTGGTGTTCACCGTGTGAGTCGCTATTCCTCCGTGGGGTGGCCGGGTGGTCAGGCGGGCGTGGTGCCCGAGGTGTTCTGGGCTGGCAGCCACCGTCGGAGGCGGGTGATGAGGTCGTTGGCGTCGACGGGCTTGGTGACGTAGTCGTTCGCGCCGGAGGCCAGGCTCTTCTCCCGGTCGCCGGGCATGGCTTTCGCGGTGACCGAGATGATGGGGAGATCGGTGTACTCGGGCATGCGCCTGATCTCGGTGGTTGCCGCGTATCCGTCCAGTTCCGGCATCATCACGTCCATCAGGACCAGGTCGATTCCCGGGGTCTCGACGAGGGTTTCGATGCCCCGGCGGCCGTTCTCGGCGTGCAGGACCTGCATCCCGTGCAACTCCAGGATCCCACTGATGGCGTAGAGGTTGCGCGGGTCGTCATCGACGACGAGGACCGACCGGCCGGCGAGGCTGGCGTCGACGACGGCGTGTTCGGGGACCGCGATGTGGCTGTCGGCGTGCACCAAGGTGGGGACGTCGCCCGGGCGGTCTGCCGACAGGTGCAGGGCGATGCGCTCGCGGAGCTCATCGAGGCTGGAGAGCACTTCCAGCGGCAGAGCGGCGGCGCGCTCGGCCACCTCTGCCTGATGCTCCCGGGTCATACGCCGGTTGTCGTGGGCGAGGACCGGCAGGGAGGCCAGCGCACCGTCCCCTGCGAGAGCCTGAAGGAAGCGCAGTCCTTCCCCGTCGGATCCGAGTTCGAGGACCACGCAGTGGAAGGGCGCTTGGGCCAGTACGGCTGCCGCGTCCGCCGCGGTGACCGCGGTCACGACCTCGGCACGGTCGGTCGGCACGGTGACCGCCCGTCCCGCGGTCAGGTCCCCGGCCGCGCTCTCGGCGACCAGGCTGAGCAGGCCGTTGCTGCGCTGCTCGATGACCAGAATGCGTCGCGGATGACGCTGCTCCTCGAGGGCCGCCTGCGCAGCGCCGTCCGCATGCTCAAGCTCCGCAGCGGTGGGCTCCGCACTGTCGAGGGCAGCCGTTTCCGCTTCGGTGAGTTCTCGTCCGGAGACGGGGAGGTAGAGAGTGAAGGTGGAGCCCTTGCCGACCTCGCTGCGGGCGGTGACGGCGCCGCCCAACAGGCGGGCGATCTCCCGGGTGATGGACAGGCCCAGGCCGGTGCCGCCGTACTTGCGGCTGGTGGTGCCGTCGGCCTGCTGGAACGCGGCGAAGATGGCGTCCAGCTGCTGCTCGGCAATCCCGATGCCGCTGTCGATCACGCGGAAGGCGACCACGGACCCGGCCTGGGCCAGCTCGTCGGGGAGCTCTGCCGAACCCGCGGGCTCGATCTTGACGTGGACCCGGCCGTGCTCGGTGAACTTCACCGCATTGGAGAGCAGGTTGCGCAGGATCTGCTGGAGGCGGGCGTCGTCGGTGAGGAGGTCCACCGGAACGCCAGGGGCGGTGGTGATATCGAATTCAAGCCCCTTCTGACTGGTCAGCGGCCGGAAGGAGGCTTCGAGGTAGGTGAGGAGCTGCTTGAGGGAGACGCGCTCGAGGTTCACGTCCATCTTGCCCGCCTCGACCTTCGACAGGTCGAGGATGTCGTTGATCAGCTGGAGCAGGTCGGAGCCGGCGGAGTGGATGATGCCCGCGTACTCGACCTGCTTCGGGGAGAGGTTGCGGGTCGGGTTCTGGGCGAGGAGCTGGGCGAGGATGAGGAGGCTGTTGAGCGGGGTGCGCAGTTCGTGGCTCATGTTCGCCAGGAACTCCGACTTGTACTTGGAGGCCAGCGACAGCTGCTGGGCACGGTCCTCCAGTTCCTGCCGGGCCTGTTCGATCTCCAGGTTCTTGGCCTCGATGTCGCTGTTCTGGCTGGCGAGGAGGGCCGCCTTCTCCTCCAGTTCCGCGTTGGAGCGCTGGAGTTCCTCCTGCTGGACCTGGAGCTCCTCCGAGCGGGCCTGGAGTTCTGCCGTGAGCCGCTGGGACTCGCCGAGGAGCTCGTCGGTCCGGGCGTTGGCGACGATCGTGTTGACGTTGACCCCGATGGTCTCCATCAGGCGGCCCAGGAAGTCGCGGTGCACGGGGGTGAAGGGAGCGAAGGAGGCGAGCTCAATGACGCCCAGGACCTGGTCCTCGACGACGATGGGCAGAACGATCAGATGGGCCGGCGCCGCTTGTCCGAGCCCGGAGGAGATCAGGTATCCGGGCGGCACGTTGTTGGTGGTCAGGATGCGGCGGCTGCGGGCCGCCTGGCCCACGAGGGTCTCTCCGTGTCGGACGCGCGTGGCGGCGGGGCTTTCCGTCGGCCGTCCGAAGGAGCCGATGAGGGTGAGCCCGGCCTGTCCGTCGATCTCCTCGCCGAGGTAGAAGGCGCCGTAGCTGGCGTCGACGAGGGGGGTGAGTTCGTCCATGACGAGTTCGGCGACTACGGCGAGGTCGCGGTGGCCCTGCATCAGGCCGGAAATCTGGGCGAGGTTGGATTTGAGCCAGTCCTGCTCCTCGTTGGCACGGGTGGTCTCGCGCAGCGAGCCGACCATGGAGTTGATGTTGTCCTTGAGTTCGGCGACCTCGCCCGAGGCGTCGACGGTGATCGAACGGGTCAGGTCGCCCTCGGCGACCGCGCTGGCGACCTCGGCGATGGCCCGGACCTGCCGGGTCAGGTTGCCGGCCAGCTCGTTGACGTTCTCGGTCAGGCGCTTCCAGGTGCCGGAGACGCCCTCGACCTCGGCCTGGCCGCCGAGCCGGCCCTCGCTGCCGACCTCGCGAGCCACCCGGGTGACTTCCGCGGCGAAGGACGACAGCTGGTCGACCATCGTGTTGATGGTCGTCTTCAGCTCCAGGATCTCCCCGCGGGCGTCCACGTCGATCTTCTTGGACAGATCGCCGTTGGCGACGGCGGTGGTGACGAGGGCGATGTTGCGGACCTGGCCGGTGAGGTTGTTGGCCATGGAGTTGACGTTGTCGGTGAGGTCCTTCCAGGTGCCCGCCACGTTGGGGACCCGGGCCTGGCCGCCGAGCCGGCCCTCGGTGCCGACCTCGCGGGCCACGCGCGTCACCTCGTCGGCGAACGCGGACAGCGTGTCGACCATCGTGTTGATCACCCCGGCCAGCGCGGCGACCTCGCCCTTCGCCTCGACCGTGATCTTCTGCGAGAGGTCTCCGCGGGCGACGGCGGTGGCGACCTGGGCGATCGACCTGACCTGCCCGGTCAGGTTGGACGCCATGACGTTGACGTTGTCGGTGAGATCCTTCCAGGTACCGGAGACCCCGCGGACGGTGGCCTGGCCGCCCAGGTTGCCCTCGGTGCCGACCTCGCGGGCCACCCGTGTCACCTCGTCGGCGAAGGCGGACAGCTGGTCGACCATCGTGTTGATGGTCTCCTTCAGCTCCAGGATCTCCCCGCGGGCGTCCACCCGGATCTTCTGCGTCAGATCGCCCTGCGCCACCGCCGTGGTGACCTCGGCGATCGAACGGACCTGGGCGGTCAGGTTGTCGGCCATGAAGTTCACCGAGTCGGTGAGGTCACGCCAGGTACCCGAGACGCCCTTGACGTCCGCCTGCCCGCCGAGCCGCCCGTCCGTGCCGACCTCGCGGGCCACGCGGGTGACTTCGTCGGCGAACGCGGACAGCTGGTCGACCATCGTGTTGATGGTGGTCTTCAGCTCCAGGATCTCCCCGCGGGCGTCCACGCGGACCTTCTGCGACAGGTCGCCCTGGGCGACGGCGGTCGCCACCTGGGCGATGGAGCGCACCTGGGAGGTCAGGTTTCCGGCCATGAAGTTCACCGAGTCGGTGAGGTCACGCCAGGTGCCCGAGACGCCCTTGACGTCCGCCTGCCCGCCGAGGATGCCTTCCGTGCCCACCTCGCGGGCCATGCGGGTGACTTCTCCGGCGAACGCGGACAGCTGGTCGACCATCGTGTTGATGGTGTTCTTCAGCTCCAGGATTTCCCCGCGGGCGTCGACGGCGATCTTCTGGGAGAGGTCTCCCTTGGCAACCGCGGTGGTGACCTGGGCGATGTTGCGGACCTGGTCGGTGAGGTTTCCGGCCATGAAGTTCACCGAATCGGTGAGGTCACGCCACACCCCGCCCACTCCGGGCACCTGGGCCTGCCCGCCGAGGCGCCCCTCGCTGCCCACCTCGCGGGCCACGCGCGTGACTTCGGCGGCGAACGAGGACAGCTGGTCCACCATCGTATTGACGGTGTCCTTCAGCTCCAGGATCTCGCCCCGGGCCGCCACGTCGATCTTCTGCGAGAGGTCGCCGCGCGCCACCGCCGTCGCCACTTGCGCGATGTCGCGGACCTGGGTGGTCAGGTTGCCTGCCATCGCGTTCACGGAGTCCGTGAGATCCGCCCAGGTACCCGACACTCCCGGCACCTCGGCCTGGCCACCCAGCGTTCCCTCGGTGCCGACCTCACGGGCGACGCGGGTGACCTCGGAGGTGAACAGCGACAGCTGGTCGACCATCCCGTTGAAGACCGTGGCGATCTCCCCGAGCAGACCGTCGGCCTCATCAGGCAGCCGTGTACCGAAGTCACCGTCGCGCACCGCTGTCAGGCCCGCCAGGAGCTGCCGCAGCTCCGGCTCCCCGACTTCCCCCACCGCCGTGCGTGACGAATCAGCCGTCCTGGCCATTGCAGTCCCAACCTCTCGTGCTGCCCCTGGGGCGCCCGCAACCCTCATGCGTTCCACCACGTAGTCCATCACATATGCCGCCGCCCCCAGAGCCAGTGGTGAACTTGCGTTCGTACGTCGTCAGGGAGGGCCGTGGACGAGTCGGACGCCAGGCGCCCGGTCGAGAGCCGGGTGAAGGTGATGGTTTTCAGCGGCTGGGGGTCTGCTGTGGCGGTTGGGGGCGCGTCGAGCGGGTGCTCCTCCGGCTGCTTGTGTGCATGTTGTCCCGGCTGCTGATCCAGCGATGTAGCAGTTCCGCAAGCGGTTGTGGCACTGGGGACGGCGGTTCGCCGAGGCGGAGAAACCCGTGAGGCCCCTGGGCAGGGCTGCCGAACCGCATCCTGGGTGCGGCGGGCCGGCATCTTGTGGGGTAGCCGGGGCAGGTGACCGGTATGAGGCCCCGAGGGAGCAGGCCCGACCGCCCGGCGCGGATGAGCTGCGGCCAGGCCCGGGAGCTGGCCCGACGCGTACTGGCCGAGGTGGGCGCCCCTCCGGTCCTGGTCACCGACGTGCTGATGGTGGTGAGCGAGCTCGTCTCCAACGCGATCCGGCATGCAGGCGGTCCCGCAGGGTTCCACATCTACCGCCGGTCCGGCGTGATCATCGTCGAGGTGTCCGACCACTCACCCCGCCTGCCGCAGCTGCGGCCGCGATCACCGAACCTCCCCGGCCACTTCGGGTGGCGCCTGGTCAAAACCCTCGCCCCCACCGTCTTCATCCGCTTCCATCGCGGCGGCAAAACCATCACCGCCCCACTCCCCCTGCACCCCACCCCCCACATTCGCTGAGCCTCTGCGTCGGCCCCTACCTCCGCCGCGTCCACGCTCCCGGAAAGTCCAGGTCGAGTGCGCCGCACCGGTGGTTGCCGCGTCCGCGTTCCACGGCCGACCGAGGACGTCGTGGGCGCTCACTGGTACACGACGTCAGCGCGGCAACCGTGAGCCGGAAAAGTGGCGTCACCCCGTAGCTACAGGGTGACGATGACGGGAAACCGGCGGAAAGCTCGGCGGCCGGGGGTGGGGCGGCCCGGGGGTACTGCAGCCCCCAGAGCGCTATGGCCCCGGGCCTCACCCGCGCACGCCGCCGAGGAACTGCCCCCGCTGACACGGGCACCCCTGAGGGGCGAGGCCGACGGAGTTCTGGCTCCAGGACGTGCAGCAGAGTCCGGAGGCAAGGAACATCACAAATGAGTCACCGTGGCGAGATTATGCCCCAGTTGCCCGTTTCCGGGAAGGAACTGCCTGGTCAGAGAGCTACGTTGCTCCTCTCGTACCTAGATCATCGGGTACTCGCAGAAAGACCGAGGACGTATGGCTACTCGCTTCTCCGCGGCAAGACGCCGCGGAAGAGGGCCCTGGGGGACCACCCACTGGATAGCGGGCGGAGCGGCACTCATCGTGTCCGCGACCCTGCTCCAGAGCTCGCACCCGGCCGACGCCGCTGCGGCTCCGGCCGCCGCGGCCAAGTCCGGCGCCGTGACCGAAGAACTCAACCTCGCGCGCGCCCGGGCGGCCGCGCGGACGGCGGGCCACCGCGTCGAGGCGGTCTCGGAACGTTCCGAGACGTCCACGACGTGGGTGAACCCGAACGGCACGCTCACGACCGAAGTGGCCGCCGGGCCGATCCGCTTCTACGACCAGCAGGCACGCGCCTGGCGCGCCGTCGACGTGACCCTGGGCCACGCCCCGGACGGGTCCGTGGTGTCCAAGGCCCACCCGCAGGGCCTGAAGCTGGCCGCCGGCAGCCTCCCGCGGATGGCCAAGGCCGCGCCGCAGGCCGCACCCTCGGTCAACTACACCAGCACCGACCTCGTCACCCTGGGCGAGGGCGAGCAGCAGATCACCCTCAAGTGGAAGGGTGCCCTGCCGTCCCCGAAGCTGGACGGGGCGCGCGCCGAGTACACCAACGCCGTCCCCGGCGGTGACGTCGTCATCGAGGCCACCCGCAGCGGCTTCGAGCAGTTCGTCGAGCTGAAGCAGCGCCCGGCCGGCGGGAACTACTCGTACACCCTGCCGCTGGTGGCCAAAGGCCTGAAGGTGGAACAGCAGGCAGACGGCAGTGTGCAGTTCACCGACCGCAAGAGCAAGAAGACCGCGGTCATGCCCGCGCCGGTGATGTGGGACTCCACGGTCGATCCGGTCTCCGGTGAGCACACCCGCAAGGTGCCCGTGGCGATGACGGTCGTCCAGGGCAAGGGCACCGTCGACCTGGTCGTCACCCCCGACGCGAAGTTCCTGGCGGACCCGGCCACCACGTACCCGGTGACCGTGGACCCCTCCACCTCCTCGCTGGGCAACGTCTTCGACACCTACGTCCAGCAGGGCGAGACCGTCGACTGGTCGAACGACACCGAGCTCGACCTCGGCAACCCCGGTACGAAGAACGCGAACGGCACCTTCCGTACCGCCCGTTCATTCATCACCTGGAACACGGCGCCGATCGCGGACGCGCTGGTCTCCGACGCCAAGCTGTCCCTGTGGAACTTCCACTCCGGGAACACCGACTGCGTCGCGCAGCCGTGGGAGGTCTGGGACTCCACCGCCCCGAGCACCGCGTCGCGGTGGACGAGCCAGCCGACGATGGGCACCAAGTACGCCACGTCCACCGAGACCCGCGGCAACCCCGGCTGCGGCTCCGCGCCGGACGGCTGGATCAACGCCGACGTGACCACCCTCGTCCAGACGTGGGCGTCCGCGAAGGCGCCGCTGTCCAGCATGGGCCTGCGCGCCACGTCGGAGTCGGTCGTCGGGCAGTGGAAGCGCGTCAACTCCGCGAACGCCACGTCCAACCCGCCGAAGCTGACGGTCACCTACAACTACCGTCCGCAGACCGGCACCAAGCAGGAGGCCGGCCCTCCGTTCGTCCAGGACAAGACCCCCGCCTGGCGCGTGGACACGACGACGCCGACCCTGCGCGACACGTTCGCGGACAAGGACGGCGACACGGTCAACGGCACCTTCCAGATCTTCGACGCCGCCACCAACACCCAGGTCGGCAACACCCTGGTCTCGCCGTTCGTCCCCGCCGGCACCCCGGCATCGGTCGTCGTACCGGCGGGCGTGCTCCAGCACGGCCGCACGTACCGTTTCCGCACCTCGCCCTACGACGGCACCCACTACAGCAACAGCTGGTCCCCCTGGTCCAACTGGACCACCCTCACCGTCAGCCCCCTGCCCGACGCCCCGCAGGACATCCAGGCCGGCGCCCAGCAGACCCTGACGCCCATCCTGTCCGCGGTCGTCACGACCCCGGCGCAGACCCGCGTGAGCGCCGAGTTCTCGATGAAGGACGCGGCCGGGAACCCGGTCCCGAATCTCCCGCTGCCTCCCGTATGGGTGCAGAGCGGCAGTAGGGCCGCCCTGCAAATCCCCGAGGGGAAGCTCGCGGACGGCGCGAGCTACCGCTGGTCGGTACGGGCCTGTGACAGCGTCGGCTGCTCACCCTGGTCGGCCGAGCAGATGCTGACCGTCCGCCTCCAGCCGCTGCCGTCGATGCCGGCCACGCAGTCCCTGGCCCTCACCGGCGCCGCACTCGCGGGCACGTCCGCCCCGACCGACTGCGACACGCCCGGCTGCGCCACGGTGCCGAACGGGCAGCTCCGGATCGGTACGGCGGACGGACACCTGTGGGCGACGCACCTGAAGGCGAACCTGTCCGCGCTCCCGCCGGGAGCCCGGGTCACCTCCGCCAAGCTGTCACTGACCAGGGCCGACTGCACCACCCAGTGCGTGGCGCAGAAGCCGAGCGCGTACGAGCTCTCCACCGCCTGGACCGCGGCACAGAGCGGCAAGGACCTCCTGACGGCCGCGGGCGACGACAGCTACGTCTCCGACCTCGCGCTGTCCGAGGTCGACTTCGGCATGCTGGTGCAGTCCTGGCTCGACCGCGGCGGGAACGAGGGACTGGCCCTCACCGTCCCCGGCACGGTGGCCGGAGCGTCGTACCACTCCGGTGCGGCGGCGGACCCCGCCCTGCGTCCGAAGCTGACAGTCGAGTACCTGCCGCCGACCGCTCCCGGCGCCGTCAGCGACGTCGTCACCACCCCCGGTGACACCGGCCTGCTCGCCACCTGGAACGCCCCGCTCGACAGTGGGACGACCGGTGACGTCACGTACGTGGCGAAGGCAGAGAAGAGCGACGGTACGGTGACGGGCACCTGGGAGGGCACGGCGCTGCGCGCCGTCTTCGGCGGGCTCGACAATGCCCTCTCCTACCGGGTCTCCGTGACAGCGAAGAATGCCGTCGGCAGCGGCCCGGTGTCCCGCTCCGCCCTGGCGCAGGGTGCCTCCGTGGCCGGTGGCACCACGCCGTACAAGGACTACGTCCAGGCCTACTTGAGCGCCCGGAACAAGGTCATGACGGGGGTCAGCGCCACCACGGCCGAGGCGGCGGCCGAGTCTCCGCACGGTGCAGTCTTCGGTGCGGTCCTCGACGTGCAGGAAGCCTCCCTCATCGGGGAGCTCGTGGCGCTGGGAACGCAAGGCCAGGCGTACGTGGGTGCCTCTTCGGCTTTGACGGACACCATGGTTGCCGATGGTGGGGCCGCCCGCGTGCTGGTACGAGCCACTGTCATCCAGACGACGACCCTGCGGGTCAACGGCGTCGACGAGGTGTCGGAGGACCGGCGGGCCAAGCGGTTCGTGTTCAACGCCTCGGGCGGGACGGTGAAGCTCGAGAGCGAATCCGATGACAGCGAGGCGGGGCAGAAGCTGTCCCCCACGGCTGCGGCGGGAACCCAGGTGGCCGCTACACCGGCGGACACCACGGGCGTGCCGACCGATGGCGCAGAGACCATCCTCCTGGGCGACGACGGGTTCCCCGTGTCGGACCCCGTGGCGGCCGGCGCCCTCACGGCCTCCTACGTCAACGGGTCCGGAACGGCGAGCTGGGCCTGGAACAACGCCGGCCGGATCCCGAGGGACTACGGCAGCAACGACTGCACCAACTTCGTGTCCAAGGCCCTCTACAACGGTGGCGGCATGAAGATGCGCCACTGGGCGTACTGGCAGGACCGTGCCTGGTGGCGGAACACCTCCTGGACGTCGTGGAAGAAGAACAGCCACACCTGGTCAGGGGCCCAGAACCTGTTCACGCACATGCTGAACTACCGCCAGCCCGGATACGTCAACCGTGTGTACAATCTTCGGCCCGGGGACATCCTGTTCTTCAGCTGGAAGAAAGACAACGGTGTGTTCAATCACGCGGCGGTCGTGACCGGAAACAATCAAGGCGTCGTCAGTGTGGCTCAGCACGGCTACAGCGCCCATGACACCCTCCAAGGGATCATGGCCCGCCACAGGACCGGTCCCAATCCGATCGTCGAGGTCGGCGCGCTTCGGCCGACGTCTCGATGAGGCCAGGACCGGCCTTGCGGGCCGCGGCGGTTTCCGCACTGACCTTCGGCATGCTGACCGCCTGCTCCTCGGCCTACGATGCCGAAGACGTGGCGTACGCCGGTGACTACGGCAGCCACCCACCGCTCGCCGTGGTCGGATACCCGTCCACGGGATCCCTGGGCATCACCCAGGAGGTGGTGTGGCGCATCGCCGACGGCAAGGTGGGCGAGCTGGCGTCTCTGGCCGACAAGGACGACAAGGGCGTTCCTGAGAAGACTGCCGAGAACTGGATCACGGCATTCGGCAAGGGAGCCCGCGGCAAGGTGACCGCGGAGTTCTACGACGAGGGATCGCTCCGGCAGGAGGTCGTGCTCTATCTGCACGAGACCGGCCAGATCAAACAGATCCAGGTCCGGGCCACCAGCGTCAAAGGCAAGGACATCTGGCGTGTGACCATGGCCGAACCCTCCCCTGAGGAGGCCACCGCCGTGCACCCGTGGGTGCCGAAGAAGCCCGGCGAACTCGGTTCGAAGACCGTACGGTGAGCTGATCCGAACAAGTCCGGGCAAGGGGCGTCGCCTGCGTGGGAAACCGCGTGGGCGGCGCCCCTTCGCGGGTACCGCAGGTTCCCGGGCCCGCTCCCTGCCCCGAACTCCCCGCCGGCGACCTGCGCGGCCAGCTCGGACGGCCTACGCGTTCCGACCGCGGGCCACGGTCCTGCGGGGCAGCTGCTCGTGCGGGGGGCGGGGCCGGCCGAACACACGCTCGACTGGAGCGCGCTGCCCGAAGACAATCCGCTGTACGAGGTGGACGTGGACCTCTCGGGGCCGATCGCGGACTACGACGCACACCTGTCGGTCATTCGGGGGAAGGCCGTACCGCTCCCAGAAGAGCTCACCGGGCTCCTCACCGGCCTCGTCCGCGTCCTCGACGGCCTGGCCCTCAAGGAGCCGCTGGTCGCATTGAAGGCTCTCGCGGACCTCCGCCACGTCATCGACCAGACCGGCCAGGACGCCGTGTACGAACTCGCCGTCCCAGATGTGCCGATCGATGAGGTCGCGACCGCGCTCGGGACGAGCGAGGCCGTGGCCCGTACCTATCTCAACGACTACCACCAACCCTGACCCCAGCCGCCCCGGAGCGGGAAGCCAGGGCGGTGCAGCGGATCCCGCCTTCGGGGTGCCATTCCAACACCGGCCCCGCCGCGTCGCCGTGCTCAGCCCACCGCGCGACGGGGACCACGCCACCGCAGTCGTGCCGCTGGCACACACGCACCCCTCCCCCGACCCCGCGTACGCGACCCCGTGACGGACCACCCCGCCTGCCGGCCCGGACGCCGCGGTGCCGCGCAGACCCGCCGGCCACGTCAGCGTCAGGCGCAACCCTCCCGCGCCCGACCGGAACCGCTCGATCTGAGGGCTTGCCGACGCGCACACACCAGCTGTTGTCCCGCCGACCCCAGGCAGAGGCTCGGTGGCCCGGAACACACATGCATCGAGGCCCGGACCGCATGCGGCCCGGGCCCGGACCGCAATGCGCCGGCCGACCGCGACAGCCGCACGCAGACAACCGGCCCGGACGGCGGCTAGCGCGTGTCTCTTTGATGGGTTGCTCAGTTGATCGGATGTGTCCGTCCGATTAGTGATCACTGATGTCATGTGGGACCGGATCGAGCCGTTGATGCCGGCCGATCCGGTCCGGGGCCGGCGGTGGGCCGACCCCCGCCGCACCCTTGAGGCCATCGCGTGGAGGTACCGCGCCAATTCGCCTTGGCGGGACCTTCCCGACGAGCTCGGCCCGTTCCAGACCGCACACAGACGCCTGATCAGATGGGCCGTGGACGGCACCTGGGAGAAGATCCGCGCCTCCGTCCTGGCAACGGCGGACGCCGACGACGGCATCGACTGGACGGTCTCGGTGGACTGCACCGTCGTCCGCGCCCACCAGCACGCCGCAGGCGCACGCAAAAAGGGGCGGCTCGCTCGGGCGAGCGCGCCGATCACGCACTCGGACGCTCTCGCGGCGGGCTGAGCACCAAGGTTCACCTCGCCGCAGACGGCGGGGCACGCCCGCTGGCCTTCGTCGTCACTGCAGGCCAGGCCGGTTACGCCTTCGAGACGGTGATGTCCCGCATCCGCGTTCCCCGCGGCGGGCCTGGCCGACCACGAACGAGGCCCTTCGCCGTGCCGGCCGACCGGGCGTACTCATCCCGCGCCATCCGCAGCCACTTACGGCGCCGCGGAATCCGGGCGGTCATCCCTCAGCCGTCCGACCAGACCGCCTGCGGCGGGGCCGCCAAGGCGGCCGACCGCCAGGCTTCGACCTCGAGGTCTACAAGCAGCGGAACACCGTCGAGCGGTGCATCAACCGACTTAAGCAGTGGCGCGCCTGGCCACACGACCCGACAAACTCGCCATCGCCTACCAGACCGCACTCCACCTCGCCGGCATCGTCATCTGGGCCCGACGCTGACAAAAGAGACAGAACCTAAAGGGTGTTGCAGAAGGTCTGTTTCGGGCAGGCCTGTGGGGCTGCTGACCTGCTGTTTCACCGTGCCAGGGCGAGGCTGTGCATGGTGGCGACGGCCTGGACGGCATGGTCGCGGCCGTCGCCCTTCTGTCGGCAGTCGCGGAGCTGGGCGGCTCCGGGACGCCGGGCTGCGGGTACGAGCGCTTCGGCGACGACGGCGTACCCGTCGGGGTACGCGGTCGCGCTCCCCGACGACGCGCGGACGGCGGTACCCGTCCGGTGTGGTTCACCGGTTCGCCGGTTCGACGCGCGCCTACGGCCTGTCCCTGCCGCTTCTCCCCCGTCGCACTGCGGAGTGGGGGCTGGCCGGGCAGCCGACCCGGGAGGTGTCCGCACTCTGGGCCGCGCCGGACAAGCCTCCGGTGCGCTGTCCGTGCAGCACGGCACGCGCGTCTGGTGCCGCCGCGCTCCGCGGGACCGTTCACTCGGAAGCTCCACCCGGACCCTGGGTTGGGCGCATTCATCCCGTCACCCTGCAAAGCGATTCGGCGAACCGCGCACCTCCGTCACCAGGGAGGCACATGGCGCGGCGGGGCAGCAACCCCCGCCCCCGAGCCACTCGGAAGCCTGGGACGTGCCGCGCCAGCTGGGCGGACACCGGCCGATGATCCGGTCAAGGCGTCTGTCCGTAAATCGACCGCCCGTTGGCGGCCCTCCTTCGGACCTGCCAGGCTCGTCGTGAAGAGCGCCAGATCGCAGGCGCTGAACCGCAACCACCCTTGACTCGAAGGTGAAACCACTCATGCGTCGCCACATCATCGCAGTATCCGCCTTCAGCCTCCTCTGTCTTGCCGGCACCACCGGCCTCGCGGAGGCTCAACCCACCGGTGCGCACGGCCCGTCCGCGATGGTCTTCACCATTACCCACGGCCGCGGCGCACCCACGGACACCGTCATGCGCGCGGCCACTCTCAGCTGCGCCTACACCGCCGAGGGCACTCACCCCGCCCCGAGGGCCGCGTGCGACGCCCTCAACGCCACCGACGGCGAACTCAACCGCCTGCTGGCAACACCGAACACATCGCGGGTCTGCCCCAAGTACTTCGACCCCGTTACGGTCACCGCAGACGGCGTACTGCACGGCAGGCGCGTCGCCTGGAAGCACACCTTCTCCAACGCATGCACGATGTCGGCGACCCTGAACGGGAACCCCGTGTACGCGTTCTGACTTCGTACGGCCGACCTCGGATGGATCTGCCCGGCGGTACCGCCCCCAACGTGCGGGCACCGGGGCCGACCCGCGCGCCGCACGGACGGCATCCTCTCCTTCCGTCGGATTCACACGTGGCTCGGCTAGCGGTCGCCCGCACCGCGCCCCCCCTCCTGCGGCGGCGCGTGCGGCTCACCGCCTTCGGCGAGGCACGGGAGCCAGGGAGCGGGTTTCGTGAAGCCGCCCTGGGCCGAGATCGACTTGATGCCGGCCAGCCCGCCGTCGCGGACCGGCCACAGGCCGAGCAGCCGGCCGACGTGGCCAATCCCTCCGCCGGGGACCAACGCCCGAGCACCGAGGCCCTACATGGTTGGGGCGACCCAGCTGCACCTCGCGCCCGACCTCCTGGAATGCTGTGCCCCCACCTGTGAGCGGTTGCGATGTGGCCTGGCGCCGATGAGAACCTGCCGCGCGGCGCTCCGCGGGCGCATGGAATGGGCCGCGCCGGACACACGTACGTCAACTGGCCTGAGCGCAAGAACAGTTCGCCGGGGCCAGCCGACCCCTACGCGCACCGAGGAGAGACGTCATGCCGCTGACATTCCGCAAGAGCTTCAGGATCCTGCCTGGCGTCCGGCTGAACATCAACCGCAAGTCGTGGTCGATCACCACCGGCGGCAAGCACGGTCCCCGCCGCACCCACAGCAGCACCGGACGCCGCACCACTTCGATGGACCTGCCCGGTCCCTTCGGCTGGCGCAAGACCCGCCGCAGCTGATCCCAGGCTCCTCAGCTGACGCAACGGGTACGCCATCCCTCCAGGACGCGGCGGCCACCACCGACCGCTGGTGACCCACGGCAACGACCACGCCGTCACGCTTGCTCCCGGCGCATCTCACGCTGGACGTTATGCGCCGCCCGGGCTGTGCCCGCCCGAACATCGCCTCCGAGCGGGCCGGCTGGCACGGCCCGGGCGAAAGGCGGCGGTCACCGGTCTGGTGACCGCCGCCGCTCTTGCCTTGCCCTGCCCTGCCCGCCGCCCCTACGCACGCGGCCGAGGTACGGACAGCCGTGCCGCAGGTCTCGGCCACATCTCTCCGTAGCCAAAATGTGAGGCCGGCGACGGAGCGGTGTGCGGAGCGCTCCTCCGAGCGCTCGAGCGTTTGACACCTCTTGCCGTGTCGTCGCGGTCGGGGCCGACCGGCCCGACTTCCACCGCTTGAACGTGTTCAACGTTGCGGGCCGCATCACTCGGCCCGCCGCTTGAACATGTTCAAGCGGTGTGTGAGCATGATCGGCGAAGGCTGCGGGACATGGCGCCGGCCTCACCGCCGACACCACAGCCGTCGGCAGGACCTGACTGTCCCTCTGGAGCCGACCCGGCCCCAGAGCGGGCGTGAGAGGCATAAAGATGATCTTGTGGCTACCGATCGCGTTGGCTCTTACCGTCGGAGCGCCCATCGCCGCCGTTTGGGCCGCCACCGAGCTGACCCGCCCACTGCCCGCACCTGCCCGGATCGGCGTCACCGTGCTCGCCCTGGTTGTGTCCTTGTGGTGGCTGGCGCTGCCTTCTGTCACCTTGGCATCACTCGGGGCTCTGATGTCATGGGCTCTCGTCGCAGCAGCGGCCGACGAAGCGAAGAGGCGGCGGCGGGCCCGCCGCCCCGTCACGCCCCTCGCCTGGCACCAGGCGCAGACCCACGGCTCCCACGGCTCCGACTGAACGATGCGAGGGCTACAACCCCTTGGCGTGCGACGCACCCGGCGGCCGACAGCCGGCCCGGGCAGGCAGGGGGCCGGCGCTCCGCCCTGGTTACGACTGCGGGTCCAGGCCCAGGCGTGCCGCTACACGCCAGCACGTACACGGGGCACCACAACCAGGACTTCACCATCCTGCAGACCGCGAACGAGTTCACCTTCAAAGCCGCAGGCGAACCTACCGAGCTGGCGAACAGGGCAGCAGAGTGGTCCGAGTCCGTCCTCGCGCGACCTCTGGTCCGCTGCGAATGGCATCACGCGGGAAGGATGTACGCGGTCCGCTACGCGTACGCAGATACGGGGCGAGGCCTCAGTGAGGGCTTCGAGACCCCTCTGGCACCCGACGCACGGCGGAAACGACTGGCCGCAGACGGCGTGATCCGAGGCCTAGGCCGGATCGACCGTGTCGGCCTGGGCCGACCAGACGTGATCGCGCATGGCCGGGGCGTCTATCCCGATCAGTAGTTGCGGGACAGCTCTCAGGACCTGTCCTGGCGATCATCCGGTAGGCGCCTCGGTGATATTTTGACCGGAATCGCGGGAAGGAGCGGGCGAATCCGTGGACAGTGAGCTGCGGCGCGCGGTGGTCGTGACGCTTGGCGAACTCGGGCGAAGCGATGACTGGCGTGACCGGGCGGATGCCGGTCACAGCCTGGCAGGCTTCGCCGAGATGCCGGAGGCCGTTGAGCCGCTGCTGGGGCTTGTTCTCGACCGTGGCGACACCTTCGTCACCCGGCGGACCGCGGAGGGCTTGCTTCGGCGAAAGGACCGGGCCGGACTGACCATAGTCGCGTCCGCACTGGCAGTCGCCGACGACAATCACGCCGATTACATCCACACCGCGATCTTCGATGTCTTCAGCATCTTTTCGGACGACCTGGACGAGGCGCTACGGCTCTGCGAGGAGATGTCGGGCGACACCGACGATCGTGTTGCCCGGGGGGCCCGTCGGCTGCAGGAAAGCCTGGCACAGATCGATCCCGTCCTCCGCCCTGCATAGCGGGGGGGGGTCGAACGCTGTTGTGGGGCGCAGACCCTCGACGAACGTTGCCGGATCACTACCACGGAGCATTCCCGTCGATCCCCCGCTGACGCTCCCGGGGATCGGGAGGAACGGTCGGCGTTCCGCGGCTCAGCGGAGGTCGGGTCCGCCCGCGTCGGCGAGCTCGCCGAGCACGCTGATCGCCGCGTCGGCGTCGTCCGGGACGTCCCTGTCGTCCGGGTCGAGATCGGTAATCGGTCCGGACGCCTCCTCCTCGCCGAGGTGGGGGTACTTCTCAAGGAGGAACCGCCTCCGGTACGCGATGTCAGCGGCGTCGACGATCTGTTCCAGCGTGGTCCAGTTGAGGGTGCCTCCCACGAGGATCCCGAAGGCGGGGATGGCTTTGCCGAGTCCCTTTTTGGTCAGGCGGAAGCCGAACGCCTTCGCGAACTGCGCGGAGACCTTGGCGACGGCGGCCTCGTTGAGGACCGCCCACGACTTGCCTCGCACGAGCGCTTGGGTGAGCCGCGAGATGTCGGCCATCGCAGCGGTCTTGGCGGTGGCCGATACGGCAGTCCCGGCGTTGACGACGGACATCACGAAGAGCTTCTCGGCAGGCTCCTCGGGGTCGTAGCCGTAGAGCAGCGAGATCTGGCCGACGGAGCGGGACGCGAGTCCGAGGACGACTGCCGCGTCGGCGGCGAAAGCGCCGACGATGGCGCCTCCGGAAGGGGCTGCCGCGGCGCCGGCGGAAGCGGCGGTGACCAGCTGCCCGCCGGAGATCACCAGCCCTGCGCCCGCTCCCGAGAGCGCTGCGCCGGCCGGATAGTACCAGCTCGCCGCCCGTCCACGGACCGCGTCGATCTGCTGGAGGTCGAGGCGGCCGAGGTCGGACAGCGATGCGACGTCGTGCCCGCGCTTCTGGTGCAGCGCCACGATCCGTCGGGAGGAGAGCCCCACGCGCGAGAGCCGTCCCACCGTCTGCCGCACGGACTGAACGGCGGTGCCGCTCCAGTCGGGCAGGGCGTCGGCCGCTCCGCGAGCCCCGGCGCCGACCTTGTGAGCGCCCTTGGCCGCGATTTTCCGTCCACGCGAAACCGCCGACCGGGCCCGCGGGTGGTCCTCCAGGTACTTCGCGGCACGCTTGCCGATCTCCGCCGCGCCGACGGCCACTTGCTCGCCGGCGTCCCTCATCACCCGTGACAGCGGACGGCCGTTGAACCGTTGGATGTCACGCCATGCCGCGAGTTCGTAGTCCGAGGGGTATGCCACACCGCGACTCTACTGGCCGAGACCTCCCTCCGCGCGGGTTACGTACGACTGCGTGCGATCACGGGTCCCCACGCCCGGCCGTGCCGCTCTCGTGGGCGGCGGTCAGGCTCGTGCGAGGCGGGGGAAGAGGGACTCGGCGTTGCCCCGGTGGATCGCGTGGAGCTGCCCGTCCGCCCAGTGCGGGTAACCGTCCAGCCCGTCGTCGAAGCCCGCGCACCATTCCTCGGGCACCATGGGGAAGTCGCTGCCGTACAGGACGTGTCCGGGCTCGGCGAAGGCGAGGAGCGAGGGCAGCGAGGCGGGGCCCGCGCAGAACGCGGTGTCGAAGTAGAAGCGCCTCAGCTCGGCCAGGAGGTCCTCGGGAGTGCGGCCCGGACGCAGCCGGGCGGCGGACGCGAAGCGGTGGGCGGCGTACGGCAGGAAGCCGCCCGCGTGCGGGAGGATCATCTTCAGCCGCGGGTAGCGGCCCGGGACCCCGGCGCCGGCCAGGTGCAGGGCGGTACGGGCGGTGTCGTACGGGAAGTCCACCAGCGGGCTGGGCAGGCCCGGGACCATCGCACCGGGCGGCGCCGTGGGGTGGACGAGGACCACCGCCTCGCGCGCGTCCAGTTCGGCCCACAGGGGCTCGAAATCCGGGTCTCCGAGGTAGCGCCCGTGCGCGTTGGACAGGACCATCACGCCGTCGGCGTCCAACTCGTCCAGGGCATGGGCGGCTTCGTCGAGCGCTCCGTCCACGTCCGGGAGGGGGAGGACGGCGAAGTTGCCGAACCTGTCGGGCCGGTCCTTCATCAGCTCCGCGGTGAACTCGTTCACGGGCCGGGCCGTGGCCCGAGCCCCCTCGACGTCGTCGGGAGCGCCGAGCGGAGCGGCGTACGAGAGGATGCCGGTGGCGATCGAACGGCGGTCCATCATCGCGATCGCGCCCTGCCGGTCCCAGGCGGGTACCGGCCAGCCGAGGACGGCGGTGCGGTCGGCGATCGCGCGGCTGCGGTCGGGCGGGATCACGTGGTGGTGGACGTCGATCCGGGCGTGTTCGCTCATTGCGGTCCTCGTCTCCTCCCGCCCGTGCGGGGGCGGGCCGGGCCGGGCCGGGCCGGTGCACGGTGGACGGTGGACGGGAACGCGGGGGCCGGCCGCGGTCCATGAGACTCCAAGGACGCCGATGGACGCCGGCACACGCGAACGCCACCGCCCGGGCCACCCGTCCGGCCCACACCCCGGTCCCCGCGCCGGGGCGAGTAGGCCCGGCCCCGGGACCGGGGTGTGGGCCCCCGGCCGGGGCGAGTCGGCCCGGCTCAGCCGAGCCGATAGTCGAACCAGATGCGGTGGGTGCCGTCGGGATCGACCGCCATCCCCCCGGCACCGGTGATTCCGGCCAGCTCCCCGGTGCCGCTCGAGGGCACGAGGGTGAAGAACTCCGCGGTGCGGTCGCTGCCCGAGGTGGTCGCCGAGTGCACGAAGTTGAACGCTCCCTCCCGGCCGTGCAGTGAGCCCTCGAAGGACTCCATGGCCACATAGGTGCCGACGCCGGTCTCCTGGTCGAACGCGGCGGTGAACAAGGTCGCCGAGCGACCGGCGACCTCGCCCTCGAAGGCCTTCTCCATGGTCGCCACGCCCACCGGAAGCCCGGTGGACACGGCCGGGTCCGGCTTCAGCTCGGTCGGGACGAACGCTTTCACGGTGAACGTGCCGGTAGCTCTCATCCCCTGACCGTACCGAGGCGCACTGACATCACCTCCGGAAGCCGCGCACCTGGCGAGGGAGGAACGGAGTGGGGCGTCGCAGCGAGGGTGGACCAAGCCCGGTGCCGGGCTTTCACGTCGGCGCTCGTAGACTGCGCGGTCATGACACCTCGATGGCCCTTCATCCACCACGTCACCTTCATCGCCTCGGACCCGGAGGCGAGCATCCGCTTCTACACCGCCGCGCTCAAGCCTCTCGGTGTGGTGGGGGAAGCGGCTGACGGCGGAGCGGAGTTCTGGGAAGAGGAGCTGGACACTCCCTCCTTCGGTCTGTACCCCGCGGGCGACGCCACGGTGACCCGGGGCGCACACATCGCGTTCACCGCACGCGACCGCGCCTCGGTCGACAGCTTCTACGAGGCCGCCATGGCCGCCGGTGGCACGTCCCGGTACGAACCCCGGCTCTGGCCCGAGTACCGCGCCTACTGCGCGTTCGTCGACGACCCGGACGGCAACAACGTCGAAGCCGTGTACAAGGAGCAGGAGTAATCCGGCTACGGCCGTCCGGTGACCGGCAGGGCCCGCACCCAGGTGCGGTCATCCGTCAGATAGGCGTCGACGGCGAGGCCTGCCTCGCCCAAGGCGAGCTCGAAGGCCTCGGTGGTCAGGGGGCGTGACAGGAACGTCTGGGTCCACCGGGCGTCCGAGAAGACGTATTCGACGTGGACGGACCGCACACCGGGGCTCACAGGGTCGGAGGACAGCACCCGCACGACACCGTCGGCGATCTTCCGTTCGTGCGGCAGGTTCTCGTGCCTGCCTTCGCCCTCCCGCTGGATCAGTACGCAGCCGTCGTTCGCGACATGCCGTCGACAGGTCCGCAGCAGCGCCCGGCGCACGTGTGGATCACCGGCGTGGACGAGGAACGACCCCAGCAGCACCACGTCGAAACGCTCGTCGAGTTCCAGTGCCTCGATCGGACTGCAGACGGTCCTGGCGCCGTGCACCCGTTCCAGCATCTGGGGGGACTCATCGACGGCGGTCACGGTGAAGCCGCGCTCGAGCAGCGGATGCGTCATGCGGCCCACGCCGGATCCCAGTTCGAGGATGCGGGCCTCGGCGGGGACCGCCCGTTGGATGATGTCGGTCTCGTCGCCTACGGGGAGCCGCTCGTACAGCTCGACCGCACACCCGTCCCGTGTGATGGCTCCCGGCCCGGTTCCTTGGTAACCCTCGCGCGTCCGCCTGCTCATGTGCCATGGGACCACGGCGCGGGCTGGGGAAGTTGGCGAATCAGGCTGATCCCTCCCCGGCAACTTGCACACCGCTCTACGCTCGTCCGGTGTCCGGAACCACACAGCCAGGCCATGGCGCCGTGACCCAGGGGAGAGCGTGGACGTCCCGACGTTGATTCTCTTGGGGGCGGCGGGTGGCCTGCTGCGAGGCGTCCTGGACCTGTACACCCGGTTCGTGTCCTGGCAGACGGATCGCCGGGTCCTTCGGCAGGCATCCGCCGCAAGAACGCCGGATGGGTGTCCGTGGCCGTGACCGTAGGCGCGATCGCCGTCTGCGTGGTCGGTCTTGTGGTCACCGCCCTGCGCCAACCCACCGCGCTCGCGGCGCACGTGGACGAACCGGGCGAGGACCGGGTGGCCCGGGCCAGAGAAGCCTGGCGGAAAGCCCTGGTGGCAAGGGGCATCGAGCCCTTTCTGAGGGATGCCCTCGCCGACGACTGCGATCGGGGCTCCCGCCCGCGCTACACCGGCCCCGACTACGCGGGCCCGGAACGCCCGCCGGAGTGAGGCTCCGCCGGAGTGGGTTCAGCCCGCCTCCGGGACGCTGATCGCGTCGAGCTTGCCGCGCAGGTACGTGTGGGAGTCGACGGGGTCGTGCACCACCCGGCCGAGGGGTGCGGGGAGGGATTCGACGCGGGTGTGCGCGTCGCATTCGTAGAAGTAGACGAGCGAGATCAGTTCCTCGGCCGGGGTGTCGGCGGGCGGGGGCAGGACGCGGTGGCGGCCCGCGCGCCAGCGGTCGCCCGTCCAGCGGGCCATCAGGTCCCCGATGTTGACGGTGAGCGCGGCCGGGTCGTAGGGGGCGTCCTGCCAGCCGTCGGCATCGGTGTGGATCTGGAGCCCGCCCGCGCCGAGCTGCCGGTCCAGGACCGTGACCGTACCGAAGTCGGTGTGCGCGCCGATGCGGAACTGGCCGGGCAGCGGCGGGCCGGCGGTCTCGGTGCCGGGGTACCAGTTGAGGTTGAACCCCCAGGTGGGGTGTCCGGTGTGGCGCGTGAAGTGGTCCTCGGCGAGTCCGAGTGCGGTGGCGAGAAGTACGAGCAGCTCGTCGGAGAGGGCTCGCATCCGGGTCAGGTACTCCGTCACCAGCGGCCGCAGCTCCGGCACCTCGGCGGGCCAGGCGTTGGGCCGGAACCACTCGGCGTCCACGGCGGGGTCGCCGGTGGGGTCGTCCGCCGCGAAGGACCAGGACTCCTTGAGGTCGGGCGGTGAGGCCGTGCCCTCGGCGTAGCTGTTGGCCTCCGCCCCGGGGCCGAGCCAGCCCCGGCCGCCGACGGCGACGGCGTAGGGCTCCTTCACGGCGGCCGGCAGCCGGAAGAACGTGCGCGCCGCCTCCCGGATCCGTGCGGGCAGCGAGGGGTCCACGCCGTGGCCGGTCACGAGGAGGAATCCGGCCGCGCGCAGGGCCTCGTCGACGCGGGCGGCCGTACGGGCACGTTCCGGCGGCCCCCCGGACCGCCACGGCCCGAGATCGATGACGGGAACCTGGGAACCGACCATGGGAGACCTGCCTTCCGGGGCTGCGGGGTGGCGTCCGGAACCGAGGCTAGCGCCGCCCGGCGGCGGCCGGGATCGACACGGAGCGTGGTTCTCCGGCACCTTCCGTGTGGGGTGCGCCGCCTCCGGCCGCGAGGAACGACACGAAAAGGACCACAATGAACCGGGGGCCCACAGGGACGGAGCGAGCGGTGGAGATTTCGACGAGGGAGGTCTTCGGGGCGCCGTGCTGGGTGAGCCTGATGACCCGCGACCTTGAGACGGCCCAGCGTTTCTACGGCGCGGTCGCGGGCTGGCGGTTCCGGCCGGCCCGCCTCGGCGAGGCCTTTTCGGTGGCGTACCTGGACCGGGTGCCGGTGGCGGGCATCGGGGCGCTGGCCGGGGACCTGGGGGTCGCGGTGGCCTGGACCCCGTACTTCGCCGTCGACGACGCCGATGTGGCGGTGGACCGCATCCGGGAGCGGACGGGCACCATCGCCGTCGGCCCGGTCTCCTTCCCGTCCGGCGGCCGTGCCGCGCTGGTCGCGGATCCGGACGGTGCGGTCTTCGGGATCTGGGAGGGCGCGGTGGCCGCGGACTGGCGGGCGGGCAAGGGCCCGCTGCCGGCCTGGCTGGAACTGCGGACGCGCAACGCCCTCGACGCGGCGATCTTCTACGGCGCGGTACTCGAATGGGCCACCGATCGCGCCGGGTGCTGCGAGGTCTCCTACGAGGAGGACCAGGTCGTCCTGCGGCAGAACGGTGAGCCGGTGGCCCGCCTGAACAGCGGACCCGTCGAGCTCGCCGCCTACTCCCCGCACACCAGGCCCCGCTGGCACGTCCACTTCCGCGTGCCGAAGCTGCGGCCGGCGATCGAGGCCGCCGTCGCGCTGGGCGGCCGTACGGTCTCGGACATCACCTCGAACGCCGTGGAGCGGTGGGTGACGCTCCGCGACCCGGACGGGGCCCTGTTCACCCTCACCACTCCGCTCGGCGCGGACACGGACCTGGACTGACCGGCCCGACCTGGTCTGCCGGGCCCCGTCGGCTCGACCCGGTCGGCCGGACCCCGTCGGCCCCCGGCCCGCGGCCGATCGGGGGAGCCTGGGGCTGCGTATCACGCTCGGTGACCCTTCGAGATGCGCCCGCCCGGCAGTGCTGGTTCGCTGAATCCGCCCGCTCTCCCCACTGATGCAAGGAGCGATCATGAGCGTTTCAGGCGAATCCCGCGGCCGGTCCCAGCAGATGCGCGCCAAGGCCCAGGAACTGACCGACGCGGCCGAGCGTTCGACCGACCCGGAAGAGCGCCGTCGGCTGAAGGAGAAGGCCCGTCGTCTCCAGGAGCAGAGCGAGCAGGAGGGCCGGATGGACGACCGCGGTATGGACCCCATGTAGCACCGGAGTCCGTACCCCGCGCCTGCGGGCCCGTACCCCGGCCGGTGGCCGCCGCGATCCGTCGCGCGGCCACCGGCCGGTGCGCTGCCGCCGGGGCGACCGGGCCCGCACCGCATGGAGGGGCGGCGTCCGGGTAGTCGCAGGTTGAACCGTCCGGCACGCGGGTCCGGCGCGTACGCGTCGCCCGCCGCGTCGGACCGAGCGGAAGGGGGGCTGGTCTCATGGTCGGCCGCATGGCACGTGAGGGCGCACGGACCGGGTCCCGGGGCGGCACGGGCCGCGAGGTGGTGGCACGGTGCGGACTGGTGGCGCGCGGACTGCTGTACGTACTCGTCGGCGTGCTCGCCGTGCGGGTGGCGCTCGGAGACGCCGGCCAGGAGGCGGACCGTACGGGTGCGCTGCAGGAGCTGGCGGAGAAGCCCTTCGGTGGTTTCCTGGTGTGGGCCGTCGGGATCGGCCTGGTGTGCATGATGCTGTGGCGGCTGTCGGAGGCGGTGTTCGGCGCCGCCGGTCCCGACGGTGACAAGGCTTCCAAGCGGCTGGCGTCGGCGGCCCGGACCGTCTTCTACGGGGTCGTCGCGTTCTCGGTGCTGTCCTTCGCGGCCGGGTCCGGCGGCGGCCAGTCCGGCGACGAGCAGTCGCGCGACGTGACGTCGAAGGTGATGGACCTGCCGGGCGGCCCGTGGTGGGTGGGGGCGGCCGGGGTGGCCATCGCCGTGGGCGGCATCGTGATCGCCGTGCAGGCGGCCCGCCGCTCGTTCCGCAAGCAGTTGGAGATGGACCGGATACCCGAGGGCGTCCGCAAGGCGGTCGAGTTCCTCGGGGTCGCCGGCGGCCTGGCCCGCGGTGCGCTGTTCACCACGGCCGGGGCCTTCGTCGTCTATGCGGCGGTCAGCTACGATCCCTCGCAGGCCAAGGGCGTCGACGACACCCTCAGGGCCTTCACCCGGACCCCGGCGGGACCGTGGCTCCTCCTGGTGGTCGCCGCCGGGCTCGTGCTGTTCGGACTGTTCTCCTGGGCGCTGGCCTGCTGGCGCCGGGTCTGAGGGGCGGACGGGGCGCGGTGCGCCTCAGAGCTTGACGGTCCAGGTGGCCGTGGACCGCAGCGTGCGGATGGTCTTCGGGTCGCGTACCGAGGGCGTGCGGTCCTCGGCCGTGACCGACAGCCGGTGCGTTCGGAGGTCGAACAGCCACAGCTCCGCCACCGGCACCTCGGTCCGGCCCTCGAAGCGCTTCAGCTCCCTGCCGTCGAGGTACCAGCGGACCACGGGCTGCCTGCCGTCCGCCCCGTTGAGCTTCGGTACGGACGCCTTCGCCGTGTGGCGCAGCCGCAGGGTGCGGTCGGTCGGGGTGAGCGGGGTGACGATCCGCGCGTGCTGGTAGAAGCCGGCGATCATGGACTCGACGCCGGGCAGGTTGAAGGGCTTGCCCAGGACCCGCATGAGGGAGTTGTCGGTGGGCCGGTAGAGCCCGGTGACGAAGTAGTTGCCGCCCTCGTACGCGCCGACGGTGCCGCCGTCGGGTGAGGTCTCGCCGAGCCAGCGGTACCACTTGGACCGCTGCGCGGTCATCTCGTCGGCGCTCAGCGCGGTGCTGTTGGATTCGGCGGGTTCGGGGCCGGTGTACTTCTCGTAGTCCGGGACGCCGGGGTAGAAGTACTCGTCGGCGAGCTTGCCCAGCGAGTGGCCGGTCTCGTGGATGGCGACCTGGCCGGACTTCGGGTGGCCCGCCGAGGCCGTGGAGATCCCCTCGTAGCCGAGGGCCGCGCTGCGCTCGTTGTAGCCGGCCCCGCCGTACTTGGCGCTGTTCGCGAGGACGATGACCAGGTCGGCCGCCGGCGCCTTCGCCACGTACGCGTCGACCTTGGGCTGGTCCACGCAGAGCAGCCGCTCGATGCCCTCGCACCAGAAGTAGGAGCCCAGGGCGGTGTCGCGGACGGTGGTGGGGTCCGGGTCGCCGGAGACGCCGGAGTCGTGGGAGACCGCGTCGACCGTCCAGACGTTGAAGAGGTTCCGGTACGTGGTGTACGGCTCGACGGCGGTCACCTCGGCCCACTTCTGTGCGGCGTCGGCGTGGAAGCGCGCCAGCTCGTCGGCCGTGTAGCCGTCACCGATGACGACGACGTCGAGGCGGTCGGCGGTGGAGCCGTTGTCGATCAGCTTGGTGACCGTGCCGTCGGCCTCCCGCTGCGCCGGGGAGAGCCGGCCCGCGCTCTTCGCGGGGCCGCCCGCGGCCGGCACCCGGGCGTGGCCGGATCCGGCGTCGCCGCCCTGCTCCGGCCCCGGTATCTCCACCTGCACCCGGCTCTTGGCGGCCGGCGGGTCGGCCGCGTCGGCTGGCCCGGCCGCCACCAGCGCGGCGGTCGCGCAGACCATCGCGACGCTCGCGCGCAGCGCCGTGCGAACGGCCGCACGTCTGACTCGAACCATGAAGTCCTCCCCCGGGAACGGAAGTTAAGCAGTTTGATAAATCTGCTGAAGTGGTTGCTTAAACTAGGTGGCGCGCGGGTGGTGCGCAATGCCTGCTCCCCCTGAATACTGGGGAGTTCGAGCAACCAGGGGGACTTCATGGACGAACCGGCCCTGATCGGCCGCCGGGTTCAGCGCATGCGCAGTGAACTGGGTATGACGCAGAGGCAGTTGGCGGAGCCGGCCTATACCTCGGCCTATGTCTCCACTCTGGAGTCGGGCAAGGTCCGCCCCTCCGAGACCGCGCTGCGCTTCCTCGCCGCGCGCCTGGGCACCTCGTACGAGGAGCTGACCACGGGCCGTCCCGCCCACCTGGCCACCGAGCTGCGCCTCGCCCTCACCGACGCCCAGCAGACGCTCGCGACGGGCGAGGCCGTGGAGGCCGCCGTACGCTACCGGCGCCTGCTCACCGAAGCGGAGGACCTCGGGCTCGTCCCCGAGCGGGCCGAGGCCCGGCTCGGGCTCGGCGAATGCGCCCTGGAGGCCGGTGAACTCCCGGACGCGATCGCCCATTTCGAGGAGGCCGAGCGGCTGCTGGCCGACCAGCCGCTGCCCCGTCGCGCCCGGCCGATCCGCGGGCGCGCCGTGGCCCACCTGCTCGCCGGTGAGCTGCGCTACGCCTGCTACCTCCTGGAATCCACCATCGACGAGCTGGGCGCGAGCGGGCTGGCCGATCCGGACGCGCTGGTGCTGCTCCACGCGGCGGTGATCGGGCCGTACATCGACATGGGCGCCCATGCCCGCGCCGCCCACGCCGCCGAGCTCGCGCTCGCGCTGGCCCCGCAGGTCAACGACCCGGCGCTGGTGGCCGGGATGCACCGGCAGGTGGCCCGGACCTTCCTCGCCGAGGGGCGGGTGGCCGACGCCGACGCCTCCCTCGCCAAGGCCCAGGCGATCTACGGGCAGTTGCGGCTGCGGACGGATCTGGCGCACTGCCACTGGATGCGCGGATACGTACAGGCCCAGAACGGCGAGCTCGCCTCGGCGGAACGGGAGCTGCGCACGGCCCGGGACATGCTGTCGGCCCGGCGCGCGGGCCTCTACACGGCCCAGGTGGAGGTCGAACTGGCCGACGTACTGCGGCAGCTGGGCCGGTACGAGGAGGCCTCCGCACTGCTCTCCGCGCTGCTGGACCTGGGGGACCGCCACGGCGCCGTCCACGCGGGCGGCGCGCACCGGCTCCTCGGCCTGATGGCGGAGGAGCGCGGCGACACCGAGGCGGCCGAGGAGCACTACGTGCAGGCGCTGGCGCTGCTGGAGCGCAGCGGGGCGAGCGGGGACCTCGCGGACCTGTGCCGACTGCTCGGCGACCTGATGCGGCGTACGGGCCGGGTGGAGGCGGCGATGGACGCCTACCGCACGGGCCTCGGCCACCGGGCGGCTCCGGGCACCACCACCCTGGGGCCGGCGCCCGCCGCGCCCGCGTTCCGGCCGGCGCGGCTCAGTGGTTCTCGGTGGGCCGCAGGTCCCGCGGAATGAGCGACCAGGTGGTGGCCGCCGCGACGATCACGAGACCGCCGGCCAGGAGGAACGCCGGGGTGATGGCCAGGGTGTAGGCCTGCGAGGCGGTGTCGAGCAGGGCCTGGCCGACGGAGCCGCCGAGCCGCTCCGCGGTGTGCGCGGCCTCGCCGACGGAGTCCCGTACGGCGGCGGCGGTGGGGCCGTCCAGGTCGAGGGCGGGCAGGTTGCCGCGGTAGAGCACGGCCGCGGTGGAGCCGAGGACGGCGACGCCCATGGCCGAGCCGAGCTCGTAGCAGGTCTCCTCTATGGCGGCGGCGCTGGAGACCTCGGCCGCGGGCGCGGCGGAGACCAGGGTCACCGAGGCCACCGTGGTCGCGATGCCGGCGCCGGCACCCATGACGGTCAGGGCGGTCGCGAAGGCCGGATAGCCCAGGTCGGTGAACTGCTGGAGGGTCCAGGGCAGGGCCATGCCGGCGGCCAGGACGACCAGTCCGGCGCCGAGCACGTGGCGGATCGCGAAGCGCTGCATCAGCGAGGGGGCCAGCATCGAGGCGGCGATCAAGGCGAGCGGGGCGGGCAGGAGGCGCACGCCGGCCTGGAGCGGGGTGTAGCCCTCGCCGTACTGGAACCACTGGGTGACGAGGAACAGGATCGCGCCCATGCCCACCATGGGCAGGAAGATCGCGGTCGCCGCGACGCTGAAGGCGGGCTTGGCGAACAGCCGGACCTGCAACAGCGGGTGGTCGAGGTGCAGCTGGCGGCGTACGAACACGGTCAGCGCGACGGCGGCGACGAGGAGCAGGGCCCAGGGCAGCGGGTCGGCGACCCCGCTCTTGCCGAGCTGCTTGATGCCGCCCGCGAGGGCGAGCATGCCGACGACCGACTGGCCGACGCCCCACCAGTCCCAGGCACCGGTGCCGCGCGGGGAACGCGATTCGGGCAGGTAGCGCAGGCCTGCCGCGACGATGACGGCGGCGAGGGGAAGGTTCAGGAGGAAGGCCGAGTGCCAGCCGTAGTCCTGGACGAGGAGCCCGCCGATCACCGGCCCGAAGGCCATGCCGCCGCCGAAGACGGCCGCCCAGACGGCGAGCGCGAAGGCGCGCTCCTTGGCGTCGGTGAAGACGGTGCGCAGGATCGACACGGTGGACGGCATGATGGCCGCGCCGCCGATGCCGAGCAGGGCGCGGGCGGCGATCACGTGCCAGGCCTCGGTGGAGAACACGGCTATGAGCGAGGCCACCGAGAAGATGCCGAAGCCCGCCATGAGCAGCCGCTTGCGCCCCCAGCGGTCGCCGAGCGCGCCCGCGGTGACCAGCAGGCCGGACAGGGCGAGCGCGTAGACGTCGATGATCCACAGCTGCTGCACCGCGCCGGGGCGGAGGTCGCCGACGAGCGAGGGGAAGGCCACGTTGAGGATCGTGGTGTCCATGGAGATGAGCAGGAGGCTGCCGGAGAGGATCGCCAGGACGATCCACCTGTGGGGGGCCTGCGCGGGGGTGTGCATCGGGTTCCGTTCAGAGTCGTTCACGGCGTGCGCGCGGGGTGCGCGCGGTGGCGCGCGGGTCAGGGTGCGGGGTCGCCGGCAGGGGGCCGCGCGGCGGGCCGCGTTCCACCGAGGAAGGAGGTCAGGATCAGGTGGCCGATCTGGCGGCGGGCGAGGTGGCCGTCGCGTACGCCCTCGGCGGCCGCGTCGAGCAGGCCCCAGAGCGAGTACCAGATCCAGTAAGGCGGCAGGTCGGCGCGCAGCCGCCCCAGCCGCTGGCCCAGGGCGAGGAAGGCCAGGGCCCGCTGGTCCTGCCGGTCCACGCCGGCGCGGAACTCCGGGTCCGCGAGCACGGTGGCGTCGCGTGAGGTGAAACCGTAGAGGTGCGCGGCGGGCAGCAGGGCGAGGACCAGGTCCTCCAGGGCGGCGTCGAACGCGGCCCCGTCGGCGTCCTGGGCCAGGTCGAGCGGGGCCAGGCACCCGTCGACCACCTCGATCGCGCGGACCGCGACGGCCTTCAGCAGCGCCTCGCGGGTCGCGTAGCGGCGGCTGAGCGTGGCGCGGCTGGTCCCGATCCCGGCGGCGATCTGCACCATCGAGGCACTGTGATCGCCGGCGAGGACGCGAGCGGCGCCGTCCAACAGTTCTTCTTCGCGCACCATGACGATGAGCCTCCTTCGCCTCGAACGATACAAGATTGTCTCATTCGAGGCAAAGGAAGCCCACACTGCGTCGTCGCGTCATCGAATCCGCCGGGCACGCACCCCAGCGCGCCCCCTCGTCCACCGGAGCGCGGTACGGGAGCTGCTCACGAGCCCGTCCGTTGGCCCGACCGCTACGGGGCGGGTCGGCGGTGGCTTGGCTACTCGGCGCCGCGCGCCCGGGCCCCGGAGCGGGTGCGGCCCGCGGTCTGGGCCCGCTGCGGGTGGCGGCGTACGTACTCGTGTTCCAGCTCGTTCATCCGCTTCGTGTGGGTGACCAGCGCGTCGTCGGACCCGTGCAGCAGGGTCTCGTGGCGCGTGCGGTGGATGGCCTCCAGCTCCTTCAGGAGCTTGCCCTCCTCCAGATTCCGCGCCGCCGGACCGCCGTCGTGCTCCGTCATGGCACGTGCACCTCCTCCGCCGGGCCGCGGGATCACGCCTGGCCTTCGTCCCCGGCCACTCCATCATCCTCCGCCCGGCGCCCCACGTCCTCGCCAGCGGCCGAACCCCGTGGGGGCCGGGTGCACCGGGGCGTCACCGCTGCCCGGCCGCGCGCGCCCGGCAGCTGCGGGCGACCTCGTCGGCGAAGGCGAGGGCCGGCGGGGCGAGGGCGGACCAGCGGCGGACCGCCCATCCCACCCCGAGCGGCGGCAGGGCGGGAACGGGTACGAGCCGCAGCGGGCCGTCGGTGCCGGGGACCTGCCAGCCGGGCAGCGCGGGCACGACGGCGTGGCCCAGGCCCAGTTCGGCGAGGAGCAGGGCGGTGTCCCAGTCGGCCACGCTGGTGTCGGAGCGTACGTGGATGCCGGACTCGGCGAAGGCGGCGTCGAGGTGGGCGCGGGAGGCGGAGTTCTCCGGGAGCCGGATGTGCCGGATGCCGGCGAGGTCGGCCGGATCGATGTGCGGGCGGGCGCCGAGGGGGTCGTCGGCGCGGACGGCGAGCACCCAGGGCAGTTCCATGACCGGGCGCTGTTCGATGCCGCGGACCGGTCTGCCGATGGTGATCCAGGCGAGGTCGAGGTCGTCGGCGGCGAGGGCGTCGAAGCAGCTGCGGCTGGAGTTCTCGGTCTGGAACTCCAGGCTCACCCCGGGGTGGAGGCGGCGGAAGGTGACGACCGCCTCGGACATGAAGTGCCGCACGGTCGTCGCGCCGGTGGTGACGCGCACCGAGCCGCCACCGCCCCGTAGGAGGTCGTCCACGCGGCGCAGGGCTCCGTCGAGACCGGCCATGCCGTCCGCCGCGGCGACTTGCAGGATGCGGCCCGCCTCGGTGGGCACGACCCCCCGGGCGTGGCGCTCCAGGAGGCTCGTGCCGGTCTCCTTCTCCAGGCGGCGGACGTGCTGGCTGACGGCCGACTGGGTGCAGCCGAGGTCGCGGGCGACGGCGCTGAGGCTGCCGGCGCGGCAGACGGCCACGAACACACGAAGATCGTCGAGGGTCACGAGACCCAAGATATCGCTTGGATGTCGGGAGCAAACCGGAGGATTGACTTGGGGTTTCGGCTGGATCAAGATCAATGCAGGGCCCGGGCGGCAACCCGTCCCCGCCTTCGTCACGGGGTCCGGACCCCCGGCGAAAGGTGTGGACGGGTGCCGACCCACCACCACGACCGAGGGAGTCCCCGTGTCGGAACGTGCCGTCGCGTGGTTGCGGGAGCTCGGTGCGCAGGACCTCGCCCACCCCGGCGGGACCCTGCTCGCGCACCTGGAGCGCGTACGGGCGCTGCTCGCGTCCTGGGGTGCGCGGCCCGCGCTGCAACGGGCGGGCCTGTGCCACGCCTTCTACGGTACGGACGGGTTCCCTACGGCCCTGCTGCCGCTCGACCGGCGGGCCGAGCTCGCCGAGGTGATCGGCGAGGAGGCCGAGGCGATCGTGTACGTCTACGCCGCCTGCGACCGGGCGGCCTCGTATCCGACGCTCGCCCACGAGGAGGCCGCCTTCCGGGACCGGTTCACCGGTCGTGTCCACTCCCCCGCCGTGGCGCTGCGCGGCGACTTCGCCGAGCTGTCGGCGGCCAACGAGCTCGATCTGGCACGCGTCGATCCCGCCTTCCGTGCGGCGTGGGGAGCCGGACTCCTGCAACTCTTCGGCCGGTTCGGGGGGCTGTTGAGCGAGCCGGCCCGGCGGGAGTGCCGGGCCGTGCTCGGCGGCTGAGGGGGTCAGGGAGTGAAGGTCCAACGCTGGTTCGGGGTGTTGTCGCAGGCGGCGCGGGTGAGGGTGGTGTCGTTGGCGGTGCCCGAGCCGGCCGGGGTGAGGCATTGGCCGGCGGTGCGCAGGGTGCTCTGAGGTCCCGCCTGCCAGGTCTGGCCCGGGCTGCCGTCGCAGGTCCGGATGGTGACGCGGGCGGGGTTCGCGCCGTCGAGGCAGACGCCGGTGAGGCCGGTGAGGCGGCCGTCGCCCTGGAGGGTCCAGCGCTGGTTGGGGCCGCCGTGGCAGGTGTAGAGGGTGGGTTCGGTGCCCGGCGTGGTCGCGCTGTGCGGCAGGTCCAGGCAGGTCGCGGAGGCCGCGTTGACGAGGGTGGCGTCGGCGGGCAGCGGGGCCGGGCGGCCGGTGAGGGTGATTTCGGCGGCGCTGGTCCAGGGGCCGCGCCCGCCGGCCTCGGTGAGGGCCTTGAGGCGCAGGTAGCGTCCGCTCTTCGGGGTGAGGGCTGCGGTCTTTGCGGCTGCCGTGTCGGGGAAGGTGCCGCTCGCCACCGGCGGCCCCCAGTCGGCGGTGGTGTCGGAGACGTAGACCTCGTAGCCGCCGATCCGGCCGTTCACGCCGCCGTCCTGGCGGGGCAGGTAGCCGAGGGCGTCGACCGTGTGGCGGGCGCCGAGGTCGATCTGGATCTCGTGCGGCAGCGCGGCGGGCTTCGCGCCGGACCAGGCGGAGTGCCACAGCGTCGCCGGATTCCCGTCGAAGGCGCCGACGGCGGCGCCGTTCTCGGCGGCGGTCTCCTGGCTGTCGGCGTGGACGAGGGACCAGGCCGACTGGTCGATGGGGGCGGCGGAGGGCACGGGTTCGGCGGAGGGAAGACTGGTGTCGGTGGCCGAGACGCTGAAGGCACCCGCCTTGGAGCCCGTCTTGACCCAGAGCACCCCGGACCGGTCCGCCGGGTCGAAGAACCAGCCCGATGCGGCGGAGTCGTAGGCAGTCTTGGAGGTCAGGCGCGTCGACATGGCTCCGTCCACCGTGAGGGCCGTCGGCGCGGAGGCCACGTGGAGGGTGAACTCGTAACCGCGGGAGGCCGGCTTGCCGGCGTAACTGCCGGTGGGAGCGCCGACGTTGACGGTGACCGTGCCGGAGCCGGCCGTCGGGGCGGCGACGTCGACCCGCTGGCGGGCGTAGGCGCCGGACTGGTAGGCGCGGGTGCGGCCGTCGTCCTCGTAGAGGCTGAAGGAGGAGGTGCCGCGCGGGTGGATGTCGTAGGTGAGGGTGGAGACGGGCTTCTCCCCCGTGTGGTTCATCTGCGGCCACATCGGCACGATGCCGCCGCCCTTGACGAAGAGCGGGAGGGTGTCGAGCGGCGCCCGGTAGCCGTTGAGGCGGCCCGGGCCCGCGTAGGTCTTCCCCGTCCAGTAGTCCGTCCAGGTCCCGGCGGGGAGGTAGATGCCGTCCCGGACCGAGGTGTCGGAGACGACGGGCGCGACGAGGAGGGAGTCGCCGGCCATGAACTGCCCGCTGGTGGCGTTCCCGCGGGCCACCGGGTCGTCGGGGTACTCCAGGACCATGGCGCGGGTGCTGGGTACACCGCTCTCGTGGGCGACGCGGCTCATCGTGTACAGGTAGGGCATCAGCCGCATCTTGAGCTGGAGGTACTTGCGGTTGATGGAGAGGTAGGGCTCGGCGAAGCGCCAGGGCTGTTTGTCCTGGTAGCCGGCGGACGGGTTGGTCGCGCCCCAGCCGGACATCGTCATGAAGGCCGGGGTGAAGGCCTTCCACTGGAGGTCGCGGGTGTAGGTCTTGGGGCTGCCCCCGAAGATCCCGTCGACGTCGCCGGCGGCGTAGTTGAGGCCGGAGAGGCCCGCTCCGGTGATCGCGGGGACGTGCCAGCGCATGTCGTCCCAGGTGCCGTGGGTGTCGCCGGTCCAGACCACGGCGTTGCGCTGGGTGCCCGCCCAGCCGTCCACGGTCCAGACGTAGCGGCGGGCGTCGGAGTTCTTCTCGATCCCGTCGACGGCCTGCCGTACGCCGTCGAAGGCGTACTTGTAGCCGCTGCCGATCCACGCCACGTCGGTCTTCACCCCGCGGCTGCCGGCCGTTCCGACCTCGTCGGCGATGGAGCCGAGGCCGGTGGAGGTCCACAGGCCGGTCTGGAATCCCTTGGCCTTGAGGGCGTCCACTGTGGACTTGAGGGGAGCGGTGTAGCCGCAGCCGTAGCCGTCGTTGGGCAGGAACCAGCCCGAGGGCATGTCGGCGGCGCGGGCGTCGGTCGCGTAGCCGACGACGTCGGGGGTGGTCTGGTGGCGCGGCCGGTTGTGATCGCCCTGGTAGTCGGGGTTGGAGGCGTTGAAGCAGTCGGCGTTGCCGAGCTCGAAGCCCCACATCGGGGCCATGAACGGCTTTCCGCTGACGTCGGTGTACGCGTCGAGCACGGACTTGAGGGAGTCGCCGGTGAAGTACCAGGCGTCGAAGCGCTTCTCGTCGTGGGTGAGGGCGGTGGGGGCGTGGAAGTCGTACGAGCCCGGGGCCCAGGTGTTGCGCATGACGCCGTAGCCGTTGGTGGACATGTAGAAGGGCGCGGGGCTGGCGTTGTCGTTCTCGCGCCATCCGTTGTCGACGGCGATCGGGACGGTCTTGTCGCGCAGCGCCCATTCGCCCAGGCGCAGGCCCGTTCCGTAGAACTGCTCGTCCGCGCCGCGGGCGAGGTACTGGGTGGTCCGGTTGCCGGTCCAGCTGGTGGGCTGGGTCTCCTGCCAGACGGGGGTGGAGTCGTCGGCCCGGTAGACGGAGAAGCGCAGGGGCGCCTTGTTGACCCGGATGGAGAGGGCTCCGGTGGTGATCCGGTAGTACGCGCCGGCGTCGGACCAGGACGTGGCCACGGAGCCGAAGTCGGTGGTGGTGGCGAGGTCGGAGCCGGCCGGGTCGTCGGTGAAGGCACCGTCCGGGGAGAGCCAGAGGCGGAAGATGTCCGCGCGGGCGACGACGACGCGGGCCCTGGCCCCGCCGGAGGCCGTGACGGTGAAGGTGTTCCCGGACCGGGTGAAGCCGGTGACGTCCCCCGCGGTGGCGGTGGCACCGGCGGGGGCCGCGGCGGCGGGCGGGGCGAGGGGGCCCGCCGCGGCCAGGCCCGCGACGGCGAGGGCGGCGGCGAGCAGGGCCGCTCCCGGGGTGCGGCGGCGCCGGCCCGGTCGCGCAGGGGCCCGTAATCGGCGTTGCCCGTCGTGCTGGTCGTGTCGGCGCTGGCTCCTGCGGATGCTCGGCAGTCTCATGGGCAGCTCCTCGTGCGGTCCGCGAAGCGGACACAGCTCTTTGGCATGCGCCCGACAAGATAGCGCCGCACTCCCCATGAATGAAAGATGATGCTCGAAGCCAGCTTGCATCACGCACCTTCGAGCATCAACGGGGTGAACACCAGGACAACGTCAAGCAGGCCACGGCACCAGCCCGTGACGCCCGAGCGCCCGGCCGCCCGTCAGGAGAAAGGAACCCGGTCCGGGCGGCAGACCGTACCGGGCGGCGGAAGCGTCCCGTCCACGAAGTAGCGGCTCTCGTACGCGCTGACGCAGCTGCTGCCGTTGTTGAACAGCGCGGTGTGCCCGTACCCGTCGTTGGTGAGCAGGCGGGCGTCCGCCAGCTCACCGGCCATGGCCCGGGCGCCCGCGTAGGGCGTGGACGGGTCGTACCGCGTCCCGATCACCAGCACGGGACGGGCCGTGGGGCTGTTCCACGGACCGTCGTACCCGGCGGCGGACCGGGCCGGCCAGGTGGCACAGGGCTCCGCCGCCCACGTCCAGAAGCGTCCCGCGTCGCCGGCCCGCCGGGCGCTGTCCTCCTCCAGGCCGTGGTAGGCGGCGGGGTCGCGCGGGTTGGGGCTGTCGGCGCACCACACGGCCGCCGCCTGCTCGTCCCCCAGGTACGGGTTCGGCCGGTCCACCGGGGGCGGCGGCGGGTACACCGGGGGCTGGGGGGCCCGGCCCTGCGAGAGCTCCTGGAGCCTGCCCGCTAGGGCCGTCCAGCCGGGGTCGACGATGTAGAGGCTGTTGACCGTGTCGGCGACCGGCTTGGCGTACGTCCACGGGCCGATCGGGCGCTCCCGCAGCCGCCTCATCAGCCGGTCGAACTTGTCACGGGTGGCCTCGGGGCTGCCCGCCGAGAAGGCGCAGCGGGCCGCGGGCGCCGATCCGCACAGGGTGAGGAACCGGTCCAGGGTGGCCGCGGCGGTGACGTCCGAGCCCATCCGCAGGAGGGTCGTCGTGTCGGGCTCGCCCTGCCGGGCGTCGTCGGTCCAGGCCCGGGGGGCGATGTTGCTGTCGAGGACCATGGCGCGGACGCTGCGGGGGAAGAGGTTGGCGTAGGTGGCGCCGAGGATCGTGCCGTACGAGACGCCGAGGTAGTTCAGCTGTGGTTCGCCCACCGCCCGGCGGAGCAGGTCGAGGTCCCGAGCGGTGTCGGCGGTCGACACGTGGCGCAGCAGGTCGGGGTCGCGCTTCTCGCAGCGCCGGCCGAGGTCCTCGTACGCGTCGATCCACGCCTTCCGCTCCTGTGCGCCCACCGGGAAACCGCCGGGTGCGCGGGCCGCCCAGGAAGCGGCCTCCTCGGTGGTGTCGAAGCAGTTCACGGCGGTGCTGTTGCCGATCCCACGCGGGTCCCAGCTGACGATGTCGAACCGTTCCCGCAGTTCCTTGGGGAAGGCGTCGTAGTTCTGCGGCACCTGCACGGTGCCGGGGCCCCCGGGGCCGCCGGGGTTCACGAACAGGGTGCCGATGCGCCGGCCGGGGTCGGTGGCCTGCCGGCGGACGACCGCCAGGTCGATGGCGCGGCCCGCGGGCGCGGCGTGGTCGAGCGGCACCTTCGCCGTGGCGCAGTCCCACGGACTGCCGGGCCTGCACGGACTCCAGTCGAGTTTCGGCGGGGTCGCCGAGGGTGACGGTGAGGGGGCGGTGGGCGTCGGGGGCGCGCTGCGTGCGGCGGCCGGTCCGGGCCCGGCGAGCAGCGCCGAGCAGGCCAGCGCCGCGGTGAGGACCGCTCCACGGCGTCGGCGGCGGTCTGTGCGACCTGGTGCGGACATGTTCCGCCCTCCTCCGTTACGGCGAGGGCTCGGTCCGGCGGTCGATGCCGCCGCATCGGTGCACACGCCCCTGCCACCACGAAACCGCGATCGGGTGGCGCGCGCGAGCCGGGCGCCGGCCGATGAGCGCGCCCGCCCGACGCCTCACTCCCCGGCCGCCGACGTCGACGGTAGGTTGGACGCGTGATCGACTTTCTCCGGGGCGCCCCGGTTTCCGGCAGTCTCGACGTCGTCTGGCACGCGGGCTGGCCCTCCCCGAAGCACGACCCGGCCCCGGAGATCCAGGTCCACGCCTACTCCGAACACACGGTGATCCTGCGCCAGAACAAGTCCGTGCACTACGAAGCCCCGTTCCTCTTCCTCTTCTTCGGCAATGACCGGGCGCTGCTCCTCGACACGGGCGCGACCGCCGACCCGGCCCACTTCCCCTTGCGGGAAACGGTCGACCGGCTCGTGACGGACTGGCTGGAACGCCACCCGCGGCCCGCGTACCCGCTGCTGGTCGCCCACACCCACCGGCACGGCGACCACGTCGCCGCGGACCCCCAGTTCGCGGACCGGCCCCTCACCACGGTCGTGGGACCCGGACCGGACGAGGTCACGGCCGCCTTCGGCCTCACCGACTGGCCGCACCGCACCGGCACACTGGACCTGGGCGGCCGGATCCTCGACCTGATCCCCGGCCCCGGGCACCAGCGGGCCGCCCTGGTCTTCCACGACCGTCACACCGGCCTCCTGCTGACCGGGGACTCCCTCTATCCGGGGCGGCTCTACATCGAGGACCGGGCGGCCTACTCGGCCACCGTCGACCGGCTCCTGGACTTCTGCGCCACCCGGCCGGTCCGCCATGTCCTCGGCTGCCACATCGAGAGGAGCGCGGCGGGCGAGGACTACCCCCGCGGCACCCTGCACCAGCCGGACGAGCCTCCGCTCCAGCTCACCGCCGGCCATCTGCGCACGCTGCGCAGGGCACTCGACGAGACGGCGGACGGCCACGGCACACACCCGTACGGGGATTTCGTCCTCGTGTACCGCGACTGACCGGGGACGGACGCCGCCGCTCCCAGCCGCGCGCGGTGCGCCACGGGGCGTCGGCGGCCCGTCGGCGGGCGCCGTGTCCGCGGGCTGTCGGTCGTCCGGCGGGACGGTCGCCGATCCGTCGGTGATGTGTCGGTGGGCGCTGGAACGGTGGGCGTCGAGTTGCCCGAGGGGGCAGCCGCAGCCGCCTCCGACAGCAAGGGACCCCGTCGCCATGACGTCCACATCCGCCGCCCCGTCCTGGAACCGCCGACGACCGCCCCGGGCCGACGGCCGCGTCTTCCTGGTCACCGGCGGCAACGCCGGCATCGGGTACTTCGTCGCGGAGCAGTTGTCGGCGACCGGGGCCACCGTCGTGCTCGGCAGCCGGAATCCCGCCAAGGCCGAAGCCGCCACGGCCTCGATCCGTGCGCGCGTGCCCGGGGCGCGCGTACGGGCCGTACGGCTGGACCTCGCCGACCTCTCGTCGCTCGGGACAGCGGTGGAATCACTCGGGGTGGAACGCCTCGACGCGGTGGTCCACAACGCCGGCGTCGCCCTTGACGACCCGCCGCGCAGGGAGACCGCGGACGGTCACGAGCTCATGTTCGGCACGAACCACCTCGGGCACTTCGCCCTGACCCGGTGGCTGATGCCGTTGCTGTCGGCCGCGCCGGCGGCCCGCGTGGTGACCATGGGCAGCTTCGCGGCGAAGTCCGAGCGGCTCGACCTCGACGACCTGCAGTCCCGTAAGGACTACCGGCCCAAGCGCACCTACGGACGCTCCAAGCTGGCCCAGATGTACTTCGGCGTCGAACTCGACCGCCGCCTGCGCGCCCGCGGCAGCACGGTGGCGAGCGTGGTGGTCCATCCCGGCGGTGCGCTGGACTCCCTCACCCCGTCACGCCCACCGGTCCATGTGCGGACCGCCGGCGCGCGGCTGGGCGCGGCACCCGCGGCCCTCCTCCTCCAGGGCAAGCACGCCGGTGCCCGGTCCGCGGTCCGGGCGGTGCTCGACCCGGCCGTGCGAGGAGGTCAGCTGTGGGGACCGCGCGTGTTCGGCCTGCGCGGCGAGCCCCGAAGCGAACCGGTGTGGAACCACCTCGCCGACCCCTCCGTCGCGGCACGGTTGTGGGAGGCCAGCCGTGAACTGGCCGGCGGCCGGGGTCTGTAGCGGGCGCCGGACACCGAGGGGCCGTGGCGGCGGCCCGGAAGGGCCCCGTCGGGTCCGGCGCTGCGGCGCCGGCACTCTCGCGGTGGGCCTACGACGACGCGCAACTGCCCCGCCCGACCGGCGACGGACCCGCTCCCCCGACCCGGGCCCGCGCACGGTCCTCAGGTGGCGAGGCCGGGGCGTGGGGGCGGGGTGACCGCCAGGAGCGGTGGGGCCGGAGTCGACCAGTGGTGGCCGCAGGGCTCGAAGACCAGGGTCACCGGCCAGCCCGGGCGCTGGCGCCAGGAGATGCGTGCGGGTGCGCCGTCGCACACGGGACAGCGGGGCAGCGGGCCCGGCTCCGCCTCCGGCACGCGGTCGGGGGCGGCCGCGAGCGGCGTGGCGTGCGGATCGCGCATGGCGGCTCCCTGGTCGTGCGTGCGGTCGGGCTGATCGCACTGTGCCATGGAGCCACCCTTCTCCGCACGGGCGAATCATCCAGTGTTCTGGCTGGTCAGAGGTGCGGTCACCAGGAAAATTCCGGTGCTCTTGCGGGCACTTGGTGATCAACCGCTCGCACAACCGGCCTCGACCAGGCCGGATTCGTACGCCGCGATCACCGCCTGTGCGCGGTCGCGGACGCCCAACTTGCCGAAGATGCCGGTGATGTGGTTCTTGACCGTGGAGACACTGATGTCCAGGTCCAGGGCGATCTCGGCGTTGCCCCGGCCGCCGGCCAGCAGACGCCAGATCTCCAGTTCGCGCGGGGTGAGATCGGCCGGGGTCTCGGCGGCCCACGAACACGGCCGCACGGGGGTGCGTACGTAGGCGGAGATGAGCCGGGTCAACAGCCGCGGCGCGACGGCGGCCTCGCCGGTGTGGACGATGCGGACGGCGGCGATCAGCTCCTCCGGGGAGATGTCCTTGGGCAGGAAGCCGTACGCGCCGGCGCGCAGGGCGGCGACCACGTACTCGTCCATGTCGAAGGTGCTGAGGGCGAGGACGCGGGTCGAGGGGAGCGTCCGCGCGAGTTCCTCGGTGGCCTGGACCCCGTCGAGGACCGGCATCCGGATGTCCATGACGACGACGTCGGGCCGCAGCTCCCGGGCGAGGGCCACGGCCCGGGCCCCGTCCTCGGCCTCGCCGACGACCTCGAACTCCGGGTCGGGCCCCAGGATCAGGGCCAGGCCGCGCCGCACCAGCGGCTGGTCGTCGGCTATGAGCACGCGGATCATCACTGCTGTTCCTCTCTCTCGCCGTACGCCGGGCTCGCGGCCGGGACCGGGAGGCGGGCCGCCACACGGAAGCCTCCGCCGTCGAGTGGGGCGGCCTCCAGGGTTCCGCCCTGCAGGGCGACACGCTCGTGCATGCCGATCAGACCGTACCCGGGGCGCGCCGCGGGCCGGGAGGCCGGTGCCTGCGCTCCCGCCCCGTCGTCGCGCACCTCCACGGCCACCTCGTCCCGGCGGTAGGTGAGCCGTACGTGGGCCCGTGCCTGCCCCGCGTGCTTGCGGGTGTTGGTCAGCGCCTCCTGCACGATGCGGAAGACGGTGAGGCCCACGGTCGGCGGCAGCGGGCGGACCGGGCCGTCCACGGTGAACTCGGTCTCGGTGCCGGCCAGCCGGGACTCGGTGACGATCCGGTCGAGGTCGCCGGCCCCGGGCTGGGGAGCCGGCGGGGTGTGCTCCGGTTCCTCCCCGGCCCGCAGGACGTCGAGGAGTTGGCGCATCTCGCGCAGCGCCATCCGCCCGGAGTCCTCCAGGGTGACGAGGGCCTCCCGGACGACCTCGGGGTCGTGCGCGAGGTTCGCCCGGGCCCCGCCCGCCATCAGCTGCATGGTGGTGATGTGGTGGGCGACGATGTCGTGCAGCTCGCGGGCGATCCGGCGGCGTTCCTCGGCCACCGCCCGGTCCGCGAGCAGGGTCCGGTGGACCTCGGCCTCCCGCTGCCGGTGGTTGACCACGGCCGCGACGCCGACGGCGCCGAGGGTGCCGATCGCGTTCGCGAGCAGGCCCGACCAGCCGAAGGGCAGCGGCCAACCGCCCTGGCCGGCGGAGATCAGCGGCACCGCCACGACCGCCGCCGACGCGGCCACGGCGGGCCGGCTGAACCGGGCCACCGTGTAGAGGGCCACCAACAGAGTGAGGGTGAAGTGCGGGGTCGGCGGGGTGGCCAGGTTCACCAGTGCGCCCAGGGCCAGGACGGCGGCGAGCACCGTCACCGGCCGCACGCGCCGGGCGATGAGGGGCATCGCCGAGAGGATCAGGGCGAGGGCCGCGGTCACGCTCAGGACGCGGCCCTCGGTCTGCATGCCCAGGGAGTAGCCGACGAGGTCGATGGCGCCGGCCGCGACCGCGACGAGGGCGTCGTTACGGGTCCACGGTGAGCGCTCGGCTCCGCCGTCCGCGCCCGGGGCGGCGGCCCGGCCCGTGTCGCGGTGTGCGGTGCCGCGGCCGGTGTCGGGGCTGCCGGTCACACGGCCCTGCGTACGGCTGCCGGTGTCGCGGCCCGCGTCCCGGTCCTCCCCCACGCCCACACCCACACCCGCATCCGCATCCGCATCCGCCCCCACACTCATACCCACACCCATGCTGCCGGTCCTCCCCCGCGGGCCGCCCCTCCCGGCAGGTGCCGGGTGCGCGCGGCCGCGCTCTCCGGTGCTCCATTCTGGCACCGCCCCCGTCCTGTGCCACCGGCCCTCGGTAGGGGCCCGTACCAGGACTCGGGTCCTGGTCGGTGCCCCCGTACGGACTCTGGTCCCGCGGTGCGGATCCTCCCCCGCCCCGACGTTTTCGCCGCGCTCCGCTGATGGTCTGGAGTCAGGCCGGGAACACCGGCCGTACCGCACAGACCGGAGGAGACCAGTGATCCGCGCCCTGACCCGATTCTCGACGCGAAGTCCGTGGAAGGTCATCGCCCTGTGGGCGGTCCTGGGCATCGCCGCCACCATCCTGGGCCAGGCCTTCGTCTTCCGCGCCACCCAGCCCGGCAACGGCGGGTTCCTGCCCGCGCACTACGATTCGGCGGCGGCCCTGAAGATCGCGGAGGAGCGGTTCGGCGTGAAGCCGGACGCCAACCTCCTGACCCTGCTGGTGGCGCGCTCGGACGACGCGCCGCTCGGCGCCGCCGACGAGCAGCGCATCGACGCGCAGGCCGCGCAGCTGGCCCGGAAGCGGGTCGCCATGCCCCGGACCGAGGACACGATGCCCCTCGCCGAGGACCACTCGCAGGTTCCGCGGGTCAGCCCGGCCATGACGGCGCCCGACCGCTCCTTCCGCCTGCTCTCCGTCGAACTGACCGGAAATCCCGCCGATCCGGGGGTGCAGGACACCTACCGCGCCTTCCGGGACGCCGCCCGGGACGCGTTCGCGGCGGAGGGACTGCGCACCGGTTTCACCGGCGGGATCGCCGACCGGGTGGACACGGCGGACGCCGAGAAGACCAGGACGACGGTGGTCGGGTCGCTCATGCTCGGCGTCATCGTCCTGCTGCACGTCCTGGTCTTCCGCAGCGTCCTGGCGGCTCTGCTGCCGCTGCTCGCGGTCTCCGTGATCGGCGGCGCCGCGGCCGGAGTCGTGGTCGGCGCGGCGCTGCTCACCGGGACCGGACTGGCCGATTCCACGCCCGGGCTGATCAGCGTGGTGCTGGTGGGCATCGGCATCGACTACTTCCTCTTCCTCCTCTTCCGCTTCCGCGAACAACTGCGTGAACACCCCGGGCAGTCCGGGCGCGAGGCGGCCGCCGAGGTCGCCGGCCGGGTGGGTACGGCCATCACCTCCGCGGCGCTGACCATCGTCGCCGCGTTCGCCACGCTCGGGGTCGCCTCCTTCGGGCAGTTCCGGGTGCTCGGGCCGGCCATCGCCCTGTCCGTACTGGTGATGCTGCTGGGCAGCCTGACCCTGATGCCGGCCCTCCTGGCGGTCACCGGGCGCCGGATGTTCTGGCCGTCCAAGGCCCTGAAGCACGCCCCCCGCCCCGGCTCCGCCGCGCGGCTGGGCGACCGGGTGGCACGGCGGCCACTGGCACTGGTCCTGGGTTCGGTGGCGCTGCTCGGCACGCTGGCCGCCGGTGTCGTCGGGATGCGCATGGACTACGGGCAGGGTGGCGCGGGTACGGAGCGCACCGCCGCGGTCGTCACCGCCGACGAGATCTCACGTGCCCTGCCGGCCGGGGTGTCGGACCCGACGAGCGTGTTCGTCACGGCCTCCGACGGCGGCGCGCTCACCGTCGAGCGTCTCGGCGGGCTGTCCGGGGCGCTCGCCGGGGTCGACGGCGTGGGCCAGGTCGCGCAGACCGTGCTGAGCGAGGACCGGCGGGCGGCCCGCATCGACCTGTTCCTGACGGCCGACCCGCAGCGCAAGGAGGCCCGCGACCTGGTCACCGGCCCGGTCAGGGCCGCGGTACGGGCCCACGCGCCCGCCGGGACGGAGGCGCACGTGGGCGGTACGCCGGCGCTCTTCGCCGACATCTCGACCGCCGTGGACAAGGACCTGAAGGTGGTCTTCCCGGTGGCGGCGGTGCTCATCGCGCTGATCCTGCTCGCGCTGCTGCGCAGCCTGCTGGCGCCGGTGATCCTGCTGGCCGCGGTCGGGCTCGGGTTCGCCGCCACCCTCGGCGCCTCGACCCTGGTGTTCCAGCACGCCCTGGACCGGCCCGGGGTGGACTTCACCCTCCCGCTCGTGCTGTTCCTGTTCGTCGTCGCGCTGGGCACGGACTACAACATCCTGATGAGCGACCGGATCCGGGAGGAGATGGAGCGGCCTGGTCCGGCACGGGCGGCGGTGGGCCGCGCCGTGCGGCACACGGCCCCCGCCATCGCCACGGCGGGGCTGGTGCTCGCCGCGTCCTTCGGGAGCCTGGCCGTCACCCCGGCCCCGTCCACCCAGCAGATCGGTTTCGCGACGGCCCTCGGGATCCTGCTCTCCGCGTTCGTCCTGTCGATCGTGTTGGTGCCCGCGCTGGCCGCCCTGCTGGGCCGGTCCACGTGGTGGCCGGTGCGGCCCCGCCGACGCTCCCGCGGGGCCGCCGGTCCGCAGGAGGCAGCGGACCGCGTCCTGGTCGGCTGACCCGGTCCCCGGGCCACACGAAAGGCGCCGGCGCGCGTGGGACCGTACGGGGTCCCGCGCGCGCCGGCGCCTTCGCCGCTCGCCGTCAGGCGAGCCGGTCCACCTCGGGGTGGTCCGCCAGCCAGGCGCGGACCGCCTCCTGCTCCTTGCCCTTGCCGGTTTCCTGGATCTTCGCCTCCAGGCCGGTCAGCTGCTCCTCGCTGAGCTTGAACGAGCGCAGCCAGCGGGCCACCTCGGGCTCGTCGGCGGCGAAGCCCTTGCGGGCGAGGGTGTGGATCCCGTCGCCCTTGCCCCAGGCCGTCTTCGGGTCCTCCAGCTTGGTCAGGTCGTACGTGGAGTACGCCCAGTGCGGGGACCACAGCACGACCGCCACGGGCTCCTGCTTCTCGTAGGCCCGCTTGAGCTCGGCGAGCATGCCCGGCGTGGAGCCGTCGACGACCTGGTACTCGCCTTCGAGGCCGTACTCCTTCAGGACCTTGTCCTTGAGGATGGACATGGCACCGGCGCTCGGCTCGATGCCGATGATCCGGCCCTTGAACCGGCCTGCCTTGCCCTTGAGGTCGGCGAGCGAGCGGACGTCCTTCATGTACGAGGGCACGGACAGCTCCAGCGAGGTGGGGCCGTACCAGGACCCGAGGTCCTCCAGCTTGTTCCCGTACTTCTCCCAGTACTGTGCGTGCGTGACAGGCAGCCAGGAGTCGGTCTGGAAGTCGAGCTGGCCGCCGGCCAGGCCGGTGTAGAGGGCTCCGGCCTCCAGCTGGCGGGCGTCGACCTTGAAGCCGCGCCGCTCCAGCAGCTCCTTCCACAGGAAGGTGGAGGCGATGCCCTCGTCCCAGGGGATGTATCCGACGGAGACCGTGCGGCCCTTGCCGATGTTCGCCGCGCCGGCCGGTCCGTCCTCGGCGGTGGAGCCGCCGAAGGTGGCGAGGCCGCCGGCGACGAGCGCGAGCACGACGACGCCGCTGAGGGCGTGGACGGGCTGGGGGCGGTGGTTCCACACCTTGGCGGCGCCGGTGGCCGCGGCCTTCGCCTTGGCCAGGGCGCGCCGGCCGAGCGGGGAGACCTGGCGGCCGAGGGCGCCGGTCATCCGGTCCAGGTACATGGCCAGGATGACGATGGAGATGCCGGCCTCGAAGCCGAGGCCGATGTCGACGTTGCCGATGGCGCGGTACACGGCGCCGCCGAGTCCGCCGCCGCCGACCATGCCGGCGATGACGACCATGGACAGGCCGAGCATGATGACCTGGTTGACGCCCGCCATGATCGTCGGCAGGGCCAGGGGCAGCTGCACGCGGAAGAGGGTGTCGCGCGGGGTGGTGCCGAAGGCCTCCGCGGCCTCGACGAGTTCCGCGTCGACCTGGCGGATGCCGAGCTCGGTCATCCGTACGCCCGGCGGCAGCGAGAAGATGATGGTCGCGATGATGCCGGGCACCACGCCCACCCCGAAGAAGATGATCCCGGGGATGAGGTAGACCATGGCGGGCATGGTCTGCATGAAGTCCAGGGCGGGGCGCAGGACGGCGCTGACCCGGTCGGATCGGGAGGCCCAGATGCCGAGCGGGATCGCGAAGACCAGCGTGACGAGGGTCGCGACCAGGACGAGGGAGAGCGTGGACATCGCGTCGGACCACAGGCCGACGGAGTCGACGAGGGCGAGGCCGGCGAAGGCCAGCAGGCCCGCGAGGAGGCCGCGCAGCCACCAGGCGCCGAGCGCGAGGATGCCCGCGAAGAGCAGCGGGGCGGGGGCGGAGAGGACGGCGTCGATGCCGTCGTAGAGGCCGGTCACGAGCGCGCTGATGGCGTCGAACAGCCAGGACAGGTGGCTCTGGAGGAAGTCGACACCGCTGTCGACCCAGGAGCCGAGGTGCAGGCGGGGCATCAGGCGGCCACCTCCGCACAGGCCATCGGCGGCCGTTGTTCGTCACCGAGGAAGGCGATGAGCCGGTCCTGCGGCACGGATCCGACGACGGCGCCTGCCTCATCGGTGACGGCGACGGCGTGCGGGACCCGGGCGCTGACGGCGCACAGGTCGGCCAGCGGGGTGTCGCCGTGGACGGTCGGGCAGCCGCAGGCTTCCGCGTCCTGCTCGGGCTCGTCCATGACGGCGTCGGCGGTGAGCACCCGGGAGCGGTCGACGTCCTGGATGAAGGAGGCGACGTAGTCGTCGGCGGGGCGGGTGAGGATGTCCTCGGCGGTGCCCTGCTGGACGATCCGGCCGTCGCGCATGACCGCGATGCCGTCGCCGATGCGCATGGCCTCGTTGAGGTCGTGGGTGATGAAGACGATGGTCTTCTTGAAGCGCTGCTGGAGCTCCAGCAGCTGGTCCTGCATGTCACGGCGGATCAGCGGGTCCAGCGCGCTGAAGGACTCGTCCATGAGGAGGAGGTCGGCGTCGGTGGCCAGGGCCCGGGCGAGGCCGACCCGCTGCTGCATGCCGCCGGAGAGCTCGTCGGGCCAGGACGTCTCCCAGCCCTCCAGGCCGCACAGGGCCAGGGCCTCGGCGGCGCGGCGGTCGCGCTCGGCGCGGGGGACGCCCTGCACCTCCAGGCCGTAGCCGGCGTTCTCCAGGACGTTCCGGTGCGGGAAGAGAGCGAAGTGCTGGAAGACCATGGAGATCTTGGTGGACCGTACGCGGCGCAGCTCGCCCGCGCTGAGCGCGGTGAGGTCCTGGCCGCCGAAGAGGATGCGTCCCGCGGTGGGCTCCAGCAGTCCGTTCAGCATGCGCAGCAACGTGGACTTGCCGGACCCCGACAGACCCATCACGACGAAGATCTGGCCGGGTTCGACGCTGAACGACGCGTCGATCACTGCGGCCGTGGTGCCTTCGGCGCGCAACTCGTCGCGGTCGGTGCCGCTTTCGAGCGCGCGGACCGCGTCGTCGGGTCGTCGTCCGAACACCTTGTAGACGTGCTCGGCTTGGAGCGTGGACACATGAACCTCACGGGTCGTACGGGGTACGGCGCGCGCCGGCGGACCGGGGGCCGTAGAGCGGGACGGGATCTGCCCGTGTGCGCCCCGTCTCTGGCACCAAGGGCCGGAGGACGTGGTTCCGCTCCAGCAGTCCACGATGCCCCGCATTCGCCACCGCAAACACCAGCGTGATTCAGGTCACTTGCACATCGGGGAACCGCGGCCCGCGGCGCCGCGCCGGGAGCCGGGCGGCGACGCGCGGCCGCCGGGACGGAGTTGGGCCGGACCCCCGGCGACCCGAGTGCGCGCCGGGCCCGGCGCGCCGCCGCCCGCGGCGTGTCCGAGCCCACACGGTTCGTCCGGCGGACGGGCCGGCGCCGGGCGGTCCGAGGGGCGACCTACGTCACGCGGAAGCCGGTCGCCGCGGGGTCGCGGCGGTCGCGGTGGAAGGTCAGCCGGTCCCACGTGGGGAAGGCCAGGTCGGTGACGGCCAGCAGGCGGCCGGAGCCGTCGTGCAGGGTGCGGCGCACGGTGAGGCCGCTGGCCGGGGAGACGGCCGGCGGGTGGGTGGTGCGGGTCATGGTGATGGTCTCGGCGACCCGGCCGCCCGCGGCGGCGCGGTCGAGCCAGCGCCGCAGCGGGGCGAGCTCGCCGTCGCGGAGCGTCACTCCCGGGCCGCGGTAGGCGGCCAGCTCGGGGTCGCGCGCGACGACGCCGGGGCTGAAGTACGTGACGGCGTCCCGGAGGGTCTCGCCGGCCGGGCCGCGTTCGCGTTGGTGATGGACCAGGGTGCGCTCCCCGCCGGCCATGCCGAGCAGTCCGGCGAGCGAGGGCGGGACGGTGACGAGGGTGAGCCAGCTGCGGGTGAGGGCGGGCACGGCGGAGGCGGACCGGACCCCCGCCGGCTCGGCCACGGGCCCGCCGCCGGGAGCGGCCGGGCCGACAACGGCGGTGACGGCGGGCCGGGTGCCGCGGCGGCCGGTGACGACCAGGCCGTCCTCGCGCAAGTGCTGGAGGGCGGCCCTGATCGTCTGCCGGTTGACCCCGTACCGGGCGGCCAGGCTGCGCTCGGAGGGCAGTCTGCCGCCGGGGGTGCGTGCGGTGCGCTCGAGATCGCGGCGCAGCGCTGCGGCGATCCGCTGGTACTTGGGCATGGCGGCCGGGCCGCCGCCCCGCGAAGGGGAGGGCATGGCTTCCATACCTTTCTTCGTGGGTTGATTCGGGTCATTCGTAAGATCGGGACACCCAGGGGAGTCGGGTGTGGCTGGCATGGGGTAGCCGCTGTTGT
>NZ_JBIAJH010000006.1:32705-278134 GCF_042871845.1 Streptomyces sp. NPDC005533 | reverse complement strand
CGCGTCGTCCGGTGCCGTGCATCGGCGTGTTGGCGGGGCGCCCTTGTACTGGACGTACTGGGGTGCTCCGCCAACACGGCGAGGTGCGGTGCCGGACGACGCGGGCGAGGCAAGATCCGGAAGAGACGGCCTAGTCGAGGGCGTTCGCGAAGGCGTTCGGGTCGGCGTGCGCGAGGGCGTTCTCGTCGGCGCTCCGCCCCGGGTGGCGCACAGCCTCCGGGGCGGGAGTGCGCATATCGGGGCGATGTGAGCGAAACTGGGCAGCATGGACACGATCCTGAGCGTGGACGCGATCCTCAGCCACATCGCGTGGTTCCTGTTCGTCGGACTGATCGTCGTCGCCCTGCTGCTCGGCGGATTCAAGCTGGGTCAGCGGGTGCGTGCGAAGGAACCGCCGCCGCCCACCACCGAGGAACAGCCGAACCTGCCCAACGGCGGGGCGGTCTACGAGGTCCGCGAGGAGCGGGATCCCGTGGAGATCCCCGAGGGCGGCCTGAGGCCGCACGAGATGCAGGGCTACGGGAACTTCGGCTCCACGACCTCCACCCATCCGGACGAGGTCAGGAAGGAGCGCGAGTCGGGGTACGAGCAGCCCAAGGGACCGGGTCCGCACCCGCAGCCGGGGTCTCCCCCGGACTCGGGACGCGGCGCACACGCCTGACCTCCGGCGGCCCGGCGGTCCGGCCGTCCAGCCACCTTCTGACCCGCGCGCCCCGCGCGGGTCAGAGGTCTGACCGCAGCCGGAGCACTTCCGGCGGCGGATGCCGGGTCGAGGTGTGCCGGACTTCCGCCGTGAGCGGCGGGTCGAGCGGCCGGAAAGGGACCTCCCCGAGCCCGATCGCCGTCACCGTGCCGGTGGACGTGCCGGCGGGCGTGCCGGTGGACGGGGCCGTCGCCGTGCGCGCGGCCAGTTCCGCCGCCACCTCCGCGCGCAGCGCCGCCGTCAGCGGGCTGGACACCAGCGGGGTCTCGTCCCCGACCGGCAGGACGAGCACCAGGGCGAGCGGGCGGCGCGGGGTGCCGGTGTAGCCGACCACCGCCGCGTCCCGGACGTCCGTGTGCCGGAGCTTCTGCCAGCCGCGCCGCCCGGCCGGGTAGGCCTGGTCCAGCCGCTTGACGACCAGCCCCTCGACACCGCTGGCGGGCAGGGTCTCGTACCAGGTGGCGGCCAGTTCCGGGTCGGTCGTCATCGGTACGGGCTGCAGGGGCGGCCCGAGCGGCAGGAGCAGGTCGACGAGGAGGGCCCGGCGACGCTCGTACGGGCGTGCGCGCAGGTCGAGCCCGGCCAGTTCCAGCACGTCGAAGGCGGCGTACGAGGCCGGCAGGCTCTGGGCGAGGACGGCGGCCCGTGCGGCCGTGGCCGCCGCCCGCCGCTGGACGAGGGCGAAGTCCGTACGGCCGGCGTGCCAGACCACCACCTCCCCGTCCAGCACCGTCGCGGCGGGCAGCTGCAGCGCGGCCGTGGCCAGGTCGGGGAAGGCGCTGGTCACGATGCGGCCGGAGCGCGCCTGGAGGACCACGCCCTCGGCCGTGCGCACGATCACCAGCCGGTGGCCGTCGAACTTCGGCTCGTACGCCAGCCCCTCCCCGCGCGGCAGGCTGCGTACGGCCGCGGCCAGCGCCACGCGGATCACGGCCGGCCTCCGGGCAGCCTGCCGGCCCGGTCCGGGTCGGTCAGCGGGCCGAAGAGGTCCCCGTCGCGCTCCAGCCGCGGCACGATGTCGTCGGCGAGGAAGACCAGGTCGGCGGGGGTCCGGCAGGCCTCGACCTCCTCCCAGGACACCGGGGCGGACACGGTCGGCCGGGCCCGCGCGCGCAGGGTGTAGGGGGCGGCGGTGGTCTTGGCGGCGGCGTTCTGGCTGTGGTCGACGAAGACCTTGCCGGGGCGCAAAGCCTTGGCCATGCGGTGCACCACCAGGTCGGGGAGCTCGCGCTCGGCCTCCTGGGCGAGCTGCTTCGCGTACGCCGACACCTGCGCGGACGGGGTCGGCTCCAGCGGCACGGCCAGGTGCATGCCCTTGGAGCCGGAGGTCTTGGCGTAGGCGTGCAGTCCGTCGGCGGCGAGCCGCTCGCGCAGCCAGAGCGCGGCGGCGCAGCACTCGACGACGGTGGCGGGCGCGCCGGGGTCGAGGTCGAGGACCATCCGGTCGGCGACGGCGGGGCTGCCGACGGGCCACTGGGGGGTGTGGAACTCCACGACGAGGTTCGCGGCCCACATGAGGGAGGCCATGTCGGCGATGACCACCTGCTCGGCGGACAGCTCGTCGGAGCGGGGCACGGGGGTGGTCTTCACCCAGTCGGGCGTGCCGGGCGGCGGATTCTTGGTGAAGAAGAGCTGGCCGTCGGGGCCGTCGGGATAGCGCAGGAAGGACACCGGCCGGTCGTGGACGTGGGCGAGCAGCGGGCCCGCGACGGTGGCGTAGTAGTGGAGCACCTCGCCCTTGGTGAAGCCGGTCTCCGGATAGAGGACCTTGTCGAGATTGCTGAGCGCGATGCGACGGCCCTCCACCATGGTGATCGGCGTCATACGATGAGACTGCCACGAATCAGGAGGAACCGTGCGATCCATTTGGAACGGGGCGATCTCCTTCGGCCTGGTCAGCATTCCGATCAAGCTCGTGAACGCCACCGAGAGCCACTCGATCTCCTTCCGCCAGATCCACCTCGCCGACGGCGGGCGGATCCGCTACCGCAAGGTGTGCGAGCTGGACGGCGAGGAGGTGCCGAGCGCCGAGATCGGCAAGGGGTACGAGGAGGCCGACGGGTCGGTCATCCCCATCACGGACGAGGACCTGGCGCAGCTGCCGCTGGCGACCGCGAAGACGATCGAGATCATGTCGTTCGTACCCGCCGACGAGATCGATCCGCTGCAACTGGACGCGGCGTACTACCTCGCGGCGAACGGGGCGACGGCGGCCAAGCCGTACACGCTCCTGCGCGAGGCCCTGAAGCGGAGCCGGAAGGTCGCGATCGCCAAATACGCGCTGCGGGGGCGGGAACGGCTGGGCATGCTGCGGGTCGTCGACGACGTGATCGCGATGCACGGGCTGTTGTGGCCGGACGAGATCCGGGCGCCGGAAGGGGTGGCTCCGGAGGTCACGGTGTCGGTCCGGGAGGCCGAACTCGACCTGGCGGACGCGCTGATGGCGACGCTGGGCGAGGTGGACATGGACTCGCTGCACGACGACTACCGGGAGGCCGTGGAGGCGATGATCGCGGCGAAGGCGGGCGGCGGGTTCGAGCCGGCGGAGGCCGAGCGGGAGCCGGCCGGGGGCCAGGTGATCGACCTGATGGCGGCGCTGGAGAAGAGCGTGCGGGCGGCGAAGGCGTCTCGGGGCGAGGCGGCTGCGGAGGCCGGCGGCGAGGGTGGGGGCGAGGTGACTCCGCTACGGCGCAAGGCGCGGGGCGCGGGCTCGGGTGCGGGTGCGGCGTCGGCCGCGCCGAAGGCGGTGGGCGGCAAGAAGTCCACGGCGACCTCGGCGAAGAAGACCGCGGCGTCGGCTTCGGCGGCGACGAAGAAGAAGTCGACCGCCGGCAAGTCGGCGGCCAAGAAGTCCACTTCGGCTGCGGCCGCGAAGAAGACGGGCGCGGCCGCGAAGAAGACGGCGACCCCTCGGAAGCGGTCCTCCGCCTGAGGCGGCCGGGCGCGGGCGGTGGGCGGTGGGCTTGCGCGGGCGGTGGGCGGCCACCTGCAGCGGCCGGCGGGCGGGCGCGGGCAGCGGGCAGCGGGCTTGCGGCGCAGTAGCCGGGCGCAGCAGCGGCGCGGGCAGCGGGCTTACGGCGCAGCGGCCGGGCGCGGGCGGCGACTTTGCGGCGCAGCGGCCCGGCGCGGGTAGCGGGCGGGCGCGGGCAGCGGGCTTGCGGCGCAGCAGCGGCGCGGGCGGCGGGCTTACGGCGCGCGGCCGGGCGCGGGCGGTGACTTTGCGGCGCAGCGGCCGGGCGCGGACAGTGGCCCGGCGCGGGCAGCGGCCGGGCGCGGGCGGTGGGCTGCGCGGGCGGTGAGTTTGCGGCGCAGCAGCGGCGCGGGCAGCGGGCTTGCGGCGCAGTGGCCGGGCACAGCAGCGGCGCGGGCGGCGGGCTTACGGCGCAGCGGCCCGGCGCGGACAGCGGGCGGGCGCGGGCAGCGGGCTTGCGCGGACAGCGGGCTTGCGGCGCAGTGGCCGGGCGCCGCAGCGGCCGGGCGCGGACCGGGGGGTGCGACGGTTTCCCCCTTGCCGTTCCTTCTGCCCCGGCTACCGCTGGGAGTTGCGCCCGGATTCGGGGGGTCGGGCGGTGGGGAGCCAGGTTCTCGTGTCGCGGGCCTGGGCGAAGAGGGTTTCGACTTCCGGGGGTTTGAGGGTGGTGGGCGATCCCGTGAGGTCCGAAGTGGCCGTCGGGGGATGGAGGAGGCGGATGTCGCGGACCGTGGGGGCCTTGTCGATGCGGGAGGCGTCGACCAGGGCCAGCGCCGGGGTGACGCGGGCGGTGAGCGCCAGGGAGGCGCGGGCCGCCGCGCGGCGGATCCAGCGGGGGTCCGGGCGGGGTTCGGTCCGGCCGATCGTGAGCAGGAGGTCGCCGACCACCGCGCGCTGACGGCGGGCCGGGACCGTACGCACGCAGAAGATCCCCGCCGGGCCGATGAGCAGGTGGTCGATGCGGCCCAGGCCGGGCAGCGGCACGCAGTGCAGGGTCCGCCAGCCGTCCGGCTCCAGGGCGTCGAAGGCGTCGCCCATCCGCTGCTGCGCGGTGAGGTCCTGGCGCAGCCGGTGCCGGGCGCGGGTGCCCGCCGAGCCGTGGTCGAGGTCGCCCAGCACGGTCTCGCCGGGGCGGTTCGGGGCGAGGTCCGCGTCCGGCGGGAGGGCGAGGCGCCGCAGGTCGGCCCGGGTGGGGACCGGGGGCGGGCCGATCGAGACGGTCCCGCTCAGGTAGGGGCGCAGCACCGCCAGGATCGCCTCGCGGTGGTCGTCCGCGAGCACGCTGATCCGGTTGGCCTGCCGGTCGTACCAGGCGACCGCCTGCCCGTCGGGCAGGTTGACGTACAGCCGGCCGCGGCCGGGCCGGCCGCTCGACAGCACCTTGAGTCCGCGCATCGCCCTCACCCCCGCCGTCCATGGGAGCAGCCGGAACGCCGCACCACAATCCCTCGGTTGTGTAACGACTCCGACGGGACGTTGCGACTTCGCTGTTACACGTCCGGGGCTCGGCCGCAACGGCCGGCGCCTAGGTTGGTCCCACCTGGAGACGCCAGGACCTGACCAGCACCAGCACCGAAGGGCTTCCCGTGAGCACCGTCAGTCGCCGCCGCACCCTCGTTCGCGCCGCCGCCGTGACCGCATGTGCCGCGAGCCTGCTGGCGCTGCCCACCGCCGCCGCGCTGGCCGAAGGGGTGCCGGCGGTCTCGTCCGCGCACTCCGCGGCCCCGCAGCGGACCCTGGTCAAGAGCCTCTCCCTCGCGGACGGCGCGTCCACGGCGCAGGTCTACCGCACCGCCCAGGGCGCGTACCAGGCCGAGATCCTGACCGCCGACGGCTCCACGGCGGCCACGCTGACCAGCCGCGACGGCGTCACCGACTTCGGTACGGCCGGGGAGCTGCACGCAGCGCTGGACTCCTCCGGCCGGCTGACCTCCTGGGTCGGTGACACCACCGCGCAGGGCGGCGGGCACGTCGTCGCGGGCGACGGGCACAAGACCGGTACCCGCAGCGGGCACGTGGTCCCCGCCGCGGCTCCGCAGCGCCAGGCCACCGACGGTCTCCGGGACTTCGCCTCCGGGCCGGCCGACGCCCAGCGCCTGAGCACGCTGGCCGACGGACCGGGCGAGGGCGTGCTGCTGCTCGCGGCCGGCGGCGGCATCGCGGCCGTCGGCGCCGCCGGGCTCGGCTTCGCGATGCTGCGCCGCGGGCGCACCGACGGCTGACCTTCGGCGTCGTCGGTCGGCGTCGGTAGGGGTCGGTCGGGGTCGGTCGGCGCGTCACGCGGAGAGGAGGGCGCGGGGAGCTGTGAACAGGCTTCGCCCGTCGGGACCCCGACTCCGCGCCCTGCCCGCCGCAGCCCTGCTTCCGTTGCTTCCCCTGCTGGCCGGCTGCGGTGAGGCCGGCGGGCTGGTCGCGGCCGGCGCCACGCCGGCGGCGAGCGGGCCCGTCCACCTGTGGCCCGACCGTACGGGGGCGACCGTACCGCCCGCCGATCCGGGCGGGGCCCCGCCCGAGTACGTCAAGGGCATCCCGCCCGTGCACGACCAGGACGTGCACGGCGTCGATCCGGTGGCCCTCGTCCAGGCGGAGCTGCGGGCCCACCCGAACGCCGACGCCGGCGCCGACGGGATGCCGCCCGGGACGGCGGACGCGATCAGGGCGTGCGCGGGGGAAGGGGACGCCGGGGAGGGCGGGGACGGCGGGGACGCGGAACCCGAGGCGTGCCCGGTGCTGACGCCGTACTACCGGGACCTCACGGGCAACGGCAAGGACGAGTTGATCGTCGGCATCGAACTCCCCGACCAGATGATGTCCGTACGGGTGTACACCGCGGACCCGGACGGACGACTCGACCGGATCATGGCGACCACGCAGAGCGTCATCTCGGTGGAACTGGCCGGGCGGGACGTGGTCTTGCGGGGGCCCAGCGGGAACCGCGGCTACGAGCTGATCACCGCCTGGTCCTGGGACGAGAAGCAGCTCACGATGCTGCCGACGCGCGAGCAGATCGTACGGGCGCCCGCGGGCGCGGGTGCCGGTGCGGCTGCGCAGGGCCCGGCGAACCGCGGCCCCGGCCCGGGTCCGTGATGGGGTGCTCGCCGGCGGCCGTGCCGGGTGTGCTCGTCGGCGCCGACCGTGGCCCGACCAGGCAACCTTCCTGCCGCCCGACACGGCCCGTGCCGGAGGGGCGCGGTCGGGGCCGGGTGTGTGTGTCGGGGTGATCCCCGCAGGGCGTCGAACGCACGGCCGCCGAGCCCTCCGACCCCTCGTCACGTTCGGCGCCCGAGGAGACGCACCGGCGCGCGCCCGGCGCCTACCGTGGGCCGACCAAGACGTGCCCGGCCTGGTGGAGCCGAAGCGGCCCGGCCCGACCCGAGCCGACCCCGATCAGCCGCGTCCGGCCCGGCCTCGACCCGACCCGGAGCGGGGTCAGGGGCGGGGGGCCTTGGTCCAGGGCCAGCGGAGCTTCGGCTTGTGGCCCGAGGGGCGGAACTCGTACTTCCAGCCCTTCTGGAGGCCCAGGCGCTTCGAGTACCCGGCCGGCACGCGTTCGTACAGCAGCACCGTCGGCGGCCCGTCCGGCACCGGGACGGGGATCTCGTACCACTTCGGGGGGTGTCCGGTCAGGCCGAGGAGGACCGGGAGGACCCGGCCGTCCATCGGGCCGCCCTCGAACGGGGTCGGTTGGCTTCTCACCCCACCAGTGTCACAGCAGGTGGGCGGCCTCGGAGACCACCGGGATCACGCGGCGGGCCAGCACCCCGACGGGCCCGTCGGCCGATTCCAGCGCCAGCGCGGCCCGCGCGGCCGCCGCGGTTTCCGGGTCGGTGGCCGCGGTGGCCGTCAGCAGGGCGATGAACTGGTCCAGCAGCCAGTCCCGGAGCCGCTCGACCTCGGGCTGCTTGCCCTCGTCGATCCAGATCAGGGAGGCCGCCTCGACCGCCGTGATCCACGTACGGACCATCATGCGCAGCCGGGGGCCGGGGGCCGCGACGCCCAGGTGGACGAGGATCTGGTCCGCGGCGGCCCGGCGGATGCCGTCCACCGTCGCCGTCGTGCGGGAGGTCTCCACGACGCTGCCGCCCTGGAGGAGCGCGGCGAAGCCGGCGTCGTGCTCGTCGACGAAGGCGAGGTAGCGGTCCAGGGCCCGCGCCAGGCGCTGGGTCAGCGGGCCCTGCTGGGGTTCGGCGAAGCAGAGTTCGAGGAGGTCCGCCGCCGAGCGGAGGGCCGCCTCGTAGAGCTGCTGCTTGCCGCCCGGGAAGTAGCGGTAGACGAGCGGGCGCGAGACCCCGGCGGCCTCCGCGACGTCGTCCAGCGAGACCTCCTCCGGCGCCCGGTGCGCGAACAGCGAGAGGGCCGCGTCGAGGAGTTGGGCTCGTCGCTCCTCGACGCTGAGCCTGCGGTAGGCGCGTACGGTCATGACCGCAGGGTAGCCGCACGGGCGCCGGCCGGGCCCGGTCCGGGCCATCTCCACCGCCCGGCGCCGACCCGACACCGCGCCCGTCACCGTGCGCGCCGGCCGCCCGGTACGGCCTACGCCAGCAGCCCCGAGCTCTTCCACAGCCTCCGGCCGACCCCGCGCAGCACGCCGATGTCGTCGAGGAAGTCGGTGAGCCGCTTCGCGCCGGTCTGCATGACCTCGCGGCGGTGGCCGCTGGCCCTGACCTGGGCGACGGCCTCGCGGCGGTCCAGGCCGACGTTGTCGTAGACGGCCGGGTTCACGAAGGCCAGCGAGAAGACGCGGGCGGCCTCGCCGCAGCTGATCCGGGTGAGTTCCTGCTCCCAGCGCGGGGCCGTGAGCATCTGGCGGCGCAGTTCCTCGCGGGCGTACCGGACGTGCCGGGCCTCCTCGATGACGTGGATCCGGGTGACGCCGCGGACCAGCGGCTGGACGCGCTCGTCCGGGAAGGTCAGGCGCTGCATCCAGTCGAGTATCTCCTCGCCGAGGAGGGTGCAGGCGAAGGAGCCGGGGGTGGTGGAGACCGTCTTCAGGATCCGCGCGAGGTTGTGGTTGACGCGGGAGACCGGGTACTCGGGGCTGCCGCTCTGCTTGATCATGCGGGCGAACATCATCGAGTGGCGGCACTCGTCGGCGATCTCGGTGAGGGCGTAGCGCACGTGGTTGCTGGTCAGCGACTTGTCGTAGATGTGCCGGACCATCAGCTGCATCAGGATGATCTCGAACCAGATGCCAAGGGAGCCGAGCGCCGCGGCTTCGTGGCGGGAGAGGTCGATGCGCTGCTCCTCCCCCATCTTCTTCCAGAGCGGCGTGTCGTAGAGGGAGAGCAGTTCGGGCGGCCAGTAGTACTTGCCCTCGACGGTGGGTGCGTCCCAGTCGAGTTCCTTGTCGGGGTCGAAGGAGTGCTTGGCCGAGGATTCGAGCAGTCGCTCGGCGATCTGCTCCCGGTCCTTCAGCAGGCCGAGGGCGTCCCTGAGCGCGGCTCGTTCGGTCACGGTCGTCATGGTTTCGGACACCTCGTGGTCGAGTTACCGGCGGTCAATGCTTATGAGACTGCCTGTCAGCAAGGTCGTCAATCCCCCGCGCACGACTTGTTGACCCCGTGTCTACCAACGTGTGACCCTGCCAACTGTCCGGTCCCGCACGGCAGTACGTGAGACGAGGGGGCGTCAGTGTCGACGCACGAGCTCTACACCGAGGACCCGGGCGAGGCCGTCTGGCAGGTCCCCGCCTCCGGCTCCGCCCGCTTCAGCTGGGAGTACGAGGACGGCCGCGAGCGGCTCCTCGCGCTCTACCAGAAGGGCAAGGACAAGCAGTGGGACGGCGCCAAGCGCATCGACTGGGGCATCGAGGTGGACCCGTACGATCCGCTCGGCACCCCCGACGAGGCCCTGCCGCTGTACGGGACGCGGCACTGGGCCAAGCTCACCGCGAAGGACAAGGGCGAGCTGCGCCGACACTTCACCGCCTGGAACTTCAGCCAGTTCCTGCACGGCGAGCAGGGCGCGATGGTGTGCGCGGCGCGGATCGTGGAGTCGGTGCCGGACCTGGACGCGAAGTTCTACTCCGCCACGCAGACCATGGACGAGGCCCGGCACGCGGAGATCTTCGGGCGCTTCCTCCACGAGAAGGTCGGGATGCTGTACCCGATCAACGACAGCCTCCAGGGACTGCTGGGCGACACCCTGCGCGACTCCCGCTGGGACATGCCGTACCTGGGCATGCAGGTGCTCATCGAGGGGCTGGCCCTGGCCGCCTTCGGCATGATCCGCGACACGACGGCGAAGCCGCTGCCCAAGCAGCTCCTGGCGTACGTGATGCAGGACGAGGCCCGGCACGTGGCCTTCGGGCGGATGGCCCTGCGGGACTACTACCGGCAGCTCACGGACGCCGAGCTGCGCGAGCGCGAGGAGTTCGTGATCGAGGGCTGCCACCTGATGCGGGACCGGCTGCTCGGCGTGGAGGTACTGGAGAACTTCGGCATCCCGGCGCAGGAGGCGGAGCAGCTCAGCGAGCAGTCGGAGTTCGTGCACCTGTTCCGCCGGCTGCTGTTCAGCCGGATCGTGCCGTGCGTGAAGGACATCGGGCTGTGGGGGGAACGGCTCCAGCGGGCCTACGTGGACATGGGCGTCTTCGAGATGGGCGACTCCAACCTGGACCTGCTGATGAGTCAGGACGAGGAGATCGCCGAGGTCCTGGACCGGGAGCGGTTCGCGGCCGAGGAGGCGCTGCGGGTGGCGGAGGTCGAGGCGGCGGTACGGGACGCCTCTGGCTAGGTCGCGGCATGCGGTGCCGCGGCTGGGCGGGAGGGGGCGGCTCCGGGGCGGGGGCCAGGCCGGGCCGGAGTCGGGCCTGAGTCGGGGCTCGGGTCGAAGCGGGGGCCAGGGCGGGAGCTGGGCGGGGTCGGCGGGGTGGGGGTCGGTTGGGGTGGGGGCGGGCGCCCTTTGGCTGCGCCGCGTGGGCCGGTTGTGGTGGGGGCGGGCGCCCGTTGGCTGCGCCGCTCGGGCGGGGTCGGGGTGGGGGTCGGTTGGGGTGGGGGCGGGCGCGCGCCGGGGCGTCTCCTCGGGCGCCGAACGTGACGACAGGTCGGACACCTCGGCGGCAGTGCGTTCGGCACCCTGCGGGGATCACCCCGACACACACCCACCCCCACCCCACCCGACCCGCCTGCTGCCTCTGGGCCGCACAAATCCAGCCTCGCCGGCGTTTGAGGCGCGGGGTCCGGGGCGGAGCCCCGATCTGTAAGCCGCACCCTCCAGCTGCGCCGCGCAAACACGGTCTCGCCGGCGATTGAGGCGCGGGGTGCGGGGCGGAGCCCGGCGGGGTCAGGGGTGGGGTAGTGCGGCCTCCATGACCGCCCGGGCGATCGGCGCGGCCGCGCTGTTGCCGCTGATGTCCCCCCGGTCCGCCGCCGCGTCCTCGACCACCACCGCCACCGCCACCGCCGGCAGCGGCGAGCCTTCCGCCCTGGCCCAGGAGATGAACCACGCGTACGGGGTCCCCGCGTTGCCGACGCCGTGCTGTGCGGTGCCGGTCTTGCCGCCGACGACCGCGCCCGGGATCGCCGCGTTGCGGCCCGTCCCGTTCTCCACCACCTTCACCATCAGGTCCTGCATCCGCAGCGCCGTGGCCGGGTTCATCGCCCGGCCCAGACTGCGCTGCTCCCCGCGCCGGACCGGGGAGCCGTCGTCCTGGGTGGTGCGTTCCACCAGGTAGGGCGACTTGAGCTCGCCGCCGTTGGCGACCGCCGCCGCGACCATCGCCATCTGCAGCGGCGTGGCCCTGGTGTTGAACTGCCCGATGGCGGAGAGGGCCAGCTGGTCCTGGCTCATGTCGGTGTCGAAGTTCGAGCGGGACACCCAGGAGGGCACCCGCGGGCCGTCCGTGTTGAAACCGAAGCGGCCGGCCGCCTCGACCATCGCGCGCAGCCCGACCTGGACGCCGATCTTCGCCATCACCGTGTTGCAGGACCACTGCACCGCGTCCGCCATCGAGGCGTCCTCGCAGCCCGTGGCCGCGTTCGGCAGCAGGGTGCTGGTCCCGGGCAGCGGGTAGGGATCGGGCGTCCGGGTCGGCGCGTCCACGTCGGTGACCACGCCCGCGTCGAGGGCGGCCGCCGCGGTCACGATCTTGAAGGTGGAGCCGGGCGGGTACGTCTCGCGCAGTGCCCGGTTGAGCATCGGCTTGGCCGGGTCCGCGTTCAGGCGGGCCCAGGCCGCCTTCACCCGCGCGCCCGTCCCGGACAGCTCCGCCGGATCGTACGAGGGGCTGCTGACCAGCGCGAGGATCCTCCCGGTGGCCGGTTCGACGGCGGCGACCGCCCCGCGCTTGCCCGCGAGTCCGGCGTACGCGGCCCGTTGCATGCCGGAGCGGATGGTGGTGGCGGCGTTCCCGCCGGCCGGGCGGCCGCGGGCCAGGTCGTACCAGAGCGGGAAGGCCGAGAGGCCGGGGTCCGTGCCGGACAGGACCGCGTCCTCGGCGCGCTCCACGAAGCTGGTCCCGTACGTCTGGGAGGAGAAGCCGGTGACGGGGGCGTAGAGCGGGCCGTTGGTGTAGGTCCGTTCGTAGCGCAGCAGCTGGCCGCTGTCGCGGGAGCCGGTGACGGGGCGCCCGTCGACGAGGATGTCCCCGCGCGGCTTCGCGTAGCGCTCGATGGCGGGGCGTTTGTTGGCCGGGTTCGCGCCGTAGGCGGCGGACTCCCAGACCTGCACGCGGGCGATGTTGACCAGCAGGGCGACGAGGAGCAGCGCGCAGAAGTACGCGCACCAGCGGATGTAGCGGATCACGGGGCCGGCTCCTCGGTGGGGCGCGGTCTGCGGGCGCTGTCGCTCAGCCGGACCAGCAGGGCGACGATGATCCAGTTGGTGACGACGGAGGAGCCGCCCTGGGCGAGGAAGGGCATGGCCATGCCGGTGAGGGGGATCAGTCCGGTGACTCCGCCCGCGATCACGAACACCTGGAGGGCGACGATGGAGGCGAGCCCGGTGGCGAGCAGTCGGCCGAAGGGGTCGCGCAGGGCGAGCCCGGCGCGGAAGCCGCGGGCCACGAGGAGTCCGTAGAGGAGCAGGAGGGCGGTGAGGCCGACGAGGCCGAGCTCCTCGCCGGCGGTGGCGAGGATGAAGTCCGATTTGGCGGCGAAGCCGATGAGGAAGGAGTGGCCGTGGCCGAGCCCGGCTCCGAGCAGGCCGCCGGCGCCGAAGGCGAAGAGGGACTGGGCGAGCTGGCCGGGGCCTTCGCCGCGCTCGATGGAGGCGAAAGGATTCAGCCAGTCGTTCACGCGGCCGTGCACGTGCGGTTCGAAGGTCCCGACGGCGTACGCGCCGAGGGCGGCGAGCAGCAGCCCGATCGCGATCCAGCCGATCCGTCCGGTGGCGGTGAACAGCATGATCACGAACAGTCCGAAGAACAGCAGCGAGGTCCCCAGGTCGCGCTCCAGGACGAGCAGGCCGACGCTGAGCAGCCAGATCGCGAGGATCGGGCCGAGGACGCGGCCGGGGAGCAGGCGCAGCTTCCAGAAGAGCCGGCGGCCGGTGAGGGCGAGGGCGGTGCGGTTCGCGGCGAGGTAGGAGGCGAAGAACACGGCGAGCAGGATCTTGGCGAACTCCCCGGGCTGGAAGGAGAGTCCGGCGAACCGGATCCAGATGTGCGCGCCGTTGACCGCCGGGAAGAAGACAGGGATCAGCATCAGGACGAGGGCGGCGGCCACCGACAGGTACGCGTAGCGCTGGAGCACGCGGTGGTCGCGCAGCAGGACGACGACGAGGACGAACAGTGCGAGACCGAGGGCGGACCAGCGGAGCTGGTCGCCGGCGGTGAGGTGGCCTGGGGTGGTCGCGTCGAGGCGCTGGATGAGGACGAGCCCGAGGCCGTTGAGCAGGACGGCGATCGGCAGGACGAGCGGATCGGCGTACGGGGCCCTGATGCGGACGGCGAGGTGGGCGAGGAGCGCGGCGGCGGCGAGCCCGCCGGCGTACCGGGCGGCGAGGCGGGGGGTGTGGCCGGTGGTGGCGAGGCCGACGTAGAGGTGGCCGAGGACGCAGACCAGGACGGCGCCGGCGAGGAGCGTCAGCTCGACGCCGCGGCGCTTGGGGGCGCGGGCGTCGGGGGGCGGGGGCGCGGGCTCCGTCACCTTCGCCGTCAGAGCGGTCATACGCGAAACGTAGCAAGCAGACGGATGGTATGTCCGCTTATGTCATAGTGTGCCGAAGAGTCGTCAAAAACGGTCACGCGTGAGGAGCCGAGGCGTATGGGACCCGTGGAATTCATCGTCCTCGCCTTCCCGGAGGAGCAGCTGCGGGTCCCGGCGATCGAGGCCGTGATGGGGCTGCGCAAGACCGGGGTGGTCCGGCTGATCGACGGTCTCGTGGCGACGAGGACCGCCTCGGGCGAGGTGCTCGCGGCGGAGTTCGACGAGTTCGTGGAACTGCACGGACTGCTGACGGGGCGGGACGTGGCACGCCTGATCGGACCGGAGGACGTGGAGGAGGCGGCGGGTCTGCTGGAGCGCGGGAGCTGCGCGCTGCTGCTGCTCGTCGAGCACGTCTGGGCCGAGGACGCGGCGCTCGCCGTACGGGCGGCGGGCGGGCGGATCGTCGGCTCGGTCCGCATCCCGCCGGACCGGGTCCCGGCGGACCACCGGGCGGGGGTGGCCTGATGTTCATCCGGCCGATGGGACTGACGGTCCGGCCGGCGCAGCGGCCGGCGGGGCACCCGCTCCTACGGGGCCTGCTGGCCCGGGCGGCGGGGGCGGCGGCTGACACGACGGGCGCGGTCGGCCCGGGCGGCGGGGCGGCGCGCGGGGACCTGCCGGCTCGGGCGGTCCGGGCCGCGGAGGCCCCGGGCGGACCGCAGGCGGAACCGGAGGAGGAGCCGGAGCCGGTGGACGCCGCGCAGGGTGCGGAGCAGGGCGCGGCGGGAGAAGAGGAAGGCATCCGGGCGGGCTTGCCGACGAGCCCGCCACCGAGCCCGGCGCCGACCGCGTCGACTCCGCTGGTGGCGGAGTTGCGGCAACTGGCCGACCTGGCCCGCGAGGGCCTGCTGACCCCGGAGGAGTTCGGGAAGGCCAAGGCCCGCCTCCTGCGCGGCTGACGCCGCGCGGGGCCAGACCGCGCAGACGGCGGCGGCGAGTGCGAGGCCCGCCACGGCCGGGTGGACGCACCCGGGGACGGACGGACTCGGCGGCGCAACTCCCGCCGTCTCGCAGACGAATCGCAGCGCCAGGTGGTCCAGCCGGCACGGGGGCCGCGCAGGTCACGCCGGGGCCGAACTTGTCGGCCCTGTTGCGCCCTGGGGCGGGGCACGCCTCCGCGAGGACGGCCTCCCGTCGGCGGAAATGGCCGCGGCGCCGCCGGAACGGCCGCCCCACTCGGCCCGTCCTTGGATCCGGACGGTGCGGTGAGGGCGACCGCCACGGCGGCTGTGGAGACCACGGCGCTACGGCTCGTGGCACCGGGGGCACCACGAGCCGGAGTGAACTACTTCCAGTGCTGGTAGTTGCCGCCGTTGCAGCCGAGGGCGTAGACATCGCCCCCGCTGTTGCTGTCGAGGCAGCGACCGGTCGCCTTGTTCTGGAGGTACCAGCCCTTGGAGTCCTTGAGCTCGTACCAGCGCTGCCAGTTGTTGTAGTTGGGCGCCAGCTCGTACACGTCGCCACTCGCATCACTGTCGAGGTTCTTGCCCTGGGTGGCGTTCGTTTCATTCCAGGTCACGCCGTCATCGGTGCGCGTGTCAACCCACAGGTTATTGCTCCAGCACTGCCCCGTGTAAGGGTTGCTGCCATTGTGCAGGAGACACTTTCCCGTGGCCACGTTCTCCCATGAAACCTGCCCGGCCTCGACAGCCGTAGCGGAGCTTGCCACTCCGATTATGAGCGTCGACGCGGCCGCCATTGTGCCGACAGCCGACAGAACTCGCTTCGCAACCATCCGAAATACCCCCGCTTGTTGTGGATCGATTGGGACCTCGCAAGAAAGGCCCCTGGAACGCTTCGGGAATTTAGCACGACCATCCCACGCCAGCAAGATCGTTTTAACCAGGGGGAACGCGCCGCGGACGCTATGAATCCGTTTTTCCGTCCTCGCAAATAAGGATGGTTTGTCCGCTATGGGCCGCATCATCCCATCAGGCATATTTTCCGGCGATCTGGCGTACCAGTGGCACCGTATGCTCACGCAACTGCCCCTTCGAACTGGGGAGTCGACACGGCCACCACGGCGTAAACCTCCGCGACGCACAAGATCACGAGTGCTATCCTCTGGACTCCGGATGGAAATGGACACAATTCACGAATGAACTCCCACGAAAGGCGCTCGACAATGAGGGCGAAGTCCCGTCATTACGCAATTCCCCTTCTTGTCGCCTCGATCGCAATCGCCGGATGCGGCGGGACCGGGAAGACGAAGAAGGACGAGATCGAGGAGCCCTCCATCCCGTCGGGCGTTGTCGGAGCACCGGGAGATCCCTCCAAGCCGATCAGCTTCGATATCGGAGGAGCCGCCCTTCGTCCCGGCGGAACCCTGTCCATGCCCTTGGATGCGTACATTCCCCAGGCCGACCGAGTGCAGCTGTTCCGTGCCCTCGATATTCTGGATCGGGAATGCATGAAGGAGCAGGGCGTGGATTGGCCCGGCCAGCCGCGGGAGCAGGGCGTCAATCTTCCGACCGAGGCCGAGTACGGCGTGATCGACCTCGAGTGGGCCAAGCTCCACGGATACGAGGTGCCCCCGTCTGCGGAGGCCGCCGGTCAGGCGAACACGCCCCCTCCGGCCGAGCTGTCCAGCGCTGCCGTGGCCGCGTACTTCGGCAACCCGCAGAAGAAGGAACTCGGTTGCGAGGGCAAGAGCCGGCAGCGGCTTTCCACGTCGAAGTCCGAGGCGGCCTACCAGTACGTTCGCGGGCTCCAGGACAAGGCCCACGCCAGGTCGATGAACGACAGCCGCGTACGAGCGGTGAACGCCGAGTGGAGCAAGTGCATGAAGGACGCCGGCTTCACCTACCCCGACCCCATGGCGGCGGCCACCGACAAGGTCCTGCTGGGCAAGGGCGGCGTGCCCTCCTCGACCCAGGAGAAGACCGCGGCGGCAGCGGATGCCACCTGTAAGCGCGTGACGCAGTACGTCCAGATCAGGGCGGTCGTGACGGCCGCCTACCAGAAGGGCCTCATCGAGAGCGACGCGGAGAAGCTCCGCGAAGGCCAGGGCGAGTGGACCCAGGTGCTCGAAAGGGCGAACGAGGTCCTGCGGGGCAAGCAGTAGGGATCCGGCGAGCCGGACCGTACGACGCGGGCTCCGTCTCCATTGCGGGCGACCAGTCGCCCGACGCGAAGTGAACACTGGTCAGGGAGGGGATCTTGATGGAGCCTGACGCCAATGACGTGACGCGGCACCCGGTGGACGGGCAGCCGGAGCTGATGGCGATGCCGGCGGCCGAAGGCAACGATCCACCGGCGTCGTCGGGTATAAACCGGCGCCGCAAGGTGCTCGGGGCCGTGGTGGTGGCCGCCGCCCTGTTCTCCGCGGCCGGGGTCGGCGTGGGTTCGTTCATCAAGTCCCCGGCACAGGCCGCCGCGGACAAGTCGGCGCCCGCTCCTTCGGTGCTCTCGGCTGCGCTGGAGAAGCGGGTGCTGAAGGACACGGTGACGATCAGGGGGACGGTCACCGCGGACCAGTCGGTGCAGGTGACCGGGGCGGCAGCGGGCGCGGCCGGTGGCGGCGCCAAGCCCGTGGTGACCAAGGTGAACGTGAAGGCCGGGGAGACCGTCGCCCCGGGCAAGGTCCTCGTGGAGACCTCCGGGCGTCCCGTGTTCGCCCTCCAGGGCACCCTGCCGGTGTACCGGGACCTGAAGCCGGGAGCGACCGGGCAGGACGTGGCGCAGTTGCAGCAGGCGCTGGCCGCGCTCGGACACAAGACGGGCTCGGACGCCAAGGGGACGTTCGGTCCCGGTACGAAGGCGGCGGTGCAGGCCTTCTACGCCGCGATCGGCTACGACGTCGTTCCCGCCGGCCCCCAGGACAAGGAGCAGGTGGAGGGCGCGCAGACCGCCGTCACGCAGGCGGACCGGGCGTTCACCGCGGCCAAGGAATCATGGGAACGGGCGAAGAGCGGGGCGGCCGGGCAGGCCACCCCCGCGCCGGGCGCCACGGAGGGCTCCGCCGCCGGGCCCGCGGCCGGCAGGTCCCCCGACCCGAAGACCGGTGCGGCCACGGGCGGTACCGCCTCCGGCGGTGGCGGTGGCGCGGATCCGGTGAAGGAGGCCCGGCGGACGATGGACTACGCGGCGCAGGACCTGACGAAGGCCAGGACCAAGCTGAGCGAAGTACAGGCGGCGGCCGGGCCGATGGTTCCCGCAGGCGAGGTGGTCTTCCTCAAGGGCTTCCCGGCGAGGGTGGACGCCGTGACCGCGGCCGTGGGGGCCACGGTGGGGGAAAAGCTGCTCACCGTTTCCGCCGGGGACCTGGTGGTACGCGGCATGCTGGCCCAGCACGAGAAGGGCATGGTCCGGCCGGGCCAGAAGGTGCAGGTCCTGTCCGAGCTGAGCGGTGTGACGGCGAGCGGCACGGTGTTGTCGGTGGCGGATGCCCCGGCCCCGCCGCCGGCTCCGGGCGGCGGGCAGGACGGCGCGCAGGGCGGCGGGGCCGCCGGCTCCGCCCAGGGCTACCTGATGATCGTCAAGCCCGACGGCGCGCTGGACGTCGCACTGGCGGGCCAGGACGTGCGCGTGACGGTGGAGGCGGCGGCCTCCTCGGGGCCGGTCCTCGCGGCGCCGGTCTCGGCGATCTCCGCGGGAGCCGACGGCCGCACGTCGGTGACCGTGGTGGCCGGCGACGGCACGCGACGCCGGGTGGAGGTGACCCCGGGGATGTCGGCCGACGGGTTCGTCGAGGTCTCGGCGGCCGCGGGCGGGCAGTTGGCCGAGGGCGAGAAGGTCCTCGTGGGCGAGAAGTCCGGCGCCGGCGCGGGTGCGGGTGCGAGGTCGAGCCGGTGAGCTTCCTCTCCAAGACCGGCACGGAGCCTTACGCGGATTCCGGTACGGGTCCCGGTACGGATTCCGGTACGGCCCCACCCGTCATCCGTCTGGAGCACGTGGGGCTGACGTACCCGGGGCCGCCCCCGGTCGCCGCGCTCAAGGACTGCGAACTGACCCTCGCCAGGGGCGAGTACGCCACCATCGTGGGCCCCTCCGGTTCCGGGAAGTCGACCTTCCTGAACGTGGTGGGGATGATCGACGCACCCACCTCGGGCCGCTACCTCCTCGACGGCATCGACACCGGGACCCTGCGGGACGCGGACCGCACCGCGCTGCGCGGGCAGCGGATCGGGTTCGTGTTCCAGGCGTTCCACCTGCTGCCGCACCGCTCGGCACTGGAGAACGTGATGCTGGCGATGGTCTACAACGGCACCCCGCGCAAGGAGCGCGGCAGTCGAGCCCGCGCGGCCCTGGTCCGCGTGGGCCTGGGGCACCGCATCGACGCCCTGCCCACGCGGCTGTCCGGGGGCGAGAGGCAACGCGTCGCGATCGCCCGCGCGCTGGTGGCCGAGCCCTCGCTGCTGCTGTGCGACGAGCCGACGGGAAACCTGGACACCGTCACCGCGGGCTCGATCCTGGAACTCCTGGACGAGTTGCACGCGGACGGGATGACGGTCCTCGTCATCACCCATGACCTTCAGGTGGCGCGGCGGGGGCAGCGGACCGTCTCCATCCGCGACGGCGTACTGAGCGAGACGGTGCGGGTGGGCACATGAGAGCGATCACCCGCCGCCGCACCCGGGGGATTCCCCCGTCCCGTTTCTCCGCGGCCGACCTGCTCTCCGAGTCCCTCGCCGGGGTGTTGCAGCGCCCGGCCCGCTCGGCGCTGACCGCTCTGGGCACGATCCTCGGTGTGGGCACCTTCGTGGCCATCCTCGGTCTGACCGCGACCACGTCCTCGCAGATCGACGCCCGGTTCAACGAGCTGACGGCCACCGAGGTCAACGTCGAGGACACTGCGGGAGAGGGCGACGCCACCAGGGGTGTCATCACCCCGAACGCCTTCCCGCCCGATGCCGACCTCCGCGTAGGGGCCCTCAACGGGGTCAAGGCGGCCGGCGTGTACTGGACCGTATCCCTGCGTGGGGCCTCGGTCCGCTCCGCGCCCCCGGGTGTCGACGCGCCCGCCCAGCAGATGCAGGTGGTGGCCGCCTCCCCCGGCGTCCTGGCGGCGGCGGGGACCCGGCTGAAGACCGGCCGCACCTTCGACCGCTTCGCCGGTGACCGCGGTGAACAGGTCGCCGTCATCGGCTCCGGCATGGCCTCCCGTCTCGGGATCACCACCCTGGAGACCGGCCCCGCCGTCTTCATCGAGGGGCAGCCCTTCACCGTCATCGGCATCGTCGACGACGTGGACCGCAAGGCCGACCTCCTGCTCTCCGTGGTCATCCCCTCCAGCGCGGCGGAGAAGATCTGGGGAGGGCCCGGCGCCGGCAACCGCGCCAAGATGCTCGTCTCCACCGAGCTGGGCGCGGCCACCCAGGTCGCCGGAGAAGCGGCCCTCGCCCTGCGCCCCGACCACCCCGAATACCTCAAAGTGATCCCGCCGCCGGACCCCAAGACGCTGCGCGGCAGCGTCACCTCCGACCTCAATCAGCTGTTCCTGTTGCTGGCCACCATCTGTCTGGTGATCGGGGCGGTCGGCATCGCCAACACCACGCTGGTCGCCGTCCTGGAGCGCACGGGCGAGATCGGTCTGCGCCGTGCGCTCGGCGCGCGGGGGCGGCACGTCACCTTCCAGTTCCTCGCCGAGTCCGGCGCCCTGGGCACCCTCGGCGGCCTGGTCGGCACCTCCCTGGGAACCATGACCGTCGTGGGTGTCGCCGTCGCCCGCGACTGGACGCCGGTCATCCACCTGGGCACGGTCGCCGCGGCGCCGGCGATCGGCCTGGTCACGGGCCTCCTCGCCGGGCTCTACCCGGCGTGGCGCGCCGCGAGCATCCAGCCGGCCGAGGCGCTCCGCCGCTGACCCCCGGGCTCCGCCGCTGACCCCCGGGCTCCGCCGCTGGCCCCGGGCCGAGGCGCTCCGGCGCTGACCGCGGGTGGGTGGTTCTGCGGCGGGGGGCTCGGCAGGCGTGCTGGTGGACGGCTCCCCCAACCGGGTGGCCGGTCCGCGACCGGCCGCTCCGTTGGGTGATTTGTCATACCGGGCGTGGCAGCATCGGCCGCCTCGGAGGTGATCCCATGTCACATCGGCCGCTTCGCGCCGCCTGCATCGCCGCAGTGCTCCTCGTCGCCGGTCCGGTCCCGCGGGCCGGCGCCGAGCCCGCCCGACCCGAGGCGGAGTCCGTCGGGGTCCTGCTCACCCGTCTCCAGGGGCTGTACCAGAAGGCGGAGGAGGCCACCGAGGCGTACAACGCCACGGAGGTCGCCCTCAAGGCCGGCCAGGAGGAGGAGCGGCAGCGCGCCGCCGACCTCGGCCGGGCCCGTACCGCCCTCGACGCCGAGCGGGCCCTGGTCGGAAAGCTGGCCCGGGAGCAGTACCAGGGCACCCGGGGCCTCTCCCCGTACGCCCGGATGCTGCTCGCCGGCACCCCCCAGGCCGCCTTGGACCAGCGTCTGCTCACCGCCCGCGAGGGCGCGCGGCGGGCCGGCGTACTGGGCCGGCTCGCGCGGGGCGAGAAGAAGGCCGACGAACTCGCCGTACGGGCCCGCAAGGCGCTGGACGCGCGGCAGACGCTGGCGGCGCGGCAGAAGCTCCACAAGGACGAGGTCGCGGCGCAGCTCAAGGAAGTCGAGCGGGTGCTCGCCTCGTTGACCCCCGAGCAGCTGACCCGGCTCGGGGAGCAGGAGGACAAGAACACCGCGACCGCGCAGCGCGCTCTGCTGGATTCGGGCCGGCTGCCCGCGCGTACGGGCACCCCCACGGCCGCCGGGGGGGCCGCCCTCACCTACGCGGCGGCCCAGATCGGCAAACCGTACGTCTGGGGCGCCGAGGGCCCGGGGTCCTTCGACTGTTCCGGGCTCACCTCGCAGGCCTGGGCGCACGCCGGGCGCACCATCCCGCGGACCAGCCAGGAGCAGTGGGCGCAGCTGCCGAAGGTGCCGCTGGACCAGCTCCGCCCGGGCGACCTGGTGGTCTACTTCCCGAAGGCCACGCACGTGGCCCTGTACGTGGGCGAGGGCAAGGTGATCCAGGCGCCGCGGCCGGGGGCGAAGGTGAAGGTGTCTCCCCTCGCCGCGAATCCGCTGCTCGGCGCCGTACGCCCGGACCCCGGCGGCACCCCGCTCGCGGAGTTCGCTCCCCCGCCGCTGCCCGGGGCGGACGCGACGGGCACGGCGGGCACGGCGGGGGACGGCGACAGCGGCTACTCGTCGGAGGAGGCCCCCGCGGCCGGGGCCGCCGAGGAGGCGGCCACCGACGAGGCGACCTCCGCCACGTAGTCCGCCGCGTCCTCGGGGTCGTAGAAGTACGCGTCGAAGTCGGCCGGGTTGTCGAAGCCGTTGGCGAATCGATCCGCCACCGCCTGCAGCTGCCCGGCCGCGCCGATCAGGTTGAGCACGTGCTCCGGCGGGACGCCCAGCATGGCGTTGGTCCACTGGGTCACCGGCTTGCCCGTGGTGAACCAGAACTTGTCGAAGGTCGCCTTCATCCACGCCTCGTCGAACGGGTTCTCCTCGTGCATGAGGATCGAGGAGAGGTACGAGGCCGCGCACTTGGCCGCGGAGTTCGATCCCTGGCCGGTGATCGGGTCGTTGGCGACGACCACGTCGGCGACGCCCAGCACCAGTCCGCCGCCGGGCAGCCGCCCGATCGGGTTGCGGACCACCGGCGCGTAACGTCCCGCCAGCGTCCCGCCCGCGTCCGTCAGCTCCACCTTCGTCGCCCGCGCGTACTCCCACGGCGTGAACTTCTCCATCAGCTCCAGCGTGAGCGCCAGGTGCTCCGCCGGGTCCTTGATCCCGTTGAACGCGTCCACCGGACCGCCCGGGAGGCCCTCCCAGAACAGGATGTCCGCCCGGCCCGAGGTCGTCAGGGTCGGCATCACGAACAGCTCGCCCACGCCCGGGACGAGGTTGCAGCGCACGGCCTCCGTCTCCGGGTGCTCGGCGCGCGGCCCGAGCCCGTGCACGTACGAGACGGCCAGCGCGCGCTGCGGCGCGTCGTACGGGGAGCGCGCGGCGTCCCGCCCGAACATCGACACCAGCTCGCCCTTGCCGGCGGCGACCAGCACCAGGTCGTACGTACGGGAGAAGTAGTCGAGGTCGGCGACGGACGCGCCGTGGATGACCAGCTGCCCGCCGCGCTGCGCGAAGGTGTCCAGCCAGCCGGCCATCTTCACGCGCTGGTCGACGGACTGCGCGTACCCCTTGAGGCGGCCCAGCCAGTCGACGGCTCGGCCGGCGTCGGGGCCGGCGACGGAGACGCCGAGGCCCTCGATCTTCGGGGCGTGCTGCTCCCAGAAGTTGATCCGGAGGTCGCGCTCGTGCTGGAGCGCCGTGTCGAACATGCACTGCGTCGACATCACCCGGCCGGTGCGGATCTCGTCCGCCGTCCGGTTGGACATGAGGGTGACCTCGTACCCCTTCGACTGGAGGCCGAGGGCGAGCTGGAGACCGGACTGACCGGCTCCGACGACGAGTATCTTGCGCATCTCACGTTCTCGATTCGGGGGGAGTACGGGGCTACGGGCTTACGGGACACGGGGATACGGGCGCGCGGGCCTGCGGGCCCGCGGGTCACGGGGCCCGCGGGCCTATTCGGGAGTCGTGTCGAGGGCGTGGCCCACCAGGGCCAGCAGGGACTCGACCACGGTGTGCCGACGCCGCGCGTCCATGATCACGACAGGTACGTGGGGCGGGACGCTGAGCGCCTCGCGCACGTCCTCGGGCTCGTACGACTGCGAGCCCTCGAAGTGGTTGACGGCGACGGCGTACGGAAGCCCGCAGCTCTCGAAGTAGTCGAGGGCCGGGAAGCAGTCGCGCAGCCGGCGGGTGTCGGCCAGCACGAGCCCGCCGATGGCCCCGCGCACCAGGTCGTCCCACATGAACCAGAACCGCTCCTGGCCCGGGGTCCCGTAGACGTAGAGGACGAGGTCGTCGTCGAGGGTGACGCGGCCGAAGTCCATCGCGACGGTGGTGGTGTTCTTGTCCGGGGTGCCGGACAGGTCGTCGGTGGGGACGCTGGCCTGGGTCATCACCGCCTCGGTGCGCAGCGGGGTGATCTCGGAGACGGAGGAGACGAAGGTGGTCTTGCCGACGCCGAAGCCGCCGGCGACCAGCACCTTGACGGCGACGGGGGCACGGGAACGGTCGTACTGCCAGGGCTGGACGGGCTCGTCGTCCACGGCCGGCGGTACCGGCTGATCAGAGACGGCGGAGACCACTGAGCACCCTTTCGAGCAGCGCGCGTTCGGGACGGCCCGTGCCGTGGCCGGTGCCGTAGACCCGCAGCCGGCCCTGGTCCGCGAGGTCGCTGACGAGCACGCGGACCACGCCGAGCGGCAGTTTCAGCAGCGCGGCTATCTCGGCGATCGTGCGCATGCGGCGGCAGACCTCGACGATGGCGGGCATCTCGGGCATGCGGTCGGGCTTCTGCGGCTCCGAGGCCTTCGTCTCCAGCGCGGCGACGAAGGTCTCGACGTTCAGGACCTGCGTGAAGCGGGTGCGGCCGCCCGTGAGCGAGTACGGGCGGACGCGGGCGGGGCGGCGGTCGGCGCCGCGTATCGGCAGCCGGTCGGAGGCCGTACTCCTCACGAGGTGTTCTCCATCGACTGGCGCAGCTCACTGCGGACTTCGGGGGTCAGGACGTGGCCGGCGCGTCCGACGAACAGGGCCATGTGGTAGGCGACGACGCTCATGTCGCAGTCGGGGGTGGCGTGCACGCCCAGCAGTGATCCGTCGCTGATGGCCATGACGAAGACGGAACCGTGCTCCATCGCCACCATGGTCTGCTTGACGGAGCCGCTCTCCATGAGGGCCGCGGCGCCGGTGGTGAGGCTGCCGAGACCCGACACGATGGTGGCGAGGTCGGCGGACGCGCCGCGCGGGCCCTTCGGCCTGGCTTCGGCCGGCGGATCGCCCGCGCCGACCGTCGCGGGGTCGGAGGACAGGAGCAGCAGCCCGTCCGAGGAGACGACGGCGACGGAGTTGACGCCGGGTACCTCCTCGACCAGGTCGGTCAGCAGCCACTGCAGGTTGCGGGCCTGGGTGCTCAGTCCGTACGTACTGGGCGCGGTCATGTGCGTGCCTCCTGTGCGGTGTCCCCCTGGTCGGTCTTGCTGTGCCCCTGCCCGTGCCCCTGCTCCTGCGCCTGCGCCTGGTCCTGGGCGAGCTCGGCGGCGACGACGCGTCGCCCGTCCTGGGCTCCCTGGTAGAAACCGCCGAGCCGGCGCCGGAGTTCGTCGGCGTCGATCCGGCGCGGTGGCTCGGGCGGCCGTACGTCGTCCGCGCGCCCGGCGGTGACGGTGCGCGGGGTCCGCTTCGGCAGACCCTTGTCGGTGACGGCGTCGGCGGGGTCTGCGGGGTGACTGCCCTGACGGGGCAGCCAGTTGCCTTCGGCGGGGGTGTGGGAGTGGGGCTCGGGGACCGGCTCCCCCGCGGTGTCCCCTGCGGGGGGCTCGGCGGTGAGGTCCGGCCCTGCGGGCGTGTCCGCCGCCGGGGGCTCGGCCGTGCGGTCCGGCTCTGCGCAGGCGTCCTCCGCGGTGGCCTCCGCGGCGCGGTCGCCCCCTGCCGGGGCGTCCTCCGAAGGCGGCGCGGCCGTGAAGATCTGCTCGGCCGGGGGCAGTGCCGTCCCGGCGGGGGCCTCCGCGTCGGCCGGCAGGGCGGGGCCCGCGAGGGCCTCGGCCAGGGTCACCGGGGCCACCGTGCCGGCGGGCACGGGGAAGGCCGTCTCCGGCTCCGTGTCGGGAGAGGTGACGGCGGTGTCGGAAGCCTCGGCGGCGGGCTCTTCGGCAGCCGGGGAAGCGGGGACGGCAGGCTCCGCGGCGGCGACGTCGGCGGCGGGCGCAGCCGGATCGGCAGGCTCCGCCACCGCGACCGCCACCGCGACCGCGTCGGCGGCAGCGGCGTCGGGCGTGGCCTCGGCGGTGGGGTCCGGGGCGGCGTGGGTGCCTCGGCGGCGCGGCTGGAGGGTGTTCTCGTTGGCTTCCGCGATCACGCCCGGGAGGTGCAACGCGGGTGCGCCCGGCGTGGCCAGGGTGTGGACCGGGGAGACCGGCGGGGTGGCGGGCAGCAGCGCGGCCGGGACGACCACGAGGGCCTCGGTGCCGCCGTGCCGGCCGGCGCGCAGCTCCGCGGTGACCCCGTGCCGGGCCGCGAGGCGTCCGGCCACGTACAGGCCGAGGCCCAGGCCGTGGTCGGCCTCGGGCTCCTCGTCGTACGCCTCGGGCGTGGACAGCCGGGAGTTCAGCGATTCCAGCCGGTCCCCGGTGACCCCGATGCCCTCGTCCACGACGGACAGCACCACGTCGCCGGAGTCCAGCGTCCAGCCGGACACCTTCACCTTGACGTCCGGCGGCGAGAACGTCGTCGCGTTCTCCAGCAGTTCGGCGAGCACGTGCGAGAGGTCGTCGGCCGCGTGCCCCGCGACCTGGGTGTACGAGGGCAGCGCCGCGAGGTCGACGCGCTCGTAGCGCTCGATCTCGCTGACGGCGGCCCGCATCACGTCGACCAGCGGTACCGGCAGCACCTGGCCGTGGCCGTGTTCCTGCCCGGCCAGGACCAGCAGGTTCTCGTTGTGGCGGCGCATCACGGTCGCCAGGTGGTCGAGCTTGAAGAGGGTCGCGAGCCGGTCCGGGTCCTGTTCCTTGGACTCCAGCTCCTCGATGACGGCGAGCTGGCGCTCGACCAGGCCCAGGGTCCGCAGCGACAGCGAGACGGAGGTCGTCGACATGACGCGGCGGTGTTCCTCCAGTCCCGCCCGCAGCTTGTTCAGCTCCTCCTCCAGCACGTCCCGGCCGGCGGTCAGCGCCTCGTTGCGGCCGATGATCCGGCGGCGGTCGGCGTCGAGTCCGGCGATCCGGGTGTGCAGGGAGACCGTCTGGTCGCGGACCGCGTTCAGGTGCCGCACGACCTCGGCGAACTCGTCGTTGCGGCCGGTGAACCGCACCGGTTCCACCGAGCCCTCCGGCGTCGCCAGCCGGGCCGCGCCGCGCCGCAGTACCGACAGCGGCCGGGTCAGCGAGCGCGCGACGGCGGTCGTGACGCCGACGGCGACCAGGAAGAGCAGGCCCAGGAGGGCGACGAGGGTTTCGAGCCGGGTCACGTCGTCGTCGCGCAGGGAGGCCAGGGCGGAGGCCCGCTGGCCCGCGAGGGTGGCTTCGACGGTCCGCATCCGGTCGATGCGGGCGGTGAGCGCGCTGCCGACGGCGGCGCCGTCGGTCTTGCGGTCGGCCGGCGTCAGGGTGGGCCGGTCGGTGAGCCGCTTGAGGAAGTCGTCGGCCGTCTTGACCTCGGGGCCGGTGACGGTGGCGGTGAGGGTCTGGCGCACGTCGGGCCGCGCGGCCCGCGCGAAGTCGTCGAGTGCGGCCATTTCCCGTACGCGCGAACGCTGCGCGGCGGTGGTGAGTTCGTCGACCGCGGCCGAGCCCGGGGGCTGGTCGCCGCGGGGGACGGCCAGCGCGGCGAGCAGCAGTCCGCGGGTGGCCGAGGCCTGCTCCACGGCCTGGCCCAGCGGGGCGAGCGGGCGGGTGGTGGTGAGGGCGGCCTCGGCGCGCGGCGGCGTCTGCTCGGCGAGCCGGCCCCCGGGGGCGAGGAGTTCGGTGAGGACGCCGCTGTAGGCCTGGTGGGCGGCGAGGGCGGTGCCCTTGCCGTCGACGGCCTCGGTGCGGACGGCCGCGACGCGGGCGAGGGCCGTGCCGAGGGGTTCGTCGACCTCGGTCGCGGCCTCGGCGATCTGCCTGTCGGTGCGCAGGATGCGTTCCTGGAGGGCGCCCTTGGCGGCGCCGCCGGGGCGGCCCTTGGCGGCGTACTCGACCACGGCGTCGCGCTCGTCGGCGAGGACGTGCGCGACGGTGAGGATCTGGCCGGTCTGCTCGGCGAGGGTGACCAGCCGCTGGGAGTCGTTCAGCTCCCTCGCGGCGGTGACGACGGCGGGTGTGCCTGCCGCGAGGACGGTGAGGCCGGCGACAGCGACGCCGACGACCAGCCGGCGGCGCACGCGGACGCGGCGTCCTGCGGGGGCCGGGCCGTCGGCGGCGGTGCCTCCCCCGGCTACCGCCGGGAGGTGCCCCCATTTCCGAGACCGCTTCTTCTGCACCGGTGCTCGCAATCCTGTACGTGTGCTTGTGCTCGTCTACTCGTGTGGCCGAGGTAACGGCCGGTCAACAAGTAAACGCCCCCTGCCCCCTCGTACCGCCTCAGACCTTTGCAGCGTGTTGGGGAGAGAGCCGCACATCGCCCACCCGGCCACTCGAACGAGTGAACATCACGGATGAGTTGGCGACCAACTCGGGCACCCTGCCCCAGAGCGCCTCCGTGGACAGGTGGTTGAAAGATCGATGCGGGCTTTGGCAGGATGCCCGCCCACATGTCCGCCCGCGTGCCGGCGCCCGTTCCGGACGCGTGCGGGCCGCCCCGGAGCTGCCCTTACGGGCCGGGCCGCGCCCTTCCGTTTTGGTACGGACCTGGGCGTGCGGGCGGCCGCCGCCCCGCAGAATGGTGGCATGCGCATCGACCTCGCCTCGGCCGCCGGCAGCGAAGAACGCCCCAATGAGGACTGGGTGTCGGCCGCGATCCCCGCCTCGGGCGGCGGCGTCCTGGTCGCGCTGGACGGGGTCACCCCGCCGGGCGGAGAGGACGGTTGCGTGCACGGGGTTCCGTGGTTCGCGGCCCGGCTCGGCGGCCGATTGACCGAACTGTCCGGATCGCGGCGGGACATGCCGCTGGACGGGATTCTGGCCGAGTCCGTCCGCGCCACGGCCGACGCCCACCGGGACACGTGTGACCTTTCTCACGTGCGCACGCCGCAGGCGACGGTCGTCGTGGTCCGGTGGGACGAGGCCTACGTGGAACACCTCGTGCTCTCGGACTCCGTCCTGCTCCTCCAGGCGCCCGGGGGCGAGGTGATGGCGGTGCTCGACGACCGGCTGGATCGGGTGCCCGGGGAGGTGCGGCGCTCGGTGGCGGCCACGGACGCGCTGCGCAACGCGGAGGGCGGCTTCTTCACGGCCGCCGCGGACCCGGCGGTGGCGGCCCGGGCGGTGACCGGGCGCACCCCGCGCGGGCAGGTGCGGGCGGTGGCTGCGCTCACGGACGGGGCGAGCCGGTGGACGGACACGTTCGGGGTGGGCGACTGGGCCGAGTGCCTGGCGGTGCTGCGCAAGGAGGGCGCGCAGGGCCTGATCGGCCGGGTCCGCGCCATCGAGTCCGACCCGTCGTGGCCGCCGGCCCGGTACAAGCGGCACGACGACGCCTCGGCGGTCTACGCGGAGCTGTAGCGCGGCGGAGCTCCAGGGCGCGGCGGCGGCCCGAGCGGGTGCCCCTACTCGGCGCCCGCGTTCAACTGGTTGAGCAGCCGGGCCAGTTCCGCCACCTCGCCGCGGTCCCAGTCGGCGAGCTTGCGCATGTACTGCTCGCGCCGTGCGCCCCGTACCCGCAGGAACCGCTCACGGCCCTCCTCGGTGAGCCCGACCAGGAAGGCCCGGCCGTCGGCGGGGTCCGGCTCGCGGGCCACCAGGCCGAGGACCTCCAGGGCCCGCAGCTGCCGGCTCATGGTGGCCTTGCCGACCCCGAAGTAGGCGGCGAGCTCGGTGGCCCGCTGCCGGCCGGCCGCCTCCAGGCGTACGAGGAGTCCGTACGCGGCGGGCTCCAGCTCGGGGTGGAGCTCGCGGGCCATCTCGCCGGAGGAGGCGCGGGCGCGCCGGAGGAAGACGGACAGCTCCCGCTCCAGGGCAAGGAACTCCTGGTCTTCGCTCCCGTGCACGTCCCGCTCCTTCGATGGTGTGTGGCACCCCGGTGGGTGAGGGGCCAGTATTTCGCAGCGGGTGTGCCGACGGCCCGGGACCCCGCCGGAGCGGGGAGCCGGGCCGTGGGGCAGGCCTGCGGTGGGGCGTGGAGCGGGGCATCCGGTGGGCCGTGCGGCCCTTCGGTCACGCCGCGGCGGTGACCTCCACCTCCGCCTGGGCCAGGGCGAGCTCCAGCACCTGGCGCACGTCCGTCACCGGGTGCACCTCCAGCCCCTCCAGCACCTCCGCCGGGACGTCGTCCAGGTCGGCCTCGTTCCGCTTCGGGATGATCACGGTGGTCAGCCCGGCCCGGTGCGCGGCGAGCAGCTTCTGCTTGACCCCGCCGATCGGCAGGACCCGCCCGGTCAGCGAGACCTCGCCGGTCATGGCCACGTCGGTGCGCACCTGCCGTCCGGAGAGCAGCGAGGCGAGCGCGGTCGTCATCGTGATGCCGGCGCTCGGGCCGTCCTTGGGCACGGCGCCCGCCGGGAAGTGGATGTGCACGCCCCGGTCCTTCAGGTCGGCGACGGGGAGCTCCAGTTCCGCGCCGTGCGAGCGCAGGAAGCTCAGCGCGATCTGCGCCGACTCCTTCATGACGTCGCCGAGCTGGCCGGTGAGGGTCAGGCCGGCCGCGCCCGTCTCCGGGTCGGCCAGCGAGGCCTCGACGAACAGCACGTCGCCGCCCGCGCCGGTCACCGCGAGGCCGGTGGCCACGCCGGGGACCGCGGTGCGCCGCTCCGCCGGGTCCTGCGCGGACTCCGGTACGTGGTGCGGGCGTCCGATCAGGGCGCGCAGGTCGTCCGCCCCGACGCGCAGCGGCAGCTCCCGCTCCCCCAGTTCGTGCTGGGAGGCCACCTTGCGCAGCAGGCGGGCGAGGGAGCGCTCCAGGGTGCGGACGCCCGCCTCGCGGGTGTACTCCCCGGCGAGCTTGCGCAGGGCGTCCTCCTCCAGGACCACCTCGTCGGCGCCGAGGCCGGCGCGTTCCAGCTGGCGCGGCAGCAGGTGGTCGCGGGCGATGACGACCTTCTCGTCCTCGGTGTAGCCGTCGAGGCGGACGAGCTCCATCCGGTCGGCCAGCGCTTCCGGGATGGATTCCAGGACATTGGCGGTGGCCAGGAAGACGACGTCGCTCAGGTCGAGCTCGACCTCCAGGTAGTGGTCCCGGAAGGTGTGGTTCTGCGCCGGGTCCAGGACCTCCAGGAGGGCGGCCGCCGGGTCGCCCCGGAAGTCGGAGCCCACCTTGTCGATCTCGTCGAGGAGGACCACCGGGTTCATCGAACCGGCCTCCTTGATGGCCCGGACGATGCGGCCCGGCAGGGCGCCGACGTAGGTCCGGCGGTGGCCGCGGACCTCGGCCTCGTCCCGTACGCCGCCGAGGGCGACGCGCACGAACTTGCGGCCCATGGCGTGGGCCACGGACTCCCCCAGGGAGGTCTTGCCGACGCCGGGCGGGCCGACGAGCGCGAGCACGGCCCCGCCGCGGCGGCCTCCGATGACGCCCATGCCGCGCTCGGAACGCCGCTTGCGCACGGCGAGGTACTCGGTGATGCGGTCCTTCACGTCGCTCAGGCCGGCGTGTTCGGCGTCCAGCACCGCCCGGGCTCCCCGGATGTCGTACCGGTCCTCGGTGCGCTCGTTCCAGGGCAGTTCCAGCACGGTGTCCAGCCAGGTGCGGATCCAGGAGCCCTCGGGGCTCTGGTCGCTGGCCCGCTCCAGCTTCTCGACCTCCTTGAGGGCGGCCTCCCGTACCTTCTCGGGCAGGTCGGCGGCCTCGACGCGGGCCCGGTAGTCGTCGGACTCCTCGCCTTCCTTCTCGCCGTTCAGTTCGCGCAGCTCCTTGCGCACGGCCTCCAGCTGCCGCCGGAGCAGGAACTCCCGCTGCTGCTTGTCGACGCCGTCCTGGACGTCCTTGGCGATGGACTCGGCCACGTCCTGCTCGGCGAGGTGGTCGCGGAGCGCCTTGATCGCGAGCTTGAGGCGGGCGACGGGGTCGGCCGTCTCCAGCAGTTCGACCTTCTGCTCGACCGTCAGGAACGGCGAGTACCCGGAATTGTCCGCGAGCGCGGACACGCCCTCGATCTGCTGGACGCGGTCCACGACCTGCCAGGCGCCGCGCTTCTTGAGCCAGCTGGTGGCGAGCGCCTTGTACTCCTTGACGAGCTCGGCGACGGATCCCGGCAGCGGGTCCGGCACGTGCTCGTCGACGGTCTCGCCCTCGACCCAGAGCGCGGCCCCGGGCCCGGTGGTCCCGGCGCCGATACGGACCCGCCCGCGGCCGCGGATGAGCGCGCCGGGGTCTCCGTCGGACAGCCGTCCCACCTGCTCGACGGTCCCGAGCACACCGGTGGCCGCGTACTTCCCGTCGATCCTCGGTACGAGCAGCACCCGCGGCTTCCCGCTGCCCGCCGCGGCCTGGGCGGCCTCCACGGCACCGCGCACCTCGGCGTCGGACAGGTCCAGCGGCACGACCATTCCGGGCAGCACGACCTCGTCGTCGAGCGGCAGCACGGGCAGAGTGAGTGTGACGGACGTCGAAGCCATGATCTTCCTTCCGGCAGTGAAGTTGAGCTATGCCGACTCAATGCATGTGCGCCCCCCGTTGTTCCCCCACCTGCGTTCGCCGGGGGCGAACAGGGAGGGGTCGCCGGTGCCCGGCGGTAGGACAGGGCCTTCGAGGGCGGGGCGGACGGTCGGCGTGGCGGCGGAGGGTCCGGCCGAAACACGATCCTCCGTTTGGAGGTTTTTGTCCGGGACGTCTTTTGCCGGAGGCGCCGTTCCCGATAGCTGTGGCGTCATGGACTTCCTCGGGACCACCCTCCGCACAGCAGTCGCCTTCGCCGCCGCACTGGCCCTCGGCGGTCTGGCATCCGCGCCGGCCTCCGCCGGCACGACATCCGCCGCGGCCTCCTCCGAGGCGGGCGGGACGGCCTTCCTCCAGGGATGCGGCTGGAACGAGGGGAGGGGCGGCGAACGGGCCTCCTACGAGCACTGCGCCACCAACACCAACGTGTGGATCCAGGTCAAGCGGTGGCCCCGGTCCAACTACCACCGCTGCGTCGGCCCCGGCCGGACGAACCTGGACGCCGATGCCACCGGCGCCTGGTACGACAGCGGCTACCAGGGCGGCCTGTGCTCCCACCCGGGCGACACCGGGCCGTGACGGTGATGTCGGGGCCCTCGGCCGGGCCGGTGTGGCGGTGCGGCCGCCCGGCCGATGGTGCCGGTGCCCGACCCCGGGTGGGGTCAGCCTCCCCGCCCGGCCACCCCTAGGGCACGGCCGGGCCGGTCGTGACCGGGCGCAGGGGTGAAGGCACGCCCCACTCGCTCCAGGAGCCGTCGTACACGGCCGGGTCCTCGTACCCGGCGAGCTCGGCGGCGAGGGCCAGGACGCACGCGGTCACCCCCGAGCCGCAGCTGAAGTAGAGGCGTTCGCGCCCGCCCGCCACCTCCTCGAAGGCGGCACGGAGCTCCCCGGCCGGGCGCATCAGGCCGTCGGGGTCCTGGAGTTCGCCGAAGGGGAGGTTGACGGCGCCCGGCATGTGGCCGCCGCGCAGGCCCGGGCGGGGCTCGGGTTCGGTACCGGCGAAGCGGCCGCGGGTCCGGGCGTCGACGACGGCCGCGGCCGGGTCGGCCAGGGCCGCGGCGACGGTCGCGCTGTCGACCAGCAGGCCGGGGCGGGGCCGGGCGGTGAAGGAGCCGCGCGGGCCGTCGTACGCCGGGCCGGTGGCGTCGACGGGCAGGCCGGCGGCGGTCCAGGCGGGCAGTCCGCCGTCGAGGACGGCCACCCGGTCGAAGCCCATGGCGCGCAGCATCCACCAGGCGCGGGCGCTGGAGTAGATCCCGGCGCCGTCGTAGACGACGACGGTGTCCGAGTCGTCCACGCCGAGCTCCCGCACGGCCTCGGTGAACGCCCGGGCGCCGGGCATGGTGTGCGGGGCGGGCGCGTCGTGGTCGGACAGGGCCCCGTCGAGGTCGAAGGGACGAGCCCCCGGAATCCGACGCTCCGCCCCCCGGTGGGCGCCGACGGAAGCATCGAGGACCACGAGGCCGACGCTCCCCAGCCGCTCGCCCAGCCAGTGCGCCCCGACGAGCGCCCCGGGCAGCCGACCGGCCTCCGGCCCGGGCGGCGCTCCGGGCCCGGGCTCCGGGGACGCGGTGTTCTGGGGCGTGGGCATGCGGCACCTCCGGCTGTGCGACGCGGGTCGCCCCATCTTCCCCGCCCACCCGAGCCCCCTACCGGGCGGGTCGGCGCTGGCACCGCGCCGAACTCGCGCCGCCCGAACGCGAACAGGCTCGTCCACCGGCCCCCACGGTCCCATCGGCCCCGCGCACCCGCCGAACGGTCGGCGGACGGCCTCCTCCGGCCGGCGCAGCCGCGGCGCCGGGCAGCGCGCGCCCCGCAGGTCAGGGGCAGGTGCCCGGGTGGGCGTATACCGCGATCCGGGCTCCGTGGACGCCGGTCAGCGAGCACAGTTCGAAGCGGGCGGCCAGCACGGCCCGCTTGGCCGCCTCCCGCGGGTACGGGTCCAGCGGCTGCCCGGCCGGGTCCAGCAGGGCGATCACCCGCGGCGAGGCGAGCAGCGCCGCGCGGAGCCGGTCCGGGGACAGTTCGGTGCCCTGGAGGCTGTGCGAGGCCGCCGGGCTCCGGTCCAGGGCCACGTCGCGCAGCGAGGCGTAGACCTCGGGTGACGAGAGCAGCCACTCGCGCCGCCGGGCGGGCATGAACACCACCGCGTCCCCCGGCCGGGCCCGCTCCCGGACGGCGGCGGCCACCGCGAGGACGTCGTCCTTGCGGCTCTCCGGCGTACGCAGCCACACCGACCAGATACCGAAGGGCACGAGCAGCAGCCCGGCGAGCAGCCACGGCCACCACCCGCGGGCCGCCGCGAGCCGGGCCCCGGCCAGCAGGGCCGGTCCGGCCAGCGCGTAGAGCACGTACCGGTCGACGTACCAGGGGTGCACGAGGGAGATCACCATCAGCAGCCCGGGCGGCAGCAGGGTCAGGGGGAGCGCCACCCGTACGAGGTCCTTCGCGGCCCCCCGCGCGAGCAGCAGGGCCGCGCCGCCCACCACCCCGTACGCCGCCCAGTCCTGCCAGCTCGGCCGGCCGAGCCAGCCGAGCTGCTGCTCGGCCTGGCGCGCGCTCACCAGGGCCAGCGGGAGCAGCAGGGCCAGCACGGTCCCGGCGCTCCACCGCCAGCCGCGGGAACGCCACGCGGTGAAGGCGTGGGCGAGCAGGGCCAGCACGGCGAACTCGTGCAGCCAGCAGCCGAGCAGGAGCACCACCGTGTACGCGACCCACCGCTCGCGCAGCATCAGGTACGTCGCCCAGACCACGGCCGCCGCGACCAGGGCGTACGAGCGTCCCTCCTGGGCGTACATCTGCACGGGCGGCAGGACGGCGTACACGCAGCCGGCGATCAGCGCGGCCCGCTCCCCCGCGAGCCGGTGCGCGACGGCGGCCACTGCGGCGGCCGCGAGCGCGGTGGCGGCGACGGAGGGCAGCCGCAGCGCCCACAAGCCGCCGTCCCAGACCTGGAACACGCCGTGCATGAGCAGGTAGTACAGGCCGTGCACGGCGTCGACACCGTGCAGCAGCTCCCAGATCCCGCCGAGCGGCCGGTGGGCGACCTGCCAGGTGACGGACTCGTCGCGCCACATACCGGCGCCCCGCTCCAGGCCCCAGAGGCCGAGGATCACGGCGAGCAGCGGCGGCAGCAGCCGCCAGGGGGCGATCCGGCTGATGTCGGCCTCCGGTAGCTGTCGGAACGGGTGTGCGGACTCCATACTCGGGGTTGGACCGGAGTGACTGCGGAGGTGGGTGTGCGCGGCTTACGAGCGGTGACGGGCCTGGTGCTGGCTGCGGCCTTGCTGGCGGGGTGCGGACCGGCGGCGTCCGCGGGCGGCGACGACGCGCCCCCGAAGGCCTCCACGGAGTCGGCCCCGAGCCCGAGCTCGAGCCCAAGCGCCTCCGACTCGGATCCGGGCCCCACCGCGACCCCCACCACGAGCCGCGTCCCCGCCCCCGGCGAGACCCTGGTCCGCGTCACCCGCACCGGCGGCTTCGCCGGGCAGACCCACACCCTCGTCGTCAAGGGCGACGGCTCCTGGACCCGGCTGGACGCCAAGGCGAAGACGGAGAGCACCGGCACGCTGTCGGAGGCCGGGCTCGCCGCGCTGCGCACCGCCCTCCAGGAGGCGGACTTCGCCCACCTGCCCAGGATCGCCACGGGCGGCCCCACGATCTACGACGGGTACTCCTACACCTTCGTGCACGGCGGCTACGAGGTGGCCGGCGACCAGGGCTCCCTGCCGCCGGCCCTGACCAAGGTGCTGGAGGTCCTGCCCTCCTTCACGGCGGGTTAGGGTCGCGGCCTCCCGTCCCGATGTGCCGAACGACACCCTCGACCCGGTCTTCCCGCACGGGCACGGACCGGCCCTCCGAGGGGCCGCGGACGGCGGGGCACCTGACCGGCCCCGCCCGCCGGGTGCCCGTCCCGTGGGGGGTCCGACACCCGGTACATATCATTCCGCTTACGCCGCTCCAGCACATATGCCATGTCCGAACCCCACGTAGCCGCAGGCCGGTGCCTCCTCTACGCTGCACCCCATTCACGCGGGATCTTCAGGGGCGGACATGGAACAGACACACACCACACACAACGGCGCCGCGGCGACACCCGGCGCCCAGCGGCGTGTGCTCGTCGTCGAGGACGACCACACCATCGCCGAGGCCATCGCGGCCCGCCTGCGCGCGGAGGGCTTCCAGGTGCAGACGGCGGCGGACGGCCCCGCCGCCGTCGCCGCGGCCGAGAGCTGGCTGCCGGAGCTGCTGGTCCTGGACGTCATGCTGCCCGGCTTCGACGGGCTGGAGGTCTGCCGCCGGGTCCAGGCGCAGCGGCCGGTCCCGGTGCTGATGCTCACCGCGCGGGACGACGAGACCGACCTGCTGGTGGGGCTCGGGGTCGGCGCGGACGACTACATGACGAAGCCGTTCTCGATGCGCGAGCTGGCCGCCCGGGTCCACGTGCTGCTGCGGCGCGTGGAGCGGGCCACCATCGCCGCCCACACCCCGCGCGGGGCCACCCTGCGCCTGGGCGATCTGGAGATCGACCACGCGCAGCGCCGGGTCCGGGTCCAGACCGAGGACGTGCACCTGACGCCGACCGAGTTCGACCTGCTGGTCTGCCTGGCCGGGACCCCGCGTGCGGTGCTCTCGCGGGAGCAGCTGCTGGCCGAGGTGTGGGACTGGGCCGACGCGTCCGGGACCCGTACGGTCGACAGCCACATCAAGGCCCTGCGGCGCAAGATCGGCGCGGAGCGGATCCGTACGGTCCACGGCGTCGGGTACGCCCTGGAGACCCCGGCCCAGGCATGAGCGGCGCGCCGGGCGGACAGCGACAGCGGCCGAGGCAGCGGCTCTCCGGGGGCCTGCGGCCCTTCTCGCCGTTCTCGATCAAGACCAAGCTGGGCACGCTCGTGGTGGTCTCGGTCTTCATCACGACCGGCCTGCTGCTGGTGGCCCTGCGCACCGACACCGAGCTGCGCTTCATCACGGTCTTCTCGGTCATCGCCTCGATGCTGATCACGCAGTTCGTGGCGCACAGCCTGACGGCCCCGCTCGACGACATGACGACGGTGGCCCGGGCGATATCCCACGGCGACTACACCCGGCGGGTGCGCGGCGCCGGGCGCCGCGACGAGCTGGGCGACCTGGCCTCCACGATCAACCTGATGGCCGACGACCTGGAGGCCGTGGACCGGCACCGCAAGGAGCTGGTCGCCAACGTCTCGCACGAGCTGCGCACGCCGATCGCCGCGCTGCGGGCGGTGCTGGAGAACGTGGTGGACGGGGTCTCGGCCGCCGATCCCGAGACCATGCGCACGATGCTGAAGCAGACCGAGCGCCTCGGCGGGCTCGTGGAGACCCTGCTGGACCTGTCCCGGGTGGACAACGGCGTGGTCCCGCTGCGCGCCCGCCGCTTCGAGGTGTGGCCGTACCTGTCGGGGGTGCTGAAGGAGTCGCGGCTGGCGGCCGCCGGCCGGCCGGGGCTGCTCTCCGGTTCGGGCGGGCACGCCCGCAACGACGTGCACCTGCACCTGGACGTCTTCCCGTCCGAGCTGTGGGCGTACGCGGACAACGAGCGCCTGCACCAGGTCGTCGCGAACCTGATCGACAACGCGGTCAAGCACAGCCCCCCGCACGGCCGGGTCACGGTCCGCGCCCGGGCCGGCGACGCGCCCGGCGCCCTGGTGCTGGAGGTACGGGACGAGGGTCCCGGCATCCCGGAGGCGGAGCGCCACCGGGTCTTCGAGCGGTTCAACCGCGGCAGCGCCCGCGGGGGCGACGGCGGCACCGGACTGGGGCTGGCGATCGCCCGCTGGGCCGTGGAGCTGCACGGCGGGCGGATCGGGGTGGCCGAATCGTCACGCGGCTGCCGCATCCTCGTCACGCTTCCGGGCAGCTCGCAGGCGCCGTGTTGACGTAGGGTTCGAGTGGGAAGGACATGATCTCGGCCACACGTACCCGGGGTCCGTCAGGGGTGCGAAGCCATGGGGGCCGCAACCTCGGTGCCCCCTACCCGAACCACACTTGTTTCCCGCCATTCCAGGCGGTGAAACCCGCCGTTCGATGTGACCTGCGCGACGGATGTCCGGCCCGGTCTGCATCTCACCGCCCAGGAGGCGTAGCCTTTATTCCCGCTGTCCATACCTTGTGAAGCGGAAGAGGGCGGTTGCCGCCGTGTCGCCACAGTCCCCCAGTAATTCGAGCACCACGACCGAAGCAGGAGAGGGCGGGAAGAACCCCGCCTCAGGCTTCGGCGCGAATGAGTGGCTCGTCGACGAGATCTATCAGCAGTACCTCCAGGACCCGAATTCGGTCGACCGGGCCTGGTGGGACTTCTTCGCCGACTACAAGCCGGGGGGCGTCGCCGCTCCGGTGAAGTCCGACGGTGCGGAGAAGCCCACGACGACGACGGACGGCGCCTCCGCACAGGCCGCCACCCCCGTCGCGCAGGCCCCGCGGGTCGCCGACGCCGCCACGGGGGCGGCGAGCGCCGCGCCCGCGAAGGCCGCCCCGGCTCCCGCGCCCACGCCTGTGTCAGCTCCTGCCCCTGCTCCTGCCACCCCCTCTGGTGCCCCTGCTGTGACTGTCACCTCCCAGGCCCCGGCCGCCGCACCGGCCGCGCCCGCCCCCTCCGCCGTAGCCCCTCAGAAGGCCGCGCCCGCCACCGAGGCCCCCGCGGGCCCCGAGCTGGTGACGCTCCGCGGCCCGGCGGCTGCCGTAGCCAAGAACATGAACGCCTCCCTCGACGTGCCGACGGCCACCTCCGTCCGCGCCGTCCCGGTGAAGCTGCTGTTCGACAACCGCATCGTCATCAACAACCACCTCAAGCGCGCCCGGGGCGGGAAGATCTCCTTCACGCACCTGATCGGCTACGCGATGGTGCAGGCGATCAAGGCCATGCCGGCCATGAACCACTCCTTCGCGGAGAAGGACGGCAAGCCGACCCTGGTCAAGCCGGAGCACATCAACTTCGGCCTCGCGATCGACCTGGTGAAGCCGAACGGCGACCGCCAGCTCGTCGTCGCCGGCATCAAGAAGGCCGAGACCCTCAGCTTCTTCGAGTTCTGGCAGGCCTACGAGGACATCGTCCGCCGCGCCCGCGTCGGCAAGCTGACGATGGACGACTTCACCGGTGTGACGGTCTCCCTGACCAACCCCGGCGGCCTGGGCACCGTGCACTCCGTGCCCCGCCTGATGCCCGGACAGTCGGTCATCATGGGCGTCGGCTCCATGGACTACCCCGCCGAGTTCCAGGGCACCTCGCAGGACACCCTGAACAAGCTGGGCATCTCCAAGGTCATGACCCTGACCTCGACCTACGACCACCGGGTCATCCAGGGCGCAGCCTCCGGCGAGTTCCTGCGCATCGTCGCGAACCTGCTGCTCGGCGAGGACGGCTTCTACGACGCCGTCTTCGAGTCGCTGCGCATCCCGTACGAGCCCGTCCGCTGGAACCGGGACATCGACGCCTCGCACGACGACGACGTCACGAAGGCCGCCCGCGTCTTCGAGCTGATCCACTCCTACCGGGTCCGCGGCCACGTCATGGCCGACACCGACCCGCTGGAGTACAAGCAGCGCAAGCACCCCGACCTCGACATCACCGAGCACGGCCTCACCCTGTGGGACCTGGAGCGCGAGTTCGCGGTCGGCGGCTTCTCCGGCAAGTCGATGATGAAGCTGCGCGACATCCTCGGCGTGCTGCGCGACTCGTACTGCCGCACCACCGGCGTCGAGTTCATGCACATCCAGGACCCGAAGCAGCGCCGCTGGATCCAGGACCGCATCGAGCGCCCCCACACCAAGCCGGAGCGCGAGGAGCAGCTGCGCATCCTGCGCCGCCTGAACGCCGCCGAGGCCTTCGAGACCTTCCTGCAGACGAAGTACGTCGGCCAGAAGCGCTTCTCCCTGGAGGGCGGCGAGTCCGTCATCCCGCTGCTCGACGCCGTCATCGACTCGGCCGCCGAGGCCCGCCTCGAAGAGGTCGTCATCGGCATGGCCCACCGCGGCCGCCTGAACGTCCTGGCGAACATCGTCGGCAAGTCGTACGCGCAGATCTTCCGCGAGTTCGAGGGCAACCTCGACCCGAAGTCCATGCACGGCTCCGGCGACGTCAAGTACCACCTGGGCGCCGAGGGCACCTTCACCGGCCTGGACGGCGAGCAGATCAAGGTCTCGCTCGTGGCGAACCCCTCCCACCTGGAGGCGGTCGACCCGGTCCTGGAGGGTGTCGCCCGCGCCAAGCAGGACGTCATCAACAAGGGCGGCACCGACTTCACGGTCCTCCCGCTCGCGCTCCACGGCGACGCGGCCTTCGCGGGCCAGGGCGTCGTCGCCGAGACGCTGAACATGTCGCAGCTGCGCGGCTACCGCACCGGCGGCACCGTGCACGTGGTCATCAACAACCAGGTCGGCTTCACCGCCGCCCCGGAGTCCTCGCGTTCGTCCATGTACGCGACCGACGTGGCCCGCATGATCGAGGCGCCGATCTTCCACGTGAACGGCGACGACCCGGAGGCCGTCGTCCGCGTCGCGCGGCTGGCGTTCGAGTTCCGCCAGGCGTTCAACAAGGACGTGGTCATCGACCTCATCTGCTACCGCCGTCGCGGCCACAACGAGTCCGACAACCCGGCCTTCACCCAGCCGCTGATGTACGACCTGATCGACAAGAAGCGCTCGGTGCGCAAGCTGTACACCGAGTCCCTCATCGGTCGCGGCGACATCACCCTGGAAGAGGCCGAGCAGGCGCTCCAGGACTTCCAGGGCCAGCTGGAGAAGGTCTTCGCGGAGGTCCGCGAGGCGTCCACGGCCCCGGCCGCCGGCGCCCCGGTGACGCCCGCGCAGACCGCGCAGGAGTTCCCGGTCGCGGTGAACACCGCGATCTCGCAGGACGTCGTCAAGCGGATCGCCGAGTCCCAGGTCAACATCCCCGATCACGTCACCGTGCACCCGCGTCTGCTGCCGCAGCTGCAGCGCCGTGCCGCGATGATCGACGAGGGCACCATCGACTGGGGCATGGGCGAGACCCTCGCCTTCGGTTCGCTGCTGATGGAGGGCACCCCGGTCCGGCTGTCCGGCCAGGACTCCCGCCGCGGCACGTTCGGCCAGCGCCACGCGGTCCTCATCGACCGGGAGACCGGCGAGGACTACACGCCGCTGCAGTACCTGTCGGACGACCAGGCCCGCTACAACGTCTACGACTCGCTGCTCTCCGAGTACGCGGCCATGGGCTTCGAGTACGGCTACTCGCTGGCCCGCCCGGACGCGCTGGTCCTCTGGGAGGCCCAGTTCGGTGACTTCGTCAACGGCGCGCAGACCGTCGTCGACGAGTTCATCTCCTCGGCCGAGCAGAAGTGGGGCCAGACCTCCGGCGTCACCCTGCTCCTCCCGCACGGCTACGAGGGCCAGGGCCCGGACCACTCGTCCGCCCGCCCGGAGCGCTTCCTCCAGATGTGCGCGCAGGACAACATGACGGTGGCCATGCCCACCCTGCCGTCGAACTACTTCCACCTGCTGCGCTGGCAGGTCCACAACCCGCACCACAAGCCGCTCATCGTCTTCACCCCGAAGTCGATGCTGCGTCTGAAGGCGGCGGCGTCGAAGGCGGAGGAGTTCACGAGCGGTTCGTTCCGTCCGGTCATCGGCGACAGCACGGTGGACCCGAACGCGGTCCGCAAGGTCGTCTTCTGCGCGGGCAAGGTCTACTACGACCTGGAGGCCGAGCGGGAGAAGCGCGGCGTCACGGACACCGCGATCATCCGCATCGAGCGGCTGTACCCGCTGGCGGGCGACGAGATCCAGGCGGAGATCGCCAAGTTCCCGAACGCGGCGAAGTACATCTGGGCCCAGGAGGAGCCGGCGAACCAGGGTGCGTGGCCGTTCATCGCGCTGAACCTGATCGACCACCTCGACCTGGCGGTCGGCGCGGACGTCCCGGCCGGCGAGCGCCTGCGGCGCATCTCCCGCCCGCACGGCTCGTCCCCCGCGGTCGGCTCCGCGAAGCGCCACCAGGCGGAGCAGCAGCTCCTGCTGAACGAGGTCTTCGAGGCGTAGTCGCCGCGCGGCCCAGCAGTGGAAGGCCCGGTCCCCTCACGGGGGCCGGGCCTTCCGGCGTACCGGGTGCGGCTCCCGGCCGTCCCGTCACGTCACGTCCTTCCGGGACGTGACGTGACGGGTGCCGTGGCGCGTACTGGAGGCAGATCCGGCGGCGGTCCGCGTCGTCGGCCCCACACCTTCGAGGAGCCACCATGTCGCACGTCGTCCCCGCCCCGACCGCTGCCCGGCCCGGGCGGCGGATCGCCCGCCTCGTGCTGCCCGTCGCCTCGGCCGCCGTCATCTGCGGAGCCGTCGCGCTGCCGTCGTCGGCGGCGACCACCCAGCCGCCGCAGTCGGCGGCCGGCGTGCGCTCCGACGTCTTCCCGAACCCCCACCAGGAGCCCGACGGCGGCGCCTACGGGCCGTACACCTGCCTGCCCGGCTACGTCTGGCGTGACAGCTTCGACGGGGACTCCCTCTGCGTCCTGCCGGAGATCCGCGACCGGACCCACGCGCAGAACCCCCACCGCCAGCCCGGCGGCGGCGCCTACGGGCCGTCCACCTGCATGCCCGGCTACGTATGGCGGGAGATGTGGGACGGCGACGTCAAGTGCGTCACGCCGGAGGAACGCGCCAGGTTCAAGGACCAGGTGTTCGACAACGGCCCCAACCTCATCCCGGTGCCGGACTAGGTCGTCTCTTTCGGATCTTGCCGGGCGGCGCGGGCGAGGGAAGATCCGGAAGAGACGGCCTGGTGGGCCCCGGAGGCGTTACCGGACCCGCTACGGCTGCGGCTCGAAGTCCCAGTACGGCCTCGTCTGTTGCTTGGCCGAGACCGTGTGGACGTGTTGCGCGCCGAGGGTGCGGGTCAGGCCCTTGATGCCCGCGTCCTCGTGCTTCGCGGCCTCCGCGTCCTGGCGGACCGCGCGGAGGTCGGCGGCCAGCGCGATCTGCGCGCTCAGCGTCATCGGGTGGTCCGGGCCCAGTACCTGTTCCGCGGTGCGCAGGGTGTCCCGGCTCAGGTCCAGGGCGTCCTCCAGCCGGCCGGTGATGTTGCGGTGGCCGGTGGCGTTCAGGGCGCAGCCCAGGGTCCACGGGTGGCGGTCGCCGAGCGCGCCCCGCATGCCGACCAGGGCCTGCTCGGCCAGGGAGAGGGCCTCCGCGCGCTCGCCCTGGGCGCGGAGCACCAGCCCGAGGTTGCCGACCGTGCCGATGCTGTACGGGTGGGCGAGGCCGAGCTGCGTCTGGTAGCCGCGGACCACGTCCTCGGAGATCCGGCGGGCCTCGCCGACGTCCCCGTACTCCCTGAGGTAGGTGGCGTAGTCGGAGGCGACCATCAGGGTCCAGGGGTAGTCGACCCCGAAGACCCGGGTCGCCCGCTCCCACACGGTCCGCAGCCGCAGCCCCGCGCCGGGGATGTCCCCGGACCGGCGCAGGCACATGCCCAGGTTGTGTTCGGCGCGCAGGGTCTGCGGGTGGCCCAGCCCCAGCACCTGCGTGTTCAGCTTGACCCCCTGTTCCTGCCGGGTCTGCGCCTCCCGGTAGCGGCCCATCAGCCGCAGGCCCATGGCGCAGGCGATGCCGGAGGCGAGGGTGGAGATGTGCAGGGGCTTCAGGACCCGCTCGCGGCGGCGCAGGGTGTCCAGGTCGAGGTCGTAGGCGTCCTGGTAGCGGCCGAGCAGCCGGTAGGTGGCGGCCAGGTTGTTCTGGGCGTCCAGGGTGACGGAGTCGTCCTCGCCGAGCAGCTCCCGGTAGGTGCTCAGGCAGTGCTCGAAGATCTCCCGGGCGGGTTCGAACTTCGCGATGCACAGCAGTACGCCGCCGTACGCGCTGGTGGCGCGCAGGCTTTCCAGGTCCCGGTCGCCGCGCTCCGCGGTGAGCCGGCCGGCCACGGCCTTGGTGAGGGTCTCGGCGCGCCGGAACAGGCCGAGGTTGCGCAGGGCGTTGCCGTACTGGTAGCTGAGCTCGCGCACCTTGGGGTGGTCCTCGCCGAGCACGGCCCGCCAGATCAGGTCGGTCTCCTCGCAGAGCCGCAGGCAGGTGCGGTACTCCCCGGCGAGGATCAGGTAGCGCAGGCAGCGCAGCAGGAAGTTCTGGATGCGCGGGTTGCCGCTGGTGAGGACCCCTGAGGTGGCCAGGTGCGGGACGAGTTCGGCGTAGCGGGGCCACAGCCGGGAGTCGGAGGGGCCGCCGGGGTCGGCGGCGGCGAGGACCTGCCGGACGGCGCGGGCGAGCGGTTCGGCCTCCTCCTCGGAGAGGTCCTCGCGAACGATGCCGTGGACCATGCGGTGCAGTTGTACGGTCTCCAGCCCGCCGCCGCCCTCTTCCAGGGGCAGGTCGGAGTACTCCAGCCGGACGACGGAGAACTGGACGAGCTTGTTGAGGGCGGCGTTCCAGCGGATCTGGTCGTTGATCAGGCCGGCGAGCTGTTCGGGGACGTCGTCGGCGGGGAATTCGCGCAGCAGCCGCAGCGGTACCGGTCCGGGGGCGAAGAAGACGAACAGGCGCAGCAGGGCGAGGGCGTCGGGGAAGTTCTCCCGGACGTTGTTGAGGAGTATGGCGAGGGCGGTGGGGAAGGGCAGCGGGTAGTCGTCGGAGACGGTCACGGCTTCGTGGGAGTCCATCCGGCGCTGGAGCAGGGCGAGGTAGTCGCCGACCGCGAGCGGGGAGTCGGCGAGCCAGCCGGCGGTCTGGTCGAGGGCGAGCGGGTAGTCCTCCAGGGCCTCGGCGAGCTGGTCGGCCTCGTCGGCGGTGAGGCGCAGGGCACGGCGGCGGATGAAGGTGATCGACTCGGGGCGGGCGTAGAGCGGGACCTCGACGAGGCTGGTGTGCCGGGTCGCCCATTCGCGGTTGCGGGAGGTGATGATCACGTCGCCGGCGCCGGAGGGCAGCAGGTCGATGAGGTCGTCGGGGTTGTCGCAGCCGTCGAAGACCATCAGCCAGCGCCCGTACGGGGATCCGCGCCGCAGCGCTTCGAGGACGGCCCGGATCTGCTCGCCGTAGCTGCCCGCGCCGCGGGGCAGGCCGAGGGCGGGGGCCAGGTCGGCGAGGCGCTCGCGCAGGGTGGGCCGGTCCTCGGCGGGGACCCACCACACCACGTCGTACTCGGAGGCGAAACGGTAGGCGTACTCGGTGGCGACCTGGGTCTTGCCGACGCCGGACAGGCCGAGCAGGGTGACGGTGGACGCGCCGGCCGGCGCCTCGGCCAGGGCTTCGCGCAGGGTGCCGATGACGTCGTTGCGGCCGGTGAAGCGCGGGTTGCGGCGCGGCACCCGGCCCCAGATCTCGGGCGGATCGTTGGGGAAGCGGGGTCCGCGCCGGCCGCTCTCGGTGCCGATCCGGTCGGTGGGCAGCTCCAGGCGGCGCAGCACGCGGTACTCCGCCTCGTACGCGTCCAGGCCCCACAGGTCCGTCTTCTCCAGTACGGCGACGGCGCTGGGCAGCGGGGCGTCGGTGAGGCAGACGGCCGCGAACCGGTCGGGGTGGCGGTCGGTGACGGCGCGCAGGGCGGTGTTCCACGCCTCGTCGGCGTGGGTGCCGGCGGAGAAGTAGCGCTCGCTGAGGACGAGGAGGACGCGGCTGCCGGAGCGGGCGAGGTCGTCGAGGGCCTGGGCGATGCCGGGGCTGTTCTGCGGGTCCCAGCGCTGGAGGGCGACGCGGTGACCGTGTTCCTCCAGGCGGTGGCCGATCCACACGGCCCAGGGGCGGTTGAACCCGGCGAAGCTGATGACGAAGCGCTGCGGCTGGGCGTGCGGGTACGGGTGCGCGGTGTTGCCCTGGTCCTGCCGACTACCGGTGGTCATGCGCCGTCTCCCTGGGCTCCGGGAAGTGGACGGGACTGAAAAGGTACCGCAGCGGCGGGGTGGGGCGCGGCTCCTCAACCGCGGGCGAACGGGGCGAGTTCGGGGTGCGCCTCGCACCAGGCGCGGCGCTCCCGTTCGACGGCCCGGCGGGCCGCGGTGTGCTGGTCGCCGGGCGGCGGCAGCTCGTCCATGGCCCGTTCGGCGGCGGCCATCGCCTCGGTGAACTCCCGTCCCGCGGCGGTCAGTCGGTCGTGGGCCAGCAGCGCGGGCAGGACGGCGGCCACCTGGGCGCGGATCCGGGCGTGCTGGGCCCAGGCGCCGCGGGCCCCGTAGAGGGCGGCCCGCTGCCAGTACCCGGCCAGGGCCAGGTGGGCGTAGGCGCCGTGCAGGAGTCCCTCCAGCGGGCGGGGGTCGGTACGCCAGGGGGCCCAGTGGCGGGGCGTGCGGTCGGCGGTGTGCAGGGTCAGGACGTCGGCGAGGGCGGCGAGTTTGCCGTGCTGGACCTCGTGGACGAGAGTGGCGGCCAGGGCGGGCGGGGCCTGGGCGCGGGCGAGGACCGAGCCGGCGGCGGCGGGCAGGGTGGCTCCGTTGGAACGGGAGCCGCCGGACAGCGGTACGACGGAGCGCAGCAGGTGCGCGGTCTCCTCGGCGCGGACGGTGTCGTAGCGCAGGAGCAGGGTGAGCGCGCCGGACCACTGGGTGTCCCAGCGCTTGTGTCCCTTCGGTGTGAGCCGGCGGGCGGGGCGGACGGGCGCGGGCTGCGCGGGTCCGGGCGCCCGGTAGGGGTCGAGGTCGTCGAGGGCGGTCCGGCCGTCGGGCAGGGCGTGCAGGGGCAGGGTGGCGGGGTCGTCGGGGTCCCAGGAGCGTTCGGTGAGGGCGAGGGGGCCGGGGCGGTCCGGGCGCAGCAGTCCGAGGGTGGGCAGGACGAGCCGGCCCTGCTGGGGCCGCAGGGTGTGGGTGAAGGCGATCCCGGCGCGCAGGGCGGCGGCGACGGCGAGCGCCCCGAGGTGGCCGAGGTCGGGCGGGGGGCCGTAGCACGCGTGCAGCCGGCGCAGGGTCTCCTCGGCCCAGACCCCGGTGGCCGGGTAGTGCAGTACGTCGCGCACGGCGCCCGCGTCGCGGCGCTCGGCCTCCTCCAGCAGGGCCCAGTGGTCGGCGGCCTCCCCGGACGGGCCGCCGGGGGCGGCGTCGAGGACCGCGCGGAGCAGGACCAGGCGTTTGGAGCGGCGCACGTCGCGGACCAGGCGGGTGCCTTCGGGGGAGGGTTCGGTGGAGGCGAGGGCGCGCAGCGTGCGGGAGGAGACGGTGAAGGCGGTGAGCGCGGTGGTCATGAGGCGACCGCCGGCGGGTGGGCGACGGTGGCACGGGCGGCTCGCGGGGGGAGGGTCCGGCCGGCCCGGACGGCCGGGGCGGTGCGCCGGGCGGCCGGCGCGGGGGCCTGCGCGGCCCGGTGGACGGCGGTGGCGATGTGCCGGATGAGCACCTGGAGGTCGGCGCAGTACACGGAGGGCTGCCGGAAGCCCTCGCCGGCGCGGTAGCGGTGCGGGTAGTGGCCGCCGCCGCACACCTCGACCAGCTCGCAGGCGCGGCAGCCCGCGGCGAGCGCGTCCCGTCCGAGCTGGCGGGCGGCGAGGCCGGGGTGGTCGAGGAGTTGGTCGAAGCTGTGGGTGTCGAGGCTCATGCCGGTGGTGGCGGCCCCCTCGTACGCGGATTTCAGTGAATCGGCCTGTTCGATGGAGCCGTCGGTCTCGATCACGGCGGTGGCGGCGGGCGCGAGCCCGAGGGTCTCGGTGGCGGCGGGCAGGCCGAGCAGCAGGGCGATGATCTCCTCGAAGAGCCGGATGCGGGTGCGCCGTACGCCGTCGTGCCACCAGCGCTCGAAGACGGCGAGCAGCCAGTCGGCGTACGGGGCCAGGCCCGGCTGGTGGCCGGGGGGCGGGGCGCTCCAGTTGGCGAGCGGCAGCAGCAGCCCGAGGCTGGGCGGGGCGAAGGCGAGCAGGGACTCGTACGTCTCCACGGGGTCCAGGTCGAGGTCGACGACGCACAGCACCCCGGCGTAGCTGTCCGGGTGCCGGGCCAGCAGGCGCAGGCCGCGGGTGGCCGCGCCGAAGCCGGGCCGCCCGGCGTGGTCCACGCGCCGGGCGTTGTGCGCGGGCAGGCCGCCGTCGAGGCTGACGCCGACGCCGATCCCGGCGGCGGCGAGCGCGGCGAGGCGGCCGCGGGTCAGCAGGGTGCCGTTGGTCTGGACGGTGGCGGTGACCTTGGTGTGCGGGGCGGCCCGGGCCACGGCCGCCCGGACGGCGTCGACCGGCCCGGCCAGTGCGGCGGGGGCGGTGAGCAGCGGTTCGCCGCCGTGCAGCACCAGGTCGACGCGGGGCAGGCGGTGGGTGGCGGCGTGCTCGGCGATCCGCTCGGCGGCGCGGGCGGCGGTGGCGGGGGTCATCGCGGGCGGCTGGCCGCGCCAGCCCTGGTCGGCCATCTCGTAGACGTAGCAGTAGGTGCAGGCGAGGTTGCAGCGGCTGCGCGTCTTGAGGACGAACTGCCGTATCGGGTGCGGCCGGTGACCGGCGGCCCGGGCGGCGGCGACGTCGAGCCGGGCGTAGGGCCAGGGTGCGGACCGGGCGTGGTGCAGCCGGTGCTCCTCGGCGGGGTCCTGCTCGGGTGGGGCCGGGTCCTGGTGCGGGGCGGAGCCCGCGCCACCGGGCGCGGTGGACGGCGCGGGCGGCGCGGGCAGCACGGACTCGCTCGTGACCGCTCGCCTCATCGCCCCACCTCCCTCCCCCGGCCTCCGGCCTCCGGGGGGCGACCCCCGGCGGACGGTCCATCCCTGCCCTCCGGACGGACCCGGCTAACGGCGGAAAGTGGTCAACTCGCTTTCAAGGTGGGGCGGATCAGGCACGCGCCGGTCAGGCCACCCCGGAGTCGAAGGCGTTGAGGATCTCGGCCGGATGGGTCACCCGCTCGACCATGCCCTCGATCACCTGGGCCAGCACGGGATGGTCGATCCCGCGCAATGCGGCCAGGTCCAGCCCGGAGAGATCCGGCAGGCGCCCGGTGCACGCCGGGGTCACCGCCTCCGCTTCCTGCCGCTTCGTCACCATGTCCCGCTGCTCCCCCTGTCGCGTCGCGGACCGGACGGTCCCCTGCACTTTCCCTCCGGCCGGTCCGCGGAAACAGCGCGCTCCGCTCGCCGCCCCGCCCTCAGAGCCCGGCTTCCAGGGCGCGGACCCGGGCGCGCAGTGCCTCCGTCCGGCCTTCGGCTTCCGCGTCGGCCTCCGCGCCGGCTTCCGCGTCGGGGCGCGCGCCGGGGCGCGTCCACAGCTCCAGCGCGGCACGGTACGCGTCCAGGGCGGCCCGGGGGCGGGCGAGGCGTTCCAGCACCTCCCCGCGCGCCTCCTGCACGCGGGCGGCCAGTCGGAGCGCGGTGCCCGCGGACCCCGCGCTGCCGGCAGGGGCGTCGGGCCCTGCGCGGCGGTCGCGGTCGGGGTCCGGTCCGGTTCCCGGTCCCGGGCCGCCGTCCGGCCCGGCGAGGCCGGCGCCGCCCCGGCGGCCCTCGTCGCCTTCGCGGGCGGCCTCCAGGGCGGCCCGCCAGGCCCGCCGGTAGGAGTCCGCCGCCCGGTCCAGGCGCTCCACCGCCCGGGTGTGAGCGTGGATCTCCTGCTGCACGTCGCCGTGGTCGCGCCAGGCCCGGGCCCGCTCCAGCGGGCTGCGGCTGTGCCGGACGGCCAGTTCCAGCAGGTACTCCGCCTCCCGCAGGTCCACCGCGTCGCCCTCGTACGCGTGCCGCAGCCGCAGCCCGGTGGCCAGCCGCACCAGCCGGCACGCGGCTCCCGGGTCCGACTGCGGGACCGCCGCCCGGCTGTCGCGCAGGACGCGTACGGCGACTCCGGTGAACCGCCGTCCGTCGGCGGCCCGGGCCCGCTCCAGGAGCACCTCGCCCCATTCGGGCAGCAGCTCCCCGAAGGCCTCCCCGTCGCGGGGGATCAGCCGCCGGGCCCGGCCGTACGCCTCGGCCGCGTCCTCCAGCGCCGCCGGGTCGGCGTCGCGCGCGTACCGCTCCCGGTGCACCCGGGCCAGGCACACGAGGGCCGCCACCCGCAGCTCCGGGTCCCCGCCGGCCTCCTCCAGGGCCGTGGTGAGCTGGCCGACCGCCTCCTCCAGCCGCGCCGGCAGGTAGCGCAGCGCGCCGGCGAGGTCCACCCGCACCCGGGCCTCGGCGGCCGTGGCCCGGGCCGCGCCCGGCGCCGGTACGGCCAGCCGGGCGGCGGCCTGTTCGGCCAGGGCCGTGCGCTCGGCCGGGTCCGGGGTGCGGGGCAGGAGGGCCAGGAGCACCCGGCCCAGGGCCCGTTGCAGCGCGGGGTCCGGATCGGTCTCCGCGTCGGCGTGCGCGTCGGCGTGCGCATCGGCGTGCGCGTCGGCGTGCGCGTCCGGGTGCGCGTCCGGGTCTGTGTCGAGGGGCCCGTCCAGGGGCCGGCCGGGGACGGCCGGGGGTCCCGCGAGGGGTTCCAGGGCGGCGCGGGCCTCGCGGAGCGCGCCCGCGTCCGGGCTCAGCGCGCTCAGCCGGATCAGGGTCTCGGCCCGCCGCACCGCGCAGTCCCGCCGCAGCTCCGGGTCGGCCGCGGCGCCCGCCGCCGCGAACTCCCGGTCCGCCTCGGCCAGCAGCTCCGCGTCGGGGCCGTGGGCCAGCGCCCGCTCGTACAGCACCCGGCCGAGGACCGCCCGCGCCGGCGCGGTCCGCAGTCCGGTCACGGCCCGTTCCGCCTCGGCGAGGAGTTCCGGGTCCCGCTGGACCGTCCACAGCCGCAGCAGGGCCCCCGCCAGTTCGGTCTCCGCCTCCTCCGGCGGGTCTCCGGGCGCCGGCGGGGCCGTCACCGCCCGCCGCAGTACCGCCACGGCCTCGGGCAGGGCCCGCGCGCCGCCGTCGGCGGTCGCGTCCGCGAGCCGGGCCCGGGCGGCGCGCACCGCCGCGGCCCGCCCGAGCGGGGGGACCGCGGGGGGCCGGGGGGCCGGGCCCTCCTCCGGCAGGCCGGGCACGTAGCGCCGTACGACCTTGGCCGAAACCTGCGCGAAGGCCTGCGGGAGCCGCCCCTCGGGCATCCGCTCGGCGTCCCGCGGGCCGGGGTCGTCCGCCGCCGGCGGCACTCCGGTGAGCTGCGAGACCGCGAGCGCGGGGAAGTTCCGTACGCCCCGCCCGAAGTGCGCGAGCACGTACTCCGAGCAGTGCTTGAGCACGAGGGCGGCCTCGTCCCGTCCCAGCGGTCCCAGCAGTACGTCCTGCACCCCGGGGGCGAACTCGTACCAGTGCCCCGGTGCGGTCCCGCTGCGCCGCAGCAGCCCGCTCAGCAGCACCTCCGCCAGGTCGGACGGCTCCGAGTCCGGGAGCATCGTGCGCTGCACCAGCCGCATCACGGGCAGCGTGAGCGGCGCCGCCGACAGGTACACCGCCAGTTGTACGGCCCGGGGCGCGGCCGAGGACCGGAACCGGGCCACCAGCTCGCGCGGCGGCCGTACGGCGCGCGGCGGCGGCACGGGCACGGCCGGATGGTCGGCCAGCACCCGGCCGACCTCGGCCGGTACCGGCCCGGTGCCGAGTCCGGCGACGAGCCGGGCCCAGGCCCCGAGGGCCGTCGGGCTCGGCGGCAGCACGGGCACCGTCAGCCCGCCCGCGGGCCGGCCGGGCGGCGGCGGCCGGTCCGGGCGGAACGCCAGCTGCTGCCCGCCGCCCTCCAGCCGGGTGAGCGTGCCCCGTTCGGTCGGCAGCCGGCTGCGGCCCCACAGCCGCTGCGGCAACGGCTGGACGACCATGCAGGGGGTGCACTCGGCCCACCGGTACAGCAGCCGCTGCGCGGCGCCCTCGCGCCACAGCGGCCCGGCGCAGTCGGAGACCACCATGGTCAGGGCCCGGCCGGTGGGGTCCCGCAACTGGTCCCCGGAGCGCAGGCCGGAGCCGGGTACGGGGCTGCGGCCGAGGACCGCCGTACCGTCCGCGAGGCGGTGCAGGTAGTGCGCCTGGACGTCCCGGAAGGCACCCAACCGCTCGCACACGGAACGCAGCTCGTCGAACATGTCCTGCCAGACGGCCATCGAGGCGGAGGCGTCCATCACCAGCCGTACGGTCGCCTCGCGCCGGCTCTCCGGCCGCAGCACCGGGATGACCAGCCCGAGGGCCCGGGCGCTGGCCTCGGCGGTGGCCGGTTCGTCGATGACCAGCCGGGTGGGCGGGACGGGCGGCCGGTGCCGCTGGAGGGCGCGCAGGGCCCGCTGGACGTCCAGGATGCGCGGCAGCGCGGCGGCCCGCGGCACCCGTACGGGCACTCCGTGCTCCTCGGGCGACTCCTGCGGCCGGTCCCCCTCCGCCCCGCCGGCGCGGCGTGCGCCGGGTGCGTAGAGCCTGACCGGATCGTCGGCATCCGTCCGTGCCCGCGCGGGCTCGACGGGCTTGCCGGCCGGATCCTCGGCGTCCTCCCCGGGGTCCGGGTCGGGCGTGCCCGGCGCGGCCGGCCCCGGCCCGCGGATGTGCCCGGCGAGCCAGAGGGCGTCGGCGAGTTCCTCGGCGCTCGGGTCGAGCCCGGCCGCGCGCAGCAGCGCGGCCAGCTCGCGGACGCCCTGCCGGGGCTCGGGAGCGGCGAGCGGCACGGCGGGCGGGGGCACGGGCGGCGGCGGAACGGCGGGCGGGGGCACGGCGGGGGTCGGCGGCACGGCCCGTCACCTCGGGCGGTCGAGGCGCTGGATGAGCAGGTCCGCGAGGTCCTCCCGGGTGGGCGGGGCGGCGTAGTGGGTCAGGTAGACGGCGTTGAGCAGCTGGTCGGCGGCGACCAGTTCGGTCTGGGAGCGGCTGAGGAACTCCCGGATCAGGTCCGCCCCGAGCCGGGCGGCCTCCTCGCCGAGGTGGGCGCGGACCATGGTCGCGAGCCGCTTCTCGCCGGGCTGCCCGAGCTTGAGCTGGATGCAGCGGCGCAGCAGGGCGGCCGGGAAGTCCCGCTCGCCGTTGCTGGTCAGGACGATGAAGGGGAACTCCCGGCAGCGGATCCGGCCGCCGCGGACGGTCGCCTTGGTCCCGTCGTCGGTGAGCACCTGCACCTCGGGCTCGGTGTCGGCGACGCGCTCCAGCTCGGGGAGCGCGAACTCGCCTTCCTCCAGCACGTTCAGCAGGTCGTTGGGCAGGTCGATGTCGCTCTTGTCGAGCTCGTCGATGAGGAGCACCCGGGGCCGGGCGGTGGGCAGCAGGGCGGTCCCCAGCGGCCCGAGCCGGATGTACTTCCCGATGCCGGGGGCCGCTCCGGTGCCGTGCGCCCCGCCCCGGCCTCTGTCTCCGTCCCGCCCTTCGCCGCCGACCCCGGTCCCGGCCCCGGTCCCGGCCCCGGTCCCGCCTCCACCTCCGCCTCCGCTCGCCGCGAGCTGTACGTCCTGCAGCCGGGCGAGCGCGTCGTACCGGTACAGCCCGTCCTGCAGCACCGTCCGCGAGACCACCGGCCAGCGCAGCACCCGTCCGAGCTTCAACTCGTGGGCGACCGCGTGCGCGAGGGTGGACTTGCCCGTGCCGGGGAAGCCGGTCACGAGCAGCGGGCGCCTCAGGTACAGCGCCGCGTTGACGGCCTCCAACTCCTCGGGTTCCGGCCGGTGCAGCTCGGCGGCCTGCCGGTGCGCACCGAGCCGCCGGGCCACGTTGCCGTCGGCGGCCGCGGCCGGCCCGCCCGGCTCCGCCACCGGACCGCCGTCGAAGTCCCGCCAGGGCGGCGGATCGGGCAGGGCGTCGATCCCGTCATGGGGCTCACCGACCCCCCGGTATATGAGCCACTCGTCGTTCATTGCCCCTCCCTCACTCGAATCCGCCGGGCCCGGCGCCGTCACAGGTCGCCCTGGAGCGGTTCGTCGTCCGGCAGCGGCCGCGCCGGGTCCTCCCACACGAGCCCGGTCCCGGCCGCCCAGTACGCGTCGGGGTCCGCCCCGTACGCCCTCCCCCGCAGCGCCTGCAGGCGCACCGGCAGCACCTCCGCCCGCCCCGCGTCGGCCAGTTCCTCCCGCAGCCCGCGGTGGAACGGCGCGCACGACTCCCTCGGGTCCGGCGGCGGCCGCCGGGTCACCACCACTCCGTACCCGGCGTCGCGCACCGCGTGCAACGACCCCAGCGTGGGCTCCGAATCCGCGGCCCGGCAGTGCACCGGCACGGTGTTGTCCGGCAGTCCCGACAGCCACTCGGCCGCCGGGCTGCGCGGACGGCCCCCTGCGCAGTCGGCCCGTTCGTCCTGCAGGGGTCCCGCCTGGACCCGCGCCCACCGCGCGGCCGCCTCGGGGTGCCCGCGGCCGGCGGGGTCCCCCGGATCGGCGGGGTGCGCGCGGCCCGACGGGTCCCCGCCGTCCGCGGGACGGCCGGCGTCCGCCGGATGCCCGGCCCCGGCCCGACCGGCGGGGTGGCGCAGCACCACCGGCCGCTGCACCCCGAGCGGTACGCCGCCCGTCACCACCCACTCGTCCACGGCCAGCCCGAACAGCTCCGGGGCCACGGCCACTTCGAGCAGGGCCGCCGCCTCGTGGGTGTCGCAGCGGCGGAAGGCCTCGGCCAGCGGGGCCCGCAGCACCTCGCGCAGACCCGCCGGGGTGGCCCGTACGCCCGAGTCGACGGGGGTCACCCGCCCGGGCTGGGCCGGGCCCGCGAGGACGGAGACCCGCCAGTCGTAGACGTCCTCCCAGCCGTGCGCCCACACCTCCAGCAGCGCCGAGGCCCCGGGCGGCAGCCCGCCGGCCCGCCGGGGCGGGCCGTTCACCGCCCGCCCGGTCGAGGCCCGCCGGCGGCGTTCCCGCTCGGCGAGGCCCCGCTCGTGGCGCTCGCCGAGCTCGCGCCGCAGCGGGCGCCACAACCGCTCGGCCGTGGCCCGGATCCAGTCCCAGAGCTCCTCGTCCGCGCCCGGCGTCGGCGGCTCCCGGTAGTCGGCCACGCTCACGTCCGTGGCGTACCGGAGCATGGCCGCGGCCTCCCCCGCGCCGCCGGGCGGGTCGTGCAGCAGGCCGAGCCCGTCGCGCCAGCTGAGCGGGGCGGGCGGCTGCGGGTCCGGCTCCTCCCCGCGGGCCGCCTCGACGAGGGCCCGTACGACCTCGGAGGAGCCCGGCGGGGGCAGTTCGGCCAGCAGCCCGCACAGGGTGGTGCGCTCGCCGGGGGTGAGCCGGCCGCGGCCGCCGTACGGGGCGCCCTCCTCCGCCGGGAGCTCGCCGTGCACGTCCGTCCAGGTCCGGCGGTTGTCGAGGTCGCTGAGGTGCTGGTCGTAGTGGTGCAGGTCGTGGGCCTGCATGACGCGGCGGTAGAGCCCGACCTGGCCGCGCGCGGGCATGGGCAGCGTGCGCAGCTGCACGACGGAGACGGCGAGCCCGCCGCCCGCCCCGTGCCGCCGGGCCTTGACCACGCCGACGACCTCCCCGCGGGTCAGGTCCACCACGGGGCCGCCGGACATTCCGGGGTCGATCTCGTCGTCGCCGCCGAGCCGGATGGCCGCGCCGTTCCCGGCGGTGCCGCGCAGCCGGGTGGTGCGGCCGGTGATCTCGGGCGTACCGAGGTCCTCGGTGCAGCCGAAGTAGGCGACCTCGTCGAAACGGGGTCTGGAGCGGTCCGTCAGCCAGACGCAGGCGTGCGACACGGGGGCGAGGACCCTGAGCAGCGCCAGGTCGGGCAGGTCCCACAGGGCGCCCCGGCGCGGACGCCTCTCCTCCAGCCGCTCGGGCAGTACGCACTCCACGCGCCCGGTGACCGTCCCGGTCGCCCCGTGGGTCCCGGAGGAGAAGGTGATGCCGACCTCGCGTCCCGTCAGACGCACCGCAGCACCCCCTTCGCCGACCACGTGCGCGCACGTCAGGACCCAGCCGGGGGCGATGAAGAAACCGCTCCCCCACGTGGGACCGGTCCGATGGCTGCCGGGGTTGTCATACCCGCCCGGCGGGGCGTGAACGCGTACGGTCGCGGCCTGGACGAGGGGCTCGAGGAGCTCGAAGGCGCGCGCCGAGCCGGTCGTGCGCCCGTCCGTCATCCGCACCCCCCGCTCGTTGGGCATCCAGGCTAGCCCCGGGGGCACCACGGGCGGGAGGCCTCTTCGCCCGCGCGGATTATCCTGGCGGGAAACACCCCCTGCAGACCCCCATCACGGCACGGAGCCCGACTTGTACTTCACCGATCGCGGCATCGAGGAGCTGGAGAAGCGGCGCGGCGAGGAGGAGGTCACCTTCGAGTGGCTCGCCGAGCAGCTGCGCACCTTCGTCGACCTGAACCCGGACTTCGAGGTCCCGGTGGAACGCCTGGCCACCTGGCTGGCCCGCCTGGACGACGAGGACGACGAAGCCGACGAGTGAGCCGGCCCGCCGGTCGGCGGTCACGACCGGAACGGGCAGCCCGTACCTGAGCACCGTACGTCCGCCCGCGTGCACGCTCCGGGCGGATGCTCCCCGGACCCCACGCCGTCGCGCGCTCCGGGAGGCCCGTCACGTGGCCGCGTACGACACCGGCCCGACCGCTCGCAGCGGTCGGGCCGGTGTCGTGTGCGCTCCGGCAGGGAGCGCGGGAAGAGCCTGGGGCGCCCAAGATCAGGCGGCCTTGGTCTCCCAGAAGATGCGGTCGATCTCGGCGATGAGCTCGAGGGCCTTCGCGCCGGTCGCCGGGTCGTTGGACGCCTTGGCGGCCGAGAGGGCCTTCAGGGTGTCGTTGACCAGGGTGTGCAGCTGGGGGTACTTCTCGAAGTGCGGCGGCTTGAAGTAGTCGCTCCACAGCACCGAGACGTGGTGCTTGGCGAGCTCGGCGCGCTGCTCCTTGATGGTGATGGCGCGCGCGCGGAAGTCGGCGTCGTCGTTGGCCTGGTACTTCTCCTGCACGGCCTTGACGGACTCGGCCTCGATGCGGGCCTGGGCAGGGTCGTACACGCCGCACGGAAGATCGCAGTGGGCGGAGACCTTCGCCTTGGGGGCGAAGAGGCGGGAAAGCATGGAGTTTGTCCTCCTCGTGATCGTCTTCTCAAGGGGGAGATTACTCGCTGAACAACCGGATTTCGCGGGCGCCCCCATGGGCTTAGGACAAAAGTCCAGGGGCGCGGCCGGACCGGTGAGCGAATGTACGGACCGGTGCGGCAGCATGCGGGGGTGACGAGGAGGACGCGCATGGTGGAGAACGGGCGCCCGCGGAAGCGGTTCGGGGTGGTGGAGGTGACGGGGGCGTCGATGGTGCCCACGTTGACCAACGGGGACCAGGTGCTGGTCCGGTACGGGGCGGCCGTCCGCCCGGGTGACGTGGTGGTGCTGCGCCATCCGTTCCAGCAGGACCTGCTGGTGATCAAGCGGGCGGTGGAGCGGCGGCCGGGCGGCTGGTGGGTGCTGGGCGACAACCCGTACAACGAGACCGGCGACAGCACCGTCTACGGGCCGGTGCCCGCAGAGCTGGTGCTGGCGACGGCGGTGCTGCGCTTCCGGCCGCGCGAGGAGGGTCAGCGCTCGCTGAGGGCCCGGCTGTCCTGGGCGGTCTCGGCGCTGCGCCCGCTGCCGGCGGACGCCTCCGCCTCCAGCCGCTTGCGGGCGCGGTAGGCGGCCACGTTGGCCCGGGTCGCGCAGCGGTCGGAGCAGTAGCGCCGGGAGCGGTTGGTGGAGGTGTCGAGGTAGGCGTTGCGGCAGGGCGCGGCCTGGCACAGGCCGAGGCGGTCGGGGCCGTGCTCGGTGAGGGCGAAGGCCAGCCCCATGGCCGCCATGGCGGCGTAGCCCGCCGACGCGTTCGAGGGGTGCTCGGCGAGGTGGATGTGCCAGTCGGGCCGGCCGTCCTCGCCGATGGTCTTGTGCCCGGAGACCTGAGGGCTGACCGGGAACTCCATGAGCAGCGAGTTCAGCAGGTCGACCGCGAGGACGTCGTCACCGCCGTCGGCGGCCTCGAAGACGGCGCGCAGCCGGGCCCGGACGTTGCGGAAGCGGGTGACGTCGGTGTCGGTCACGCGGCGGGCCATCTGCACGCTGGCGCCGAACAGGGCACGGACGGCGTCCACGGAGGTGAGCTCGTCCTTGTTGCGGGCCGGCTCCTCGGTGTTGACCAGGCGCACGGCGAAGTCCGAGTAATGGGCCAGTTCCACTTGTAGTCCTTACGGCTGCGGATTAGTGTCTCCGGTAACGGCTGAGACGTCTTCGAGGGTATTACGTATGGAGGGGTTCGTGATGGCGCATACGGCTGATACGGCAGATACCGCTTCCGGCACGGGGTACTGGCAGGCCTGGCAGGACAGCTGGGACCGGCAGCAGGAGTGGTACATGCCCGACCGCGAGGAACGGTTCCGGGTGATGCTGGACATGGTCGAGGCCCTGGTCGGCCCCACCCCCCGGGTGCTGGATCTCGCGTGCGGTACGGGAAGTATCACGGACCGCGTCCTCAAGAGGTTCCCGGGAGCCACCAGTACGGGCGTCGACCTCGATCCCGCCCTGCTGACGATCGCGGAGGGCCACTTCGCCGGGGACCCGCGGGTCACCTTCGTGACCGCCGACCTCAAGGACCCGCACTGGCGCGCCGCCCTCCCCCACGACTCGTACGACGCGGTCCTGACCGCCACCGCCCTGCACTGGCTGCACAGCGACGACCTGTCCGTCCTCTACGGGCAGCTCGCACCGCTCGTCGCCCCCGGCGGGGTGTTCATGAACGCCGACCACATGCCCGACCCGGCCACCCCCCGCATCGACGCCGCCGAGCACGCCCACCGGCACGCCGGCATGGACCGGGCCAGGACGGCCGGCGCGGTGGACTGGCGCGAGTGGTGGGAGCTGGCCGCCGCGGACCCGCTCCTCGCGGAGCCGGTCAGGCAGCGCTTCGCGATCTACGGGGAGCACGCGGACGGCGACACCCCGCCCGAGGCCTGGCACACCGCCGCCCTGCTCGGAGCGGGCTTCGCGGAGGCCCGTACGGTCTGGCGCTCCCCCTCGGACGCGCTGGTCCTGGGTCTGAAGTAGGCACCTGAGCACGTGTGAGGGGCGGTACGGGAATCCCGTACCGCCCCTCACCTGTCCGCCGGAGCGACGAGCGCACCGGAGGGCCGGAGCCCTGGAGCCCTAGAGCACCTTGGACAGGAACGCCTTCGTGCGGTCGTGCTGCGGGTTGCCCAGCACGTCGCGCGGGTTGCCCGACTCGACGACCACGCCGCCGTCCATGAAGACGAGGTTGTCGCCGACCTCGCGGGCGAAGCCCATCTCGTGCGTGACCACGATCATGGTCATGCCGGATTCGGCCAGGTCGCGCATGACGTCGAGGACGTCTCCCACCAGCTCCGGGTCGAGCGCCGAGGTGGGCTCGTCGAAGAGCATCAGCTTCGGCTCCATGGCGAGCGCGCGGGCGATCGCCACGCGCTGCTGCTGACCGCCGGAGAGCTGCGTGGGGTAGTTCCCGCCCTTGTCGCCGAGGCCCACGCGGTCCAGCAGCCTGATGGCGCGCTCGCGCGCCACCGCCTTGGACTCGCCCTTGACCATGACCGGGGCTTCCATGACGTTCTCGATGGCCGTCATGTGCGGGAAGAGGTTGAAGCGCTGGAAGACCATGCCGATGTCCCGGCGCTGGGCCGCGACCTCGCTGTCCTTCAGCTCGTAGAGCTTGTCGCCCTTCTGGCGGTAGCCGACGAGCTCCCCGTCGACGTACAGCCGGCCGGCGTTGACCTGCTCCAGGTGGTTGATGCACCGCAGGAAGGTCGACTTGCCGGAGCCGGACGGGCCGACCAGGCAGAAGACCTCACGCGGGGCGACCTCCAGGTCGATGCCCTTGAGGATGTGCGCCGCACCGTAGGACTTGTGGACGCCCTCGGCCTTCACCATGGCAGTCGTCATCAGGCCACCGCCTTGCGGTTCGAGAAGCTGGAGAGTTTCGCCTTGATCTTCTGCAGCGGCGTGGGCGGCAGGGAGCGGAGCGCACCGCGGGCGTAGCGGCGCTCCAGGTAGTACTGGCCGACGCTGAACACGCTGGTCAGGGCGAGGTACCAGATCGAGGCGACGAAGAACATCTCCATCACCGCGAACGAGGTGGACGCGATGTCCTGGGCCGCGCGCAGCAGGTCGAAGTACTGCACGGCGACGACGAGCGACGAGGTCTTGAGCATGTTGATGAACTCGTTGCCCGACGGCGGCACGATCACCCGCATGGCCTGCGGCAGGACGACCCGGCGCATGGTCTGCGTGCGGGTCATGCCGAGCGCGTGCGAGGCCTCGGTCTGGCCCTCGTCGACCGACTGGATGCCGGCCCGGACGATCTCCGCCATGTACGCGCCCTCGTTGAGGCCGAGGCCCAGCAGGGCGGCCAGGAACGGCGTCATGACCTGGGTCATCTCGTCCTTGTAGAACCCGAGGTTCAGGATCGGGAAGATCAGGGCGAGGTTGAACCAGATGAGGAGCTGTACGTACACCGGGGTGCCGCGGAACAGCCAGATGTAGAACCAGGCGATGGTGCTGGTGACCGGGTTCTTCGAGAGCCGCATCACGGCGAAGAGGACACCGAGCACGAGACCCAGGGCCATCGAGGTGATGCTGATCCAGATGGTGTTGCCGACGCCACGGAGGATGGTGGGGTCGAGCAGCTTCTCCGGCACGGTCGCCCAGCGGACGTTGCCCTGGGAGAAGGCCAACACGAGCGCCACGACCAGGCCGATGACGACCACGGCGCTGACCCAGCGGCCGTAGTGGCGGACCGGAATGGCGCGGATCGCCTCGGGGGGTACGGCCCCGGCCGGCGGGGTGTCCGCCGGGCCCGGGACCTTGTCGAGCTTGTCAGTCACAGTGACTGCCCTTCAGTGTGCTGCGGTGGTACGCGGAGGTCAGGAACCGGCGTTGATCTTGGCCTCGGTCACGGCGCCGGAGCCCGCGTTCCACTTGTCGAGGGCGGCCTTGTACGTGCCGTCCTTGATGACCGCGTCGAGGGCTTCCTTGAGCGCGTCGCGCAGCTCGGTGTTCTTCTTGTCCACCGCGATGCCGAAGAGGCCGGCGTCGGTCGGGTTGGCGATGGCCTCGAAGTCGTTGCCGCCGCCGGCGGTCTGCGCGATGTACGCGGCGACCGGGGAGTCGTTGAGGTCCGCGGCGGCGCCGCCGGCCTTCACCCGGGTCTGGGCCTCGGCGTCGGTCGGGAAGGACTCGATCTTGAGCTCGCCCTTGCCGTCCGTCTTGCACTTCTCGGCCTGGGTCTTGGCCGACTCCTCGTAGGTGGTGCCGCGCTGCACGGCGACCGTCTTGCCGCACAGGTCGTCGAGGGTCTTGATGCCCTGCGGGTTGCCCTTCTTGACCAGGATGCCGGTCGAGGCGGAGAAGTAGTCGACGAAGTCGACACCGGCACCGGTCTTGGCGCCCTTGTCGTCCAGGCCCTCCTGACGGGCCTTGGTGTCGGTCAGCGAGGACATGACCAGGTCGCTGCGACCCGTCTGCATGCTGCCGATGAGGGTGTCGAAGGTGCCGGACTCGAACTTGAACTGCACGCCGAGCTGCTTGCTCAGGGCCGCCGCGACGTCGGGGTCGACGCCGACGATCTTGCCGCCCTCGGTGAACTCCATGGGCGCGTAGGTCGCGTCCGTGCCGACCTTGATGACACCGGCGTCCTGGATCTTCTTCGGGAGCTTGGAGAAGAGCGGCGCGCTGCTGTCCGCCGCACCGGAGGGGCTGGTGGAGGCCTTGTCGGTCTGGTCGCCACAGCCGGTGAGGATCAGGGCGCCGGCGACCGCGATCGCGCCGACCGCGGCGATCCGGGACCGTGCGGCGGTCGTACGACGGGTGGTGCTAGCGGTCATGGCTTGGTTCCTCCGGCAGTGGTGGAAAAGCATCGAAAAACGGTCGGGCACGCACCATCGAGTGTCGCGACCTCGTGTGATTACGGCATCTTGCCATTCGGACTGAGACATTCAGGGTGCCCGTCAGGTCAAAATCGCATAACGGGCGGTGGGGGTAGCCCAACAGGACTGCGGACATGGGGGTTCGAGACCGCAGAACCTGCCGTGACCTGGCCTTTTCGCCGCAGTTTCTGCGGGGCGTCTCGGCTGCCGGACAACAAGGTTTGGACTTTTCGCCAAAAGCGGGGCAACCGACCTACGATTGAGCGGGAATCGACTCGTCTGGGCGACCGTTCTTCGGGTAGAACAGATCCTTACACCCCTCATCCGGGGCTCAGGGCGCGCGTGCGGCGCGCCCGCGCGTACGAACCTCCCCTCCGCGGAGACGGGCCAACCGTCGATGCGGAGTACGGACGCGGTGCCCGCCCACCCCTTAACCAGGAGTGGCCACCCTCAACGATTCAAAGGACTTAAGGGGTCACACACAGTGGCAGCGGAGATCATCAACCCTCGCAGTGACAGCGTCACGGACAACAACCCGGACGCGGTGTTCGCGCTGCACCGGGGCGGCAAGATGGCCATCCAGGCCACGGTGCCGGTCAACGACAAGGACGACCTGTCCCTCGCGTACACGCCCGGCGTGGCGAAAGTGTGCAGCGCCATCGCCGAGCAGCCGGAGCTGGTGAACGAGTACACCTGGAAGTCCAACGTGGTCGCCGTCGTCACCGACGGAACGGCCGTGCTCGGACTCGGTGACATCGGCCCCGAGGCCTCCCTCCCCGTCATGGAGGGCAAGGCCATTCTCTTCAAGCAGTTCGGTGGTGTGGACGCGGTCCCGATCGCGCTCGCCACCAAGGACACGGACGAGATCATCGAGACGGTCATCCGTCTCGCCCCGTCCTTCGGCGGGGTCAACCTGGAGGACATCTCGGCCCCCCGCTGCTTCGAGATCGAGCGGCGCCTCCAGGAGGCGCTGGACATCCCGATCTTCCACGACGACCAGCACGGCACCGCCATCGTGACGCTGGCCGCGCTGCGCAACGCCGCGAAGCTCACGGGTCGCACCCTCGGCGACCTGCGCGCCGTCATCTCGGGCGCGGGCGCGGCGGGCATCGCCATCGCCAAGATCCTGGTGGACGCGGGCATCGGCGACGTCTGCGTCACCGACCGCAAGGGTGTCGTGTCGGCGGACCGCTCCGACCTGACGGACGTCAAGGCCGAGATCGCGGGCCTGACCAACAAGACCGGCCAGACCGGTTCGCTGGAGCGGGCCCTCGCCGGCGCGGACGTCTTCATCGGCGTCTCCGGCGGTACGGTCCCGGAGGAGGCGGTGGCCTCGATGGCGAAGGACGCCTTCGTCTTCGCCATGGCCAACCCGAACCCGGAGGTCCACCCGGACGTCGCGCACAAGTACGCGGCGGTCGTGGCCACGGGCCGCTCGGACTTCCCGAACCAGATCAACAACGTGCTGGCGTTCCCGGGCATCTTCGCGGGCGCCCTCAAGGTCCGCGCCACCCGGATCACCGAGGGCATGAAGATCGCCGCCGCCGACGCCATCGCCGGTGTCGTGGGTGACGAGCTCGCCGCCGACTACGTGATCCCGTCGCCGTTCGACGAGCGCGTCGCGGAGGCCGTCGCCTCGGCCGTCGCCGCCGCCGCGAAGGCCGACGGGGTGGCCCGCCTGGCCTGACCGCCGCGCGAGCAGTCGTACGGGCAAGGGCCCGGCCGGATCCCTCCGGCCGGGCCCTTCCTTTTCCCCGCGCCGCCCGCGCGGTGCGACGAAGGCCTCACCACCACGATCACGAGAGGGCTGGAACACGGCCCTACCGAGCGGTAGCGTCGCGGCATGTTCGCTGCCTACGCCGCCCGAATCGACCGTGACCAGCCGCTGAACGGCCTCGTACTGGGCGACCGCCCGGCACCGCAGGCCCGGCCCGGCTGGGTGACCGTGAACGTCAAGGCCGCCTCCCTCAACCACCACGACCTGTGGTCGCTGCGCGGGGTGGGTCTCGGCGAGGAAAGACTCCCGATGATCCTCGGCTGCGACGCCGCCGGGATCGACCAGGACGGCAACGAGGTCGTCCTGCACTCCGTGATCGGCCAGAGCGGCCACGGGGTCGGCCCCGACGAGCCCCGCTCGATCCTGACCGAGCGCTACCAGGGGACCTTCGCCGAGCAGGTGACCGTCCCCGCCTGGAACGTCCTGCGCAAGCCCGCCGAGCTGACCTTCGAGGAGGCCGCCTGCCTGCCGACGGCCTGGCTGACGGCGTACCGGATGCTGTTCACCAACGCCGGGGTCCGCCCCGGGGACTCCGTGCTCGTCCAGGGCGCCGGCGGCGGGGTCGCGACCGCCGCCATCGCCCTCGGGAAGGCCGCGGGCCTGCGGGTCTTCGCCACCAGCCGGGACGAGGCCAAGCGCAAGCGGGCCGTGGAGCTGGGCGCGGTGGAGGCGTACGAGCCGGGCGCGCGGCTGCCGCAGCGGGTGGACGCGGTGATCGAGACGGTGGGCGCGGCCACCTGGTCCCACTCGGTGAAGTCCCTGCGCCCCGGCGGCACCCTGGTCATCTCCGGTGCCACGAGCGGCGACCGCCCGGCCCACGCCGAGCTGACCCGGATCTTCTTCCTGGAACTGAAGGTGGTCGGCTCCACGATGGGCTCGAAGGACGAGCTGGAGGACCTGCTGGCCTTCTGCGCGACGACCGGGCTCCGGCCGGTCATCGACGAGGTGCTGCCGCTGGACCGGGCGCGCGAGGGCTTCGAGAAGCTCGCTTCGGGCGACCTCTTCGGGAAGATCGTCCTCAACCCGTAGGCACGGATGTGTCAATGAAGGTTGACGACGCCTCCCGCGTCAACCTAGATTGACATCATGACGGAAGCAACCGATCTCGCCGAGCGGGCCGGTGACCGCGATCCGCGGGTGGGCCTGCGTGCCGTGGCCGCCCTCCGCAGGCTGCTGGAGCAGCTGGAGGCCGTACAGGTACGCAGTGCCCGCGCGCAGGGGTGGTCCTGGCAGGAGATCGCGGCCGAGCTGGGCGTCAGCCGGCAGGCCGTGCACAAGAAGTACGGGAGGCTTTGATGTTCGAACGCTTCACCACCGACGCCCGGAACACCGTGACGGGGGCGGTGACCGAGGCCCGGCGGGCCGGGGCCGCAACGGTCACCGAGGAGCACCTGCTGCTCTCCCTGCTGGAGCTGGGGGCCCTGGACCGGCTGGGCGTGGACCGCGCGGGGCTGGCCGCCGACCTGGCGGCGGCCCGCCGCCGGGGCGGCATGTCCCGGGCGGACGAGGAGGCGCTGGCCGGACTGGGCATCGACCTCACCGAGATCGTCTCCCGCATCGAGGAGGCCCACGGCGAGGGCGCGCTCGCGGCCCCCGCACCGCGCAGGCGGACCCTGCGCGGCTCGCTCCGCTCGGCCCTGGGCCGCGCCGAGCCGGACGACCGCGCCGGCAACCACCACGTCCCCTTCACCCAGGGCTCGAAGAAGGTCCTGGAACAGTCCCTCCGCATCGCCCTGGGCCGCAAGGACAACCACATCGGCACCCTGCACCTGCTGCTGGCCCTGCTCTCCCGCCCCGGCACGGTGTCCGAGGTCCTGACGGACCACGGCATCACCTACGCCACGGCCGAAACCACCCTGGCCGCCTGACCCCTCCAGCCCCGCCGCACCAACTCAGCCCCGCCGGCCTTTGAGGCGCGGGGCCGGGGGCGGAGCCCCGATCCTGGAGCCGCACCCTGCAGCCCCGCCGCCCCAATTCAGCCCCGCCGGCGTTTGAGGCGCGGGGTCCGGGGCGGAGCCCCGATCCTGGAGCCCCGCCGGCGATCGAGGCGCGGGCCGAGCCCCTCAGCCGGCCCGCAGCGTCGCCCTCAGCCGGGCAACGGCCGCGGCCAGCCCCGCCCGCGCCTCGGCCACCTGCGCCGCACTCACCCCGTGGTCCCGCGCCACATCCCGCACCTCGTCGCGGAAGCGGTCCAGCAACCGGTCCAGATCCCGCGCCGGATCACCGCTGGCCGCCAGATCCTCGGCCCAGCCCGCATGAGCACGAGCATCGGCTTCGGCATCGGCATCGGCATCGGCATCGGCCGCAGGAGCCGGAGCCGGAGCGGGAGCCGCAGGCCCGGCCGGCCCCGCCCCGCCACCCAGCCACGCCCCCGCCAGACTGCCGAGCACCCCACCGGACCTGGCGAACTGTTCCTGCAACTGGACGGCTATGCGCTGGACCTCCTCGCGGGCCCGCTCCTGCGCCTCCTTGGCCTGGCGGCGGGCCTGCTGCGCCTCCTCACGGGCCCGGCGGCTCTCGTCCTTCGCCCGGCGCGCCTGTTCCTTCCACTCCTGCCTGGCCTTGCGCAGCTCCTCCTTGGCCGCCTTCCAGGACTCGTCCTCGACCTGGGTCGCGGACGCGGAGGCCGCCTCCCGCAGCTCGCGCCGCAGGTCACCCGCCGCACCGCGGACGTCGTTGCGGATCTCCGCGGCCAGTTCGGAGACCGAGTCGCGGATCTCCAGCTCCAAGTCGGCGAGTTCACCGCCGCGGTCGGCCAACTCGGCGCGCCCGGCCTCGGTGATGGAGTAGACCTTGCGCCCGCCCTCGGTGGCGTACGTGACGAGGCCCTCGGCCTCCAGCTTGGCCAGCCGCGGGTACACGGTGCCCGCGGAGGGGGCGTACAGGCCCTGGAAACGCTCCTCCAGCAGGCGGATCACCTCGTACCCGTGGCGCGGGGCCTCGTCCAGCAGCTTGAGGAGGTAGAGGCGGAGGCGGCCGTGGGCGAAGACGGGCGGCATGTCAGAGCACCTTCTTGTCGAGCGCGAGGGGAGCGGCGGCGGGCGCGGGGGCGTCGGCGTCCGCCTCGACGTCGGACGGCGGCCGGCGCAGCAGCGCGATGCCGCCGGAGACGGTGGTGGCCCGCAGGGTGCCGGTGCCGGAGCCGAGCGTGCCGGTGATCCGCTTGGCGCCCAGCTGGCCGGAGACCCGCAGGTCCTCGAAGGCGTTGGAGACGCCGCCGGTGGCGGTGTTGGCCTCCACGCGGGCGTCCGCGGGGTGCGGGAGGCGGATCGCGACCTGGCCGGAGACGGAGTTCAGCGCGATGTCCACGGGGCGCGCGGCGGCCGGGTCGAGGTCCAGGTCGAGGAGCATGTCGCCGCTGACCGAGTCGGCCCGTACGCTCACGCCCTCGCCGTCGACGACCGTCAGGCCGCCGGAGACCGAGTGGAAGCGGAGGTCGCCGGTGACCGACTGGGCCTCGACGGCGCCGGAGACGCTGTGCGCCTTGACCCGGCCGGAGAGCCCGACCAGCGTGGCGTCGCCGGAGACCTCGGTGACCTCGGTGCCGCCGGAGATGCCGGAGACGAAGGCGGTGGCGTCGACCGCGGCCACCTGGACCCGGGTAGCGGCGGGGACGGTGAGGGTGATCGCGGCGCTGCGCTCCCAGGCCTTGCGGCCGGTGGCGGAGCCGGCCCACGCCTTCCACGGCTTGGACTCGAACCACTGCTTGAAGCCCTGGGAGCCGTTCCAGGGCACGTCCTCGTAGGAGACGGTGAGGGTGCCGCCGTCCTGCACCACGTACAGCGGCGGTCCGTCGACCTCGGTCACCTCCAGGCGGGCCGGGCCCTCCTCGGCGGCGACCACGTTCACCGTGCCGCTCACGACGCGCACGCGGAGCTCGGTCACCGGCGCCTCGAAGGTGACTTTCTGCGGTGCGGCGACGTGCCAGGTCGACTGCGAAGGCGACGGCCGGGACGACTGCTCTGCCATGGTGCTGATCCTCCTCGTGCGTTCACGGACCGGGCTCGACGCACGCAACATATCGCGTCTTCTGGCTAACACGATATATCGCGGTCGGGGGAAGTCAAGCCTGTGCGCGGGCACGCCGAAACGCCGGCGGGGCCGGGGTGTCCGGCCTCGCCGGCGTGCGGCGCGGGTCAGGGGCGCGGGCCCCGGGGGGCCGTCAGGCCGCCAGCAGGGGGCTCGCGTGGTGGTGGAGCCAGGCGCGGTACGGGGGCGTGCGCAGGGCCGCCTCGCGATAGGCGGCGCGCAGGTCCTCGTAGACCTCGGCGTGCGCGCCGGGCCGGGTCGCCAGCAGCAGGCGTACGGCGAGGGGGTCCCCCGACAGCGGCCGGATGGCCATGTCGTCGCGCGGCCCGGACGTCGGCTGGCAGGGCGCGACCGCCTCGCCGGAGATGATCAGCGAGGTCGCCGTGTGGTAGTCGGCGTGCAGCACCGGCGGATCGAGCCCGGCCCCCGCGAAGACCCGCCGCAGCCCGTCCCACTCGCCGTCGACCGACGGGTCGACCATCCAGCGGTCGGCCGCCAGGTCGTGTAACGACACCACCGCCTGCCCGGCGGCCGGGTGGTCCCGGGACATCGACACGAACTGCGGCTCCCGCTCCATCAGCACGTGCAGCTGCAGCCCGGCCGGCACCCGCAGCGGGCTGCCCTCCACCTCGTGCACGAACGCCACGTCCAGCTGCCCGGAGGCCACCATCCGCAGCAGCGCGTTGGCGGAGACGTCCACGACCAGCGAGGTCTCGGTGTCCGGCATCCGCCGGTGCAGCCGTCGCAGCCACCCCGGCAGCGCCCGGCTGGCCGTGGAGCCGATGCTCAGCCGCGGACCGCGGGCCTGCGCCCGGGCCTCGGCCACCAGCGCGGCCATCTCGGCGAGCAGCGGCCGGGCCCGGCCCAGTACGGTCCGGCCGAAGGGGGTGGGCCGGCAGCCGGTCCGCTCGCGCAGGAACAGCTCGCCGTCCAGGGCCCGTTCGATGCGGCGGAGCTGGGTCGTCAAGGAGGGTTGGCTCACGCCGAGTTGCCGGGCGGCCTTGTGCAGGCTGCCGGCGTCGGCGATGGCGCACAGCGCGCGCAGGTGCCGGACCTCAAGCTCCATGACCCGAGAGTAGGCCGGTCCCGGTGGACCGCACCAGCCACTGATAGCCCCCCGAATCCCGCCATTCTCACGTGAGTTGGGCTGACGCAATCTTCCCGATAGGCCGGCGCTATCGGGCAGTGACATCATCCGCCGGACCACGGCGCTCCCGCAGACTCCGGTACCGAACGACCCACCCCCCACCGCACCGGACGAGTAGGAGCTCCCCCACATGCGCCACTCCCGTAAGGCCGTTCTGGCCACGACCGTCGGTCTCGGCCTCGCCGCCGCCCTCGGCGTCACCCCCACCGCCAGCGCCGCTCCCGCCCCCGTCGGCAATGCCGCCAGTTACGCCGCGTACGCGGGCTCGCAGGAGAACGAGGCCGCCAACCGCGCCTTCTTCGAGGCCGTGCAGCGCTCGGTCGCCGAGCAGCGCGCCGCGAACCCCGGCCTCCTGGCCGTGACCGTCACGTACAACACCCGCAGCGCGCCGAGCTTCCGCACCCAGATAGCCCGCTCCACGCAGATCTGGAACAGCTCGGTGAGCAACGTCAAGCTCCAGGAGGTGTCCTCCGGCGGGAACTTCTCCTACCGCGAGGGCAACGACTCACGCGGCTCGTACGCGAGCACGGACGGCCACGGCCGCGGCTACATCTTCCTGGACTACCGGCAGAACCAGCAGTACAACTCCACCCGTGTGACCGCGCACGAGACCGGCCACGTGCTGGGCCTCCCGGACCACTACTCGGGTCCGTGCTCCGAGCTGATGTCGGGCGGCGGACCGGGCACCTCGTGCCAGAACGCCAACCCGAACTCCGCCGAGCGGGCGCGCGTCAACCAGCTCTGGGCCAACGGCTTCGCCTCCGGCCTGGGCGCGAAGGAACTCGCGGCCAAGGGCTGACTCACCGCTCCTCGGGGTCCACGTAAGCGGGGCATCCCGGGTTCCGGCAGGGGCCCCGGCCCCACACCGGAATGAAGATCCCGAGGGACTTGCGCCGTCTGACCACCGTGTCGACGAGGCGCCCGCACGCCGGGCACGTCTGCTGTTCGTGCCCGGCCTGCGGGGCGACCGTCTCGTGTGCGCGCTGCTGCTGTTCACCGGCCATACCTCCACGGTAGGCCGGTTCGGCGCGTTCCGGGGGCCGGAGAGGGCCTGGGGACCCGGGGGACATGCGCCGGTGGGCCGGTGGGCCGCGGGGCCGGCCGGCTCAGCGCTTGACGGCGTACGAGGTGACCGTCTGGCCGCCGCCGAGGACCTCGACCCCGGTCAGCTCCAGGGGGCGCACCCCGAATCCGGCCCGCGACATCGGCATGCCGGTCCCCAGGAAGACGGGGTAGGTCTTGACGATGAACTCGTCGATCTCGTCGATCAGCTGGGCGGCGAGGTCGGCGCCGCCGCAGAGCCAGATGCCGAGCCCGTCCCGGGCCTTGAGCTCGCGGACCCTGGCCGCGACGTCTCCGGAGATCAGCTCGACCTCGGGGTCCGGCGAGGCGGTGAGGGAGCGCGAGACCACGTACTGCCCGGGCAGGTGGCCGTAGGGGCTGGTCACGCCCGCCTTGAGGCCCGGCTCGTACGAGTTGCGGCCCATGAGCACCGCGTCGAAGCGCTTCGGCTCGACGTCGGTGATCCCGAGGGCGGCGCGCCCCTGGGCGGCGATGGTCTCCGGATATTCGGCCTTGAGGTGTTCGACGAACTCGGCGTCGACGTGGGCGTAGAAGAAATCGCCGTCGCCGTCCGGGGCCCCGATGAAGCCGTCGACCGACGTGGCGATGAAGTACGTGAGCTTGCGCAAGCGATTCTCTTCCGTTCGACCGCACCTCCGCACCGAAGGCACGCCAGTGAAAGTACTTCAGCTGAAGTGGTTACGCAAGCCTGCTGCGCGAGCCCGATGCGCACGCCCCGTCCGCCCGCCCCTCGGCCCGACCCCGCCTACCCGCGCGGCTTGCGCCACATCGGCCACATCAGCGGCCCCTCCGGCAGGCGCACCGCCTCACCCGTGAACTCCCAACCGAGCCGCTCGTACAGTCCCTTGCTGCGCTCGCTGCTCGCCTCCAGGTACGCCGGCACGCCCTCGCGGTCGCAGCGCTCCAGCACCGGCCGGATCAGTTCGCCGCCCAGCCCCTGCCCCTGCCGGTCCGGGGCGACCGCGATCATCAGGAGGTACTCGTGCTCCTCGGCCGTCGGGTGCACCGCGCCCGTCAGCCGGCCCACCAGCTCGCACCGCTCGTTGTCCGGATCGGCCACCGCGCGCATCCGCGCCGGGATCTCGTCCTCCCCCTCGGGCTCGCCCGCCGGGATCCGCAGCCACAGCGCGGCCGCCGAGCCGTCCACCGCGTAGTCGATCCGGCCTTCGGCCAGCGCCACGTCCACGAAGACGCCGAGGAACCTGCCGTGCACCGCGGCCCGGTGCTCCGGGTCCGGGAAGACCCAGCTGCTCACCGGGTCCGTGCGGAAGGCGTCGTCGAGCAGCCGCGCCACCGCGTCCCGGTCCGACTGATCCGCCTGACGTATCTCCAGCGCCACTGGTCACACCCTTCGCTCACGTGTCAACAACCGTGAGCGATCCTAGAGTTGACGCGGAGCTGCGGTAAGGCCCGTTCCGGCACCGTGCCGTGCCGGAACGGGCCTCGGTCGTGCCCTCACCGCGTGCGGCGCGTCACGAACTCCGCGAGCGCCAGCAGTCCGCCCGCCGCCGCGAGGTCCGGCACGGCGCGCGACAGCTGCTGGACCGCCCGCCCCATCCGGTCCGCGGCATGGGCCTGGGCCCAGTCGCGCCCGCCCGCCCGGTCCACCGCGTCCGCCGCGGCGCGCACGTCGTCCCCGGTCATGGGGCCCGCGTACAGCGCGGCCAGTTCCCGCCCCGCCGCGGTGCCCGAGGTGAGGGCGGCCACGACCGGGAGGGACTTCTTGCGGGCGATCAGATCGGCCCCCGCGGGCTTGCCGGTGTGCCCCGGATCCCCCCAGATCCCGATCAGGTCGTCGATCAGCTGGAAGGCCAGCCCGGCCTCCCGTCCGAAGGCGTCCATGGCGTCGGCCTCGTCCGGTCCGGCCCCGGCGTACAGCGCGCCGAGCGCGCACGCGCAGCCCAGCAGGGCCCCGGTCTTGGCCGTCGCCATGGTGAGGCACTCGTCGAGGGAGACGTTCGGACGCTGCTCGAAGGCGCAGTCCGCCTGCTGGCCGGCGCACAGCTCGATGACGCACGCGGTGAGCCGGGACGAGGCCGCCCCCGAGGCCGGATGCGGATCCTCCGCGAGCAGCCGCAGCGCGAGCGCCATCATGGCGTCGCCCGTGATGATCGCGTCCGGTGTCCCGAAGACGGTCCAGGCGGTCGCGCGGCCGCGCCGCCGGACGTCCTTGTCGATGACGTCGTCGTGCAGCAGCGTGAAGTTGTGCGCCAGCTCCACGGCCACCGCGGCCCGTACGGCCTCCTCGGCCCGCCCCGCCCCCGGCCCGGCGAGGGCCCGGGCCGCGGCCAGGACCAGGGCCGGGCGGATGGCCTTGCCGGCGTTGCCCGCGGCCGGTGTGCCGTCCTCGTGCTCCCACCCGAAGTGGTACATCGCCACGCGGCGCATCCCGCCGGGCAGGCTCTCGACGGCCCGGCGCAGCTCCGGGTTGACGGTGTGCCTCGTCCGCTCCAGGAGGGCGGCGGCCTCCTGTCCCTCACCGGTCGCGGTGGCGTTCACCGTGCTCAGCGCCAGCGGCCGATCTCGACGTTCTCCAGCACGCCGAGCGCGTCCGGCACCAGCACGGCGGCGGAGAAGTAGGCGGTGACCAGGTACGAGATGATCGCCTGCTCGCTGATCCCCATGAAGCGGACCGACAGGCTCGGCTCGATCTCGTCCGGGATGCCCGGCTGGTGCAGGCCGATCACGCCCTGCTCGTCCTCGCCGGTGCGCATGCACAGGATGGACGTGGTCCGGGCGTCGCTGATCGGGATCTTGTTGCTGGGGAAGAGCGGCACGCCGCGCCAGGCCGGCACCCGGTTGCCGCCGATCTCCACCGACTCCGGGTAGAGCCCCCGCTTGTTGCACTCGCGGCCGAACGCGGCGATCGCCTTGGGGTGGGCCAGGAAGAACTTCGATCCGCGCCGCATGCTGAGCAGCTGGTCCAGGTCGTCCGGGCTGGGCGCGCCGTCGTGCGGCTGGATGCGCTGGTCGTAGTCGGCGTTGTGGAGCAGGCCGAAGTCGCGGTTGTTGAGCATCTCGTGCTCCTGGCGCTCGCGCAGCGCCTCGACCGTGAGCCGCAACTGCTGCTCGGTCTGGTTCATCGGGTGGTTGTAGAGGTCCGCGACGCGGCTGTGCACCCGCAGGACCGTTTGCGCGATGGACAGCTCGTACTCGCGGGGGCGCGCCTCGTAGTCCACGAAGGTGCCGGGGAGGACGGCCTCGCCCTGGTGGCCGGCGGAGAGGTCGATCGCGGCCTCGCCGTACTTGTTGGTGCGCTGGGCGGGCAGCGTCCGTACGTCGTCCAGATGGCGGCGCAGCGAGTCGACGCGGTCGGCGAGCAGTTGGAGGTCCTGGCGGGTCAGGACCAGCGCGGTGCCGGCGGTGGCGGCGCGGGCCGTGTACTCCCAAATCGATTCTTCATCGACCAGGGAGTCCTCGCCGAAGTACGCGCCGTCGGCCACGGTCTGCAGGACGGCGTCGTCACCGTACGGGCCCGGGCCGATCTGCTCGACGCGGCCGTGGGCGAGCAGGAACACCTGGTCGGCGGGGCTGCCGAAGACGGTCAGTTCCTGGCCGGGCTCGAAGTCGATCTGCCGGCACCGCTGGGCCAGTTCACCGAGGACGTCGAGGTCCTCGTAGTCGCGCAGCAGCGGGAGCTCGCCGAGCTCGGCGGGGATCACCTGGACCTGGGTGCCGGTCTTGATGAACTCGACGATGCCGTTGCCGACCGAGTAGCTCAGCCGGCGGTTCACGCGGTACGTACCGCCCTGCACCGAGACCCACGGCAGCATCTTCAGGAGCCACCGGGAGGTGATCTCCTGCATCTGCGGCGCGGACTTGGTCGTGGTTGCCAAGTTCCGCGCGGCCGTCGTCCCGAGACTGCGCTGTGGTGCCTGGGCCTCGGGTTCGGAACCCGCCTGGACCGACATGTGTTTCCCTTTCGATCACTCCATGGATCTGCGGGATCAGCCTTTCAGTACAGAACGTGATGGGACCATTACACAAAAGGGTGGGACTACTCCGTCCGGGAGCGGGGCACCCTTTGGGGCTCCCCTCCTCCCCCGGGGATCTCGCGAGTCCTCCGCATCCCCTCGTTTTCGGCCAGGCCGCCTTCGCTCACCCGCCTTTATTTGTAGGGGAGATGCATGTTTTCTACGGTGGGCCCATGCGGCTGACCCGATTCACCGACCTGGCCCTGCGCGTCCTGATGCGGCTGGCGATCGAGGGGAGCGACCTCCCGACCACCCGCGACGTGGCGGCGACCATGGAGGTCCCGTACACCCACACGGCCAAGGTGGTCGCCAGGCTGCAGCACCTCGGGCTGATCGAGGCGCGGCGCGGCCGCGGCGGCGGGCTCACCCTCACCTCCGCCGGCCGGGCCGCCTCGGTGGGCGGGGTGGTGCGCGAACTGGAGGGCGCGGGTGACGTCGTGGACTGCGACGGCGCCACGCCCTGCCCGCTGCGCGGCGCCTGCCTGCTGCGCGGGGCCCTGCGCAGGGCCCAGGAGGCCTTCTTCGCCACACTGGACCCCCTGACGGTGAACGACCTGGTGGCGGCCCCCACGGGACCGCTCCTGCTCGGCCTTTCCGGCCGGGCGCCGACGGGGGCCGGCGGGCCCTGACCACCCCGGCCGGATGGCCGGTTCCCGCCACGCGGCGACCTGCGAGGACCGACCCCACCGGGGTCTCGAACAGAAGTCCGCACGGGCTCGCACCCCCACCGATCGCACCCGTCCGCGACCATGAATACGCGTCTCAGATACCAATTAGCGCAGCGCACGCGAGGAGCCACGATGCTTTCGGAGAGGTCGACCGCGACCGTACGAGCCACCCTGCCCGCCGTGGGAGCGGCGATCGGCGAGATCACCGAGCTCTTCTACGCGAAGCTCTTCGCAGCGCACCCCGCGCTGCTCCGGGACCTCTTCAACCGGGGCAACCAGAACTCCGGCGTCCAGAAGCAGGCCCTCGCCGGAACCATCGCCGCCTTCGCGGTCCACCTCGTGGAGCACCCGGACACCCGCCCCGACGTGATGCTCGGCCGCATCGCCCACAAGCACGCCAGTCTCGGCGTCACCCGGGAGCAGTACGCGGTCGTCCACGAGCACCTCTTCGCGGCGATCGCGGAGGTCCTCGGCGAGGCCGTCACCCCCGAGGTCGCCGCGGCCTGGGACGAGGTCTACTGGCTGATGGCGGGCGCCCTCGTCGCCCTGGAGGAGCGGCTGTACGCCGAGCGGCAGGTCGTCGCCGGGGACGTGTGGCGCGCGTGGACCGTCACCGACCGGACGGAGGAGACGGCCGACTGCGCCACCTTCCGGCTGGCCCCCGCGGACGGCGGCCCCGCGCCCGCGTTCAAGCCGGGCCAGTACGTCTCGGTCCAGGTCGAACTCCCGGACGGCGCCCGCCAGATCCGCCAGTACAGCCTGTCCTCCCCGCCCGGCTCCCCGATCCGCGCGATCACCGTCAAGCGGGTCCGCGGCCGGGCCGCCGCGGGGCCCGACGGCGAGGTCTCCCACCACCTGCACGCCCGCGTCCGCACCGGTGACACCCTGCGCGTCTCGGCCCCGTACGGCGACCTGGTCCTGCGGGACTCCACCGCACCGGTCCTGCTCGCCTCGGCCGGGATCGGCTGCACCCCGATGCTCTCGATGCTGGAGCACCTGGCCGACACCGGGCACGGCGCCCCGGTGACGGTGCTGCACGCCGACCGCTCCCCCGCCGACCACCCGCTGCGCGCCGACCACCGGGCCCTGACGCACAAGTTGGCCGAGGCCTCCGCCCGGTTCTGGTACGAGGAGGCGGCGGAGCCCGGCGACGGCGAGGGCCGCATGGACCTCTCGGCCGTCGCCGTCGCCCCCGGCACCCACGCCTACCTGTGCGGGCCGCTGCCCTTCATGCGGGCCGTGCGCGAGCAGCTGATCGCCAAGGGCGTGCCGGCCCGCGACATCCACTACGAGGTGTTCGGCCCGGACCTGTGGCTCGCTTCCGCGTGAGCGATGGCCGGATCGGCTCGCTCGCCGTACGAAAACACTAGCCGCGGAAGGGTCGCCTCCACTAAACCGTAGCGTGATGGGACGAACACGCAGGGTGTCCGTCCCGCACCGCAACGAAGGAGGCGGCCATGGCCGCACCCATGTCCGCGGACCGGTTCATCGACGCACTCCGGCGCGAAGGTCTGACCGTCGTCGAGGTCGGCGCCTGGCGCACCCACAACCGCAACCACAAGGGGCCGTGGGGCCCGGTGCACGGGGTGATGATCCACCACACCGTCACCCGCGGCACCCCGTACACCGTCCAGCTCTGCCGGGAGGGCCACAGCGCCCTGCCGGGCCCGCTCTGCCACGGCGTGATCGCCAAGGACGGCCGGGTCCACCTCGTCGGCTACGGCCGCGCCAACCACGCCGGCCTCGGCGACTCCGACGTCCTGGCCGCGGTGATCGCGGAGAAGCGACTCCCCCCGGACCACCGGGCCGACACCGACGGCAACCGCCACTTCTACGGCTTCGAGTGCGAGAACCTCGGCGACGGCGAGGACCCCTGGCCGGCGGTCCAGCTCGACGCCATCACCCGCGCGGCGGCGGCCCTGTGCCGGGTGCACGCCTGGACCGCCCGCTCGGTGATCGGCCACCTCGAATGGCAGCCGGGCAAGGTCGACCCCCGGGGCTTCACGATGGACTCGCTGCGCGTCCGCATCGGCGAGCGCCTGAAGTAGCCGGCCCGTCGTCCCCGGCACCGCGCCGGGGACGACGGCGGATCCCCGCCACCTGCTGCGCGCGAGATTTCCACAGCTGCGCTCAGCCGAGGTAGGGGGCCACCCGGCGCTCCAAGAAGTGGTGGATTCTCAGCCGTTGGGTGTGATGCATGGGCAGAGCCCCCAGCTCGGCCGGCTCCACGAAGCGGAGTTTCGTACTCTCGTCCGAGATCGCCAGCGCGCCCCCGGTGATGCGGGCCGTGAAGCAGACGTTGAACTGGCGGCGGACCTCGCCATCGCCGTACTCGATGATGTGCTTCGGGTCCGTGTAGGTGCCGACCAAACCCGTGATCTCCACGTCGAGCCCCGTCTCCTCCTTGACCTCCCGGACGGCTGTGCCGGGGAGGGAGTCCGTGAGGTCCATTCCGCCGCCAGGCAGGGCCCACAGGTCGTTGTCACGGCGACGTTGCAGCAGGATGCGCCCCTGGTCGTCCGTGACGACGGCAGAGGCCGCCACAACCATGCTGTTCGGCTCAGGCGCGTGGGGATCGTCGTAGTACTCGATCCGGGCCATACGGTCACTCCTTCACGGGACGGGCCGTCTCCCACACCGCGTCGAAGCTCTCGGCGTAGGTGTCGAACATGCCTCCGGCTTCGTGGCGACGAAGGTGCCACACGGGCGCACCGTACGCGTTCACACCCCAGACGTGGGCATTGACCAGGACTTCACCATCCGCCCTGTAGAGGCTGTTGTAGAGGGTCGTACCGTGCGTGCGAAGTGCGATGCCGGGAACGTCGGCCAACGGTCGGTAGTGCATGAGGGCGAGACGGCAGCGGGATTCGATGCCGTGTCCGAATCGCTCCTCCTGCCCCCGCTGCCGGACGTTCTCACTGTTCCGGGTCACCGATGGCGATCCGGACCGTACAGCCGTCGGCCGCACGTTCCCGAAGGACTTCGTTCAGTCGGGGATACGCCTCGTGCAGGAACACCGCTGCGTAGACCAGCACGTCGATCCGCTCGTGGGCTCCCATCAGGAGATCCACGAACAGGGAGACCGGAAGGTCCGCACGCTGGTCGTACAGCGCCACCAGTTCGGGGCTGACGGCCCGCGCGGCACGGGCCTGTCTCAGCGCCGGCCAGAGAGCGTGAACGTCCTCGCCGAGCGTCTCGGCAGCCAACAGTGCTGTCGACCGTCGTGGCGTGCGCCCGAGGTTGACCCAGCGTTCGACGCTCTTCGGGTCGACACCGGTGGCGCTCGCCAGCGAGGTATGAGTCCAGCCGCCGGACGCCATCGAGACCCTTAACCGCTCGTTCCGCAGAGGGACGTTCGACAGGCCGTGGGACGTCCCGAAGTGGGAAACGCACGAGGTTCCCCCGTCCTGACCACCCCAGCGACGATCCCGGTGGCAGCGAGAAACGAAGGGGTCCGGGATGGCGCGGGGTTTGTGGCAGCAGGTCGAACAGCGTGATCCGTTTCCGGTGCCCGATCCCGATCCGACGGACCCGACGTGCGACGTCTGCGCGGCTCTGGTCGTGCAGCGCACCGGGTACTACCGGTTGCGAGATCGTTCGGGCGTCGTGGACTGCAACGTCGAAATCCGCCGGCACCCGCACACGAAGGGGAGCCGATGACCCGCGCCGTCCTGCGCTACGTCCACCACACCATCCGGCACGCCCAGGAGGGAGGGGTGACGTACGAGGCGTTCTGCGTCGTCGACGGCTGCAGCGCCGAGTCCGGCGCGTGTGACGAACAGACAGAGGCCCAGGACTGGGCGCTCCGACACGCCGGGCGGACAGGGCACGACCTGTTCCGGCGGGTGATCACCGATCACGCGCGCGTCACCCGCGACGCGTAGACCCCGGCCCGCTGGGCGACGGCGGGCAAGGCAGTCCAGCGCGCCGGCTTCGGCCCCGCGCACGCGGCCCGAATCGTGCGGGCGGGGCGCTGACGTGCGACGGCACGGGCCGGAGCGGCTCACAATGGACGGGTGAACGAGTCCGCTGACCGTGATGCGCTCCTGCAGCCGCGCCCGCCGTCCCCGCTCGTCGAGGCGGCGGACGAGCGGTTCGGGGCGCACGGCGTACGGCTGGTGCTGAAGCGGGACGACCTCGTGCATCCGGAGCTGCCGGGCAACAAGTGGCGCAAGCTCGCGCCGAACCTGCGGGCCGCGGTGGAGGCGGGGCACGACACGCTGGTCACCTTCGGCGGGGCGTACTCGAACCACCTGCGGGCCACCGCGGCCGCCGGGCGGCTGCTGGGCCTGCGGACCGTCGGCATCGTGCGCGGCGACGAGCTCGCCGGGCGGCCGCTGAACGACTCACTCGCCCGCTGCGCGGCCGACGGCATGCGGCTGCACTTCGTCTCCCGTGCGGAGTACCGCGGCAAGGCGGAGCCGCGGGCACTGGCGCGCCTGGTGGACGGGGCGGGCGCGGGCGGTGCGTACGTGGTCCCCGAGGGCGGCAGCAACGCCCTCGCCCTGCACGGCTGCGCCGGGCTCGGTCGCGAGCTGCGGGGCGCGGCCGACGTGGTGGCGGTGGCCTGCGGCACCGGCGGGACCCTGGCGGGCCTGGCGGCCGGCCTGGCCCCGGGGCAGCGGGCGCTCGGCGTGCCGGTCCTGGCCGGCGGTTTCCTGGACGCGGAGATACGTTCCCTCCAGCGCGCCGCCTTCGGTGGCCCGGCCGGCGACTGGTCCCTGGCCGAGGAGTTCCACCACGGCGGTTACGCCCGGGTCCCGGCGGCCCTGGAGGCCTTCGCCGCCGACTTCGAGTCCCGTCACGGCCTCGCGGTGGAGCGGATCTACGTGGCCAAGCTGCTCTGGGCGCTGGCCGACCTCACGGCCGCCGGCGCCTTCCCGCGCGGCACCACCCTGGCCGCGGTGATCACCGGCCGCCCCTGGGTCGTCTCTTTCGGATCTTGCCGGTCAAGCCCGCGTCGTCCGGTGCCGGGCGACCCCGCGGGGCCCCTCACGTCGCCTCGCGGAACGCCGCCGCCTCCTCCAGGTCGAGCCGGCGCAGCAGGACCCGCAGCATCTCGTCGTCGATCCGCCGCCGGTCCCGCAGGCTGACGAAGACCTCCCGCTCCGCCTCGATCATCTCCCGCGCGAGCCGCCGGTAGATGTCGTCCGCGGACTCCCCCGTCACGGGGTTGACCTCGCCCAGCCGTTCCCACACGGCGTTGCGCCGCCGCTCCAGCACCGTCCGCAGCCGCTCCGCCAGCGGCGGCGGCAGGGTGCTGTTCTCCGGCTCCTCCAGCAGCTCCGCCAGCCGCTCGTCCGCCGCCCGGGAGGCCTCGCTCTGCGCCTGCGCCTCCGCGAGCGTCTCGGCCCGCACGTCCTTCGGCGGCAGCTTCAGCGCCCTGATCAGCGGCGGCAGCGTCAGACCCTGCACCACCAGCGTCCCGATGACCGTCGTGAAGGTCAGGAAGAGGATCAGGTTCCGGTGCGGCACCCAGGTCGGCACCGAGAAGGCGATGGCCAGCGAGACCACTCCGCGCATCCCGGCCCAGCCCACGATCACCGGGGCCTTCCAGTCGGTGTCCGTCTCCCTGGACCGGATCCGCCGCGAGACCCAGCGCGGCACGAAGGTCGCCGGGAACACCCACAGGAACCGGGTCACCACCACCACGACGAACACGGCGATCGCGTACCAGGCCGCGTGCAGGCCCTCGTACTCGTCCAGCCCCTTCAGGACCACCGGCAGCTGGAGCCCGATCAGCGCGAAGACCACCGACTCCAGGACGAAGGCGACCACCTTCCACACCGCCTCCTCCTGGAGCCGGGTGGCGAAGTCGACCTGCCAGTTCCGGTGGCCGAGGTACAGCGCGACCACGACCACCGCCAGCACTCCGGAGGCGTGCACGCGCTCGGCCGCCGCGTACGCCACGAAGGGGATCAGCAGCGAGAGCGTGTTCTGGAGCAGCGGCTCCTTGAGCCGCTTGCGCAGGTGGTGGATCGGCACCATCAGCACCAGGCCGACGCCCACGCCGCCCACCGAGGCCAGCAGGAACTCCGCGATCCCGCCCGCCCAGCCGGCGCTCACCCCGACCGCGGCGGCCAGCGCCACCTTGTAGGCGGTGATCGCGGTGGCGTCGTTCACCAGGGACTCGCCCTGCAGGATGGTCGTCATCCGGTTCGGCAGGCCGAGCTTGCGGGCGATCGCGGTGGCGGCGACCGCGTCGGGCGGCGCGATCACCGCGCCCAGCACCAGGGCCACCGGCACGGACAGTCCCGGCACCAGGAGGTACGCCGCGTACCCGACGACGAGCGTCGCGAAGAGCACGTAGCCCACCGACAGCAGCGCGATCGGCCGGATGTTGGCCCGCAGGTCCAGGTACGAGCTGTCCACGGCGGCCGTGTAGAGCAGGGGCGGCAGCAGCAGCGGCAGCACGATGTGCGGGTCGAGCGTGTACGTGGGCACGCCCGGCAGGTATCCGGCCAGCAGGCCCACGGCCACGAGCAGCAGCGGCGCGGGCACCGGCGTGCGCCGGGCCAACCCGGCGACGGCCGCGCTTCCCGCGACGAGCCCCACCAGCGGCAATACCTCCATCGAAGATCCACCCTCATCCGTCGCGTGTCCGCACCGCGGCCCTACGCTGGTCATCATGAGCGAGTGCACCCATGTTGCCGAACTGCCGCCCCCCGAGCCGGTCCCGTCTGCGCAGACCTGTCCCGAATGTCTGGCCCTCGGCAGCCATCCGGTGCAGCTGCGGATGTGTCTGGGGTGCGGGTACGTGGCCTGCTGCGACTCCTCCCCCTACCGGCACGCCACCGCACACCACCAGGAGAGCGGTCATCCGGTGATGCGGAGCTTCGAACCGGGCGAGACCTGGCGATGGTGTTTTGTCGACGGTTCGATCGTCTGAGGCGGGGTAGGTCAACCCTCCGCCGGTTCCCCCGATTTGAGCCCCGCAGACCCCTAGCCACTGTGCGTACCCATGGGCTTACCATCAGTCACTGGCCGCAGGCGGGTGTCCGAGCGGGTGCCACAGGGGTGCCGCGACACGATCACCCGGATCGCGATAGCGTCACCGGCGAACAGAGCTCGTACCACCTTGGAGGTGAGGGTGTCCCAGATCGCAGGCGAGCCCGGGACTCAGGACTTCGTGGAAGTCCGGCTGCCCGCTGCGGGTGCCTACCTGTCGGTGTTGCGCACGGCCACGGCCGGTCTCGCAGCACGTTTGGACTTCACCCTCGACGAGATCGAGGACCTCCGCATCGCGGTGGACGAGGCCTGCGCGATCCTGCTCCAGCAGGCCGTGCCCGGCTCCGTCCTCAGTTGCGTGTTCCGGTTGATCGACGATTCGCTGGAGGTGACCGTCTCGGCGCCCACCACCGACGGACGCGCACCGGAGCGTGACACTTTCGCGTGGACGGTCCTGTCGGCACTGGCCGGCAAGGTCGAGGCCACGGTCGAGGAGAACCGGACGGTGAGCATCAGCCTCTACAAACAGCGCGGCGCGGGGCCAGGCCCGGCGTGAGCGGCGGGGAGATCCCGGTGCGGGGCGGGGATCGGCCCCGGGTACGGCACGAGGTCGACGGCGGCATCCCGGAGCAGCAGCACGCCCGGCCGCACCCGGCTGACGCGGATGCGGAAGACGGCTTTTTGGACTCGGCGGAGCGACGGGCGGGCCCTATGAGCGAGAACCAGCACGACCAACCACAGCCACCGGAGGCCGCGGCCCCCGTGGCGCCGGCGGTGCCGGTACTGCCGGCGTTGCCGGTGTTGCCGGTGACCCAGGCGCTGCCGGATCCGCGCGACCGCAGCGGCGCGCGGGCCCTCTTCATCGAGCTGCGGGCGCTGCCCGACGGATCGGCGGAGAAGGCGGAGCTGCGCAACCGGCTCGTACGGATGCACCTGCCGCTGGTCGAGCACCTGGCCAGGCGCTTCCGCAACCGCGGTGAGCCGCTGGACGACCTGACCCAGGTCGCCACGATCGGCCTCATCAAATCGGTGGACCGGTTCGACCCCGACCGCGGGGTCGAGTTCTCCACGTACGCCACGCCCACGGTGGTCGGCGAGATCAAGCGCCACTTCCGGGACAAGGGCTGGGCGGTTCGGGTGCCCCGGCGGCTGCAGGAGCTGCGGCTCTCGCTGACGACGGCCACGGCCGAGCTCTCCCAGCAGCACGGCCGCTCCCCCACGGTGCACGAACTGGCCGAACGGCTGGGGATCTCCGAGGAGGAGGTGCTGGAGGGGCTGGAATCGGCCAATGCCTACAGCACGCTCTCGCTGGACGTCCCGGACACCGACGACGAGTCGCCGGCGGTCGCGGACACCCTGGGTGCGGAGGACGAGGCGCTGGAGGGCGTCGAGTACCGCGAGTCCCTCAAACCGCTGCTGGAGGGGCTGCCTCCGCGGGAGAAGCGGATCCTGCTGCTTCGCTTCTTCGGCAACATGACGCAGTCGCAGATCGCCCAGGAGGTCGGCATCTCCCAGATGCACGTCTCCCGGCTGCTGGCCCGCACCCTGGCCCAGCTCCGCGAGAAGCTGCTGGTGGAGGAGTAGGAGCAGGCGCCGGACGTCCGGTTATCGGGCCTGCTCGCCGGGCCCGATACCGAGTGCCTCGGTCGCCGTCGGGTTGACCAGGAGGGCGACGACGGCCACCGCGGCCACGGCCAGGGCCACCGCGGCGGCGATCATCGCGCCGCCGGTGCTGTAGAGGGTCCAGGCCACCGGCAGCGCCATCAGCTGGGTGATCAGCGCCGGGCCGCGGCTCCAGCGGCGGCCCAGGCGCAGCCCGCGGGCCGCGATCAGCGGCAGCGCGGCGAGGGCGAGCAGGGTGATCCCCCCCGTCTCGGCCTGCTGCGGGGAGTCGGGGTCGCCGGCGATGCCGACGAAGAGCATGTAGACGCCGAGGCCGGCCAGTGCCAGACCTTCCAGCGCGGTGAGCGCGGCGGCGGCGGTCAGCCGGCCGGGCAGCCCGGCGGGCGGTGCGGCGGTGGGGGCGGGGGCCTGCGCAGGCTGCTTCTTACTCACTCCAGCAGGGTAGCGGCGGACCCCGGACCCCGGAGGGGACGGGCAGTAGGGTCGGCAGGAGGAGGGGTGGGTAGTCTGGCGCTCATGCGTGCACTTCTCGTGGCCAACCCAGCAGCGACGACCACCAGTGCGCGCACGCGCGACGTCCTGACCCACGCCCTGGCCAGCGAGATGAAGCTGGAGGCGGTGACCACCGAGTACCGCGGGCACGCCCGGGACCTGGGACGCAAGGCCGCGCACGAGGGGCTCGACCTCGTCGTCGCGCTGGGCGGCGACGGCACGGTCAACGAGGTGGTCAACGGGCTCCTGCACGACGGGCCCGATCCGGACCGGCTGCCCCGGCTGGCCGTGGTGCCCGGCGGCTCCACCAATGTGTTCGCGCGCGCCCTGGGGCTGCCCAACGACGCGGTCGAGGCGACCGGCGCCCTGCTCGACGCGCTGCGCGAGCAGCGGGAGCGGACGGTCGGACTGGGGCTCGCGGCCGGCACCCCGGGCACGGAGGACGAGTCGGTCCCGGCGCGCTGGTTCACCTTCTGCGCGGGCTTCGGCTTCGACGCGGGAGTGGTGGGGCGGGTCGAGCAGCAGCGGGAGCGCGGCAAACGTTCGACGCACGCCCTGTATGTACGACAGCTGATGCGCCAGTTCTGGGAGGAGCCGAACCGGCGGCACGGCACGGTGACGCTGGAGCGCCCCGGCGCGGATCCGGTGACGGACCTGGTGCTGTCGATAGTGTGCAACACGTCACCTTGGACGTATCTGGGGAATCGTCCGCTTTACGCCTCTCCGGAGGCGTCGTTCGATACCGCACTTGACGTATTGGCGCTCGACCGTTTGTCAACTCCGGCCGTCGCGCGCTACGCGACACAGCTCCTGACCTCCACTCCTGAGCGGGGTCCGCACGGCAAGCATGCGGTGTCTCTGCACGATCTGACCGACTTCACCTTGCATTCGAAGGTTCCCCTTCCGTTCCAGATGGACGGGGACCACCTCGGACTGCGGACCAGCGTTCGGTTCACAGGCGTACGCCGTGCACTGCGTGTGATTGTGTGAGTGGAAGGGCCGGAAGGCCTTTCACTCGAACGTTTACACGCCGGTCCACCCTCACGATGTAGGGCTGTGACCTAGTAGACACCGACGAATCAAAAAAAACTTTCCGGAAGGGGTTGTATCCCCGTCCGAGGTTTGCGAATCTCTTCATGGCGATCGGGACAGCCCGCACAACCCGGCACCCACACAGATCGCCAGAACCCCTCCACGAATCTCTGACTGATCACCCGCGTGAAACCGGGCGGTCGCCCTTCCCTCACGGGGGGATTCGTGAAAGCGTTCACATTCACAAGCAAAGTGCCCGCAATACAAGGAGATGGAGCAGCCATGGACTGGCGTCACAACGCCGTTTGCCGCGAGGAAGACCCGGAACTCTTCTTCCCCATCGGCAACACCGGTCCTGCGCTGCTGCAGATCGAGGAAGCCAAGGCCGTCTGCCGCCGTTGCCCCGTCATGGAGCAGTGCCTGCAGTGGGCGCTCGAGTCCGGTCAGGACTCCGGCGTCTGGGGCGGTCTCAGCGAGGACGAGCGCCGCGCGATGAAGCGCCGCGCCGCTCGCAACCGGGCGCGCAACGCCAGCGCCTGACAACGACTTTCGAGCCTCGACGCGCAGCGCGTAGTACCCGAACAAGCGCTCAGCACCGTGCTCTTGAGCCCCGGACCGATCACCATTCGGTCCGGGGCTCAGTGCTTTCCCGGTCACGGCGAGTGATGTTCCGGCCCTTCGCCACCCACCGCCCGAGGTGACGGAGCGTTACCGCTCCGACTACTTCTGCGGGCTCGACGGCAGGTCGAGGACGACCTTGGTCCCGCGCGGCTGCGCCCGGACCATGTCGAACGTTCCGCCGAGCTCCCCCTCCACGAGGGTCCGTACGATCTGCAGTCCGAGGTTGCCGGCCCGCTGCGGATCGAATCCCTCGGGCAGACCGCTGCCGTCGTCGAGCACGGTGATCAGCAGCCGCCCGTCGGTGCGGCCGGTCCCGGTGCGGGTCGCGGCCACCTCCACGGTCCCCCGCTCGCCCTGGGTGAAGGCGTGCTCCAGGGCGTTCTGCAGGATCTCGGTCAGCACCATCGACAGCGGGGTCGCGACCTCCGCGTCCAGGATCCCGAACCGGCCGGTGCGCCGGCAGTCCACCTTGCCCGGCGAGATCTCGGAGACCATCGCGATCACGCGGTCGGCGATCTCGTCGAACTCGACCCGCTCGTCAAGGTTCTGAGAGAGCGTCTCGTGCACGATCGCGATGGAACCGACGCGGCGCACGGCCTCGTTGAGCGCCTCGCGGCCCTGCGGAGAATCCATTCGGCGGGCCTGGAGCCGCAGGAGCGCCGCCACCGTCTGGAGGTTGTTCTTCACCCGGTGGTGGATTTCCCGGATGGTCGCGTCCTTGGTGATGAGTTCACGTTCGCGACGGCGCAGTTCGGTGACGTCGCGGCAGAGCACCAGGGAACCGATCCGCGTCCCCTTCGGCTTGAGCGGGATCGCGCGCAGCTGGATGACCCCGCCGTTCCCCTCGATCTCGGTCTCCCTGGGGGCCCAGCCGCTGGCGAGTTTGACCAGGGCCTCGTCGACCGGGCCGCGGGAGGGGGCGAGTTCGGCGGTCGTGTGGCCCAGGTGCTGCCCGACCAGATCGGAGGCGAGGCCGAGCCGGTGGTAGGCGGAGAGCGCGTTCGGGGAGGCGTAGGTGACCACGCCCTCGGCGTCGAGCCGGATCAGGCCGTCCCCGACGCGCGGGGAGGCGTCCATGTCGACCTGCTGGCCGGGGAACGGGAAGGAGCCCGCGGCGATCATCTGGGCCAGGTCGGAGGCGGACTGGAGGTAGGTCAGCTCCAGTCGGCTCGGTGTACGCACGGTGAGCAGGTTGGTGTTGCGCGCGATCACTCCCAGTACCCGTCCCTCGCGGCGGACGGGGATCGACTCGACGCGGACCGGCACCTCCTCGCGCCACTCCGGGTCGCCCTCGCGCACGATCCGGCCCTCGTCGAGCGCGGCGTCCAGCAGCGGGCGGCGGCCGCGCGGGACGAGGTGGCCGACCATGTCGTCCTGGTACGAGGTGGGGCCGGTGTTCGGGCGCATCTGGGCGACCGAGACGTACCGCGTGCCGTCGAGGGTGGGCACCCACAGCACGAGGTCGGCGAAGGACAGGTCGGAGAGCAGTTGCCACTCCGAGACCAGCAGGTGCAGCCACTCCAGGTCGGTTTCACTGAGAGCGGTGTGCTGGCGTACGAGGTCGTTCATGGAGGGCACGTTGCGAGCGTACCCCGGGTACGCGTGATGACTTTCCCCACGACGGTACTCAGGAGTATCCAGGAAGGCCGCGGGCCGCGTACTGTTGGAGGAAGCGACGGGTTTCCACGTCCCGTCATTGGATGGACAGAGCAGAATGGTCTAGTCCACAATTGACAAGCTTCCGCCCTCCCCGCACAGGAGGACGGATCGAGGTAAGCCGCGCGCTCTGCCCTGACCGCGCAGGCACCTCCCACCGGCCGTCGGGAACCGCACACCTGTCGGCCGTAAGTACTCCGGGCTACGGTGCCGGACGGGTTGAGGGTCCCGTCCTGCACCGTGGCCCAGAGGAATTCCCGGGCCCGTTCTCCGCGCCGCTTCCGGATCGGACGCCCCGATCGGCGACTACGCCGACGGCCAGGCCAGCAGGGCCCGCGCCGCTACCGCCTCCAGCTCCTTGCGGCCCGCACCGTCACGCGCCTGCTGGGACATCCCCTGGAGCACCGCCCCGGCGTACCGGGCCAGCGCCCGCGCGTCCGTGTCCGCGGGCAGCGCGCCCGTGGCCATGTCGGCCCGGATCCGACGCTCGAACATCTCCAGGTTGGCGTTGCGCCGCTCGCGCAGGGCCGCCGCCACCTCGTCCGAGGTGGTGTTGATCGCGGCACTGATCACCAGGCAGCCGCGGGGGTGGGCCGGGTCGGTGTACACCTCGGCCGCCTCGCGCAGGATGCGCGCGACGGCGGCCCGGGCGGTGGGCTCCTCGGCCAGCGCCACGCTCGCGAAGTCCCCGTACCGGCCGCCGTACACGGTCACGACCTCGTCGAAGAGGCTGCGCTTGTCGCCGAAGGCCGCGTAGAGGCTGGGCGCGCTGATGCCGAGCAGGGCGGTCAGGTCGGAGATGGACGTCGCCTCGTAACCGCGCTCCCAGAAGGCGGTCATCGCCTTGTCGAGGGCTGCGTCGCGGTCGAAGGAACGGGGTCTGCCGCGCTGTCCGGTCACCATGCCCGCATTCTATAGCGAGCGTTAGGGAATCTGGTACGGTCCCTTTCTGTAGCGACCACTATCGATTACGGAGGGGGGCGCGTCATGGGCGTGCTCAAGGGGAAGACGGCACTGGTCACGGGCGGCAGCCGGGGCATCGGGCGGGCCGTGGCCGAGCGGCTGGCCAGGGACGGGGCGCTGGTCGCGGTGCACTACGGGCGCAACGAGGCGGCGGCGAAGGAGACGGTGGCGGCCATCGAGGCCGCCGGCGGGCGCGCCTTCGCCATCGGGGCCGTGCTCGGGGTCCCCGGGGACGCACGGGCGCTCTGGGCGGCGTACGAGGCCCATCCCGCGCACACCGCGGGCGTGGACGTCCTGGTCAACAACGCGGGCGCGGCGACCTTCGCGGGGATCGAGGGGACGGACGAGGAGACGTACGACCGGGCGCACGCCCTCAACGCCAAGGCGCCCTTCTTCGTGATCAAGCACGGGCTGGCGCGACTGCGGGACGGGGGCCGGATCGTGAACGTGACCGGCACTCCGGAGATCGCCCTGCCGGCGATCCTCGCGACGGTCATGGCGAAGGGCGCGGCGAACGCGATGACCCGCTCCCTCGCCGCCGAGCTGGCCCCGCGCGGGATCACCGTGAACTCGGTGGGCCCCGGAATCATCGAGACGGACCTGAACGCGGGCCTGCTCGCGGATCCGGGGACCCGGGCCCACCTGGCCGCCCGCTCGGTCTTCCACCGGGTGGGCACGGCGCAGGAGGTCGCGGACGTGGTGGCGTTCCTGGCCTCGGCGGACTCCCGCTGGGTCACGGGCCAGCACCTGGACGCGACGGGCGGGCTCCAGCTCTCGCTGGTCTAGTGCTGTGGCCGGAAAGGTTTGCCGGGTTGCGGCGTCCGGTGCGGTGGATCGCAAGGCGGAGGGCCGCGGCTCGTACTGGACGTACTTGCGCGGTCCGACAACGCGGCGAGGCGCCGTGCCGGGCGTCGCAACCCGGCAAACCTTTCCGGTCACAGCACTAGGGACGGCCCGGGGAGGCGTCCCCTCGACGGGCCCGGGGCCGGGATCCGGATCACGATGGATACCGACGAGACCCCCGCCACGGGCGCCGGCCTCTGCTAGATTGGTCTATACCACACCACCACTCCAGATCGGCAGGCCCCGCGTGGAAGTTGTCATCGTCCCGGACGCCAAGGCAGGCGGCGAGCTCATCGCGGAGGCCATGGCCGCCCTGGTGCGGCGCAAGCCCGACGCCCTGCTCGGTGTGGCGACCGGCTCTACCCCGCTGCCCGTCTACGAAGCCCTCGCCGCCCAGGTCAAGGCCGGTCGGGTCGACGTCTCGCGCGCCCGCATCTGCCAGCTCGACGAGTACGTCGGCCTGCCGGCCGGGCACCCGGAGTCCTACCGGGCCGTCGTGCTCCGCGAGGTCGTCGAGCCGCTCGGCCTGTCCGAGTCCTCCTTCATGGGACCCGACGGCTCGGCACAGGACATAGTCGGCGCGTGCGAGGCCTACGACCGGGCCCTCGCCGAGGCCGGCGGCGTCGACCTCCAGCTGCTCGGCATCGGCACGGACGGCCACATCGGCTTCAACGAGCCGTGCTCCTCGCTCGCCTCCCGCACCCGCATCAAGACGCTGACGGAGCAGACCCGCCTCGACAACGCGCGCTTCTTCGACGACGACCTGGACCAGGTCCCGCACCACGTCATCACCCAGGGCATCGGCACCATCCTCGACGCCCGCCACCTGATCCTCCTGGCCACGGGCGAGGGCAAGGCCGAGGCGGTCGCGCAGACCGTCGAGGGCCCGCTGTCCGCGCTGGTCCCGGCGTCCGCGCTGCAGCTGCACCGGCACGCGACCGTCGTCGTGGACGAGGCCGCCGCGTCGAAGCTGAAGCTGGCGGACTACTTCCGGCACACGTACGCCAACAAGCCCGCCTGGCAGGGCCTGTAGCCGCACCGGGCACGCCAGGAAGGGCCGGACCCCCGCTGTGGGGGTCCGGCCCTTCCTGGCGTGTACGGGCGGCCGCTGCGCGGGACTTCCCCCGCGGAGTCCCGGCAGCGGCGCCGCCCGACGGCCGCTACACCCCCGCGATGACCTCCGCCGCGGCCCGCCCGCAGACCCGGGACGCGCCGTGCGTCGCGATGTGGAGCGCTCCGCGGGGCTCCGCCCGGGGGAGGCCCATCTCGACCACCACCGTGTCCGGCCGTGCGGCGACCAGCGCGTCCACGGCCTCCGCCATCCACGCGTGCCGGTGAGCGTCGCGGACCACCGCGACCACCGTGCGGTCCCCCGCCGCCGCCAGGACGTGCTTTGCCGTGCTCCCCTGCGGGTAGCGGCCCGAGGCGGTCGCGGGGACCAGTGCGGCCAGCTCCTCGGCCACGCCCCACGGGGTCTCGTCGCCCACCGCGATGTTCGCGACCGGGGTCAGCGTCGCCACGTACGGGGCGGACAGCGGCCGCGGCGCACCGGTGACGGCGAGGGCGCGGCGGGCCGCCGTCAGCCCGATGCCGGACGCGCGGCTCCCCTCCGGCCGCGCGTCCGGCCGGGCCCGGCGGGTCCACGCGGCGAGCTCGCGGACGCGGGCGGCGGCGTCGGCGAGGCGCTCCTCGGGGAGCGTGCCCTCGCGTACGGCCGCGACCAGCGCGTCGCGCAGCCGCAGGACCGTGGCCTCGTCGGCGAGTCCGCCGCCGACGCAGATGGCGTCGGCGCCCGCCGCGATGGCGAGGACCGAGCCGCGCTCGATCCCGTACGTCCCGGCGATGGCGTTCATCTCCATGCCGTCGGTGACGATGAGGCCCTCGTAGCCGAGCTCCTTGCGCAGCAGGCCGGTCAGGATCTGCGGGCTGAGCGTGGCCGGCCGGGTCGGGTCGAGGGCGGGCACCAGGATGTGCGCGCTCATCACGGCCTTGGTGCCGGCCGCGATGGCCGCCCTGAAGGGGACCAGCTCGCGGGCCTGGAGGGTGTCCAGGTCCACGTCGATGCGCGGCAGGGCGTGGTGCGAGTCGACGCTGGTGTCGCCGTGGCCCGGGAAGTGCTTGGTGCACGCGGCGACGCCGGCGGCCTGGAGGCCCTCGACGTAGGCGGCGGTGTGCCGGGCGGCGAGGTGGGTGTCGGCGCCGAAGGACCGTACGCCGATGACGGGGTTGTCCGGGTTGGAGTTGACGTCCGCGGACGGGGCCCAGTTGAGGTTGACCCCGCACTCGGCGAGGCGGCGGCCCAGCTCGCGGGCGACGTCCCGGGTGAGACCGGTGTCGTCGACGGCGCCGAGGGCCAGGTTGCCGGGGAAGGAGGAGCCGCCGCGGACCTCCAGGCGGGTGACGTCACCGCCCTCCTCGTCGATGGCGACCAGGACGTCGTCCCGTTCGGCGCGCAGCTGTGCGGTCAGCGCGGCGAGCTGTTCGGGCGAGGTGATGTTGCGGCCGAACAGGCCGACGGCGGTGAGGCCTTCGCCGACCCGGCGGAGCAGCCAGGCGGGGGCGGTGGTGCCCTCGAAGCCGGGCTGGAGGACCGCGAGGGCGTCCCGGGTGAGCGTGTCGGTCTGGTGCGCAAGGACAGTCATGGCGGCCGTTATCCCTTCACGGCGCCGGCGGTCATCCCGCCGACGGCCTTGCGCTGGAGGAAGATGAAGATGAGCAGGACCGGGACCGCGAAGAGCGAGGACGCGGCCATGGTGGCGCCCCAGTCGTTGCCGAAGGCCGACATGAACTCGGTCAGCCACAGCGGCAGGGTCTGCGCGCTCTTGTCCTTGTTCAGGATCAGGACCATGGCGAACTCGTTCCAGGCCGTGATGAAGCCGAAGAGCGAGGTGGACATCAGGCCGGGGGCCAGCAGCGGGAAGATCACCTTGCGGAAGGCCTGGCCGCGGGTGCAGCCGTCGATCTGGGCGGCCTCCTCCAGGGTCACCGGGACGGCGGCGATGAAGCCGCGCAGGGTCCAGATGGTGAAGGGGAGGATCATCACGAAGTAGATCGCGGTGAGCAGCGGGAGGCTGTTCAGCATCTCGCCGTCGCGGGCGATCATGTACATCGCGATGACCATGACCTCCCAGGGGGCCATCTGGGCCATCATCACGGTGAGGACGAGGCCCTTGCGGCCCTTGAACCTCATGCGGGCGATGGCGAAGCTCGCGGCGAGGGCGACGAGCAGGGCCAGCGCGACGGCGCCGACGGTGACCAGGACGCTGTTGGTGACGTACGTCCAGAAGTTGGAGACCCCGGTGGCCTTGCTGAAGTTGTCGAGCGTCGGGGTGAAGACGAAGACCGGGTCCTTCGTGAGCATCTGGCTCGACGGCTTGAGGGCCGAGGAGAACATCCAGTACACGGGGAAGACGAAGACCAGGGCGAGGAGGAGCGCGCCGAGGTTCTTGACCACGGCGGCGGGGCGGACCGGCCGGCGCTTGCGGAGCTGCTGCGCGGGCTTCGGCGCGGTGGTGGTGGGGCTGCTCACTGCTCCTCCTCCTGCTTCAGGATCAGGCGGAAGTAGAAGGACATGACGACCACGAGGATCAGGATCGTCAGGACGGAGATCGCGGCGGCGAGGCCGTAGTGGGCCTGGCTCTGGCCCTCGACGTAGGCGAAGACCGGGAGGATCTCGGAGCCGCGGTCGGGGCCGCCCTTGTTCATGGCGTAGACCTGGGTGAAGGCCTTGAACACCCAGATCACCTCCAGGAACGTGGTGATGAGGAAGAACGGCTTGAGGTTCGGGAAGACGATCTTCCAGAAGGTCTGCCAGCCGTTGGCGCCGTCCATCCGCGCGGCCTCGTACAGCTCGGCCCCGACGGTGGTCAGTCCGGCGTACATGTTGAGGGCGACGAAGGGGATGGAGCCCCAGACCACCAGGACGGTGACGATCGTCAGGGTCGACAGGCCTGTCTGCATCCAGTTGTGCTGCTCGTAGCCGGCGAAGCCGGCGGTGCGCATCACCCAGTTCATGACGCCGAACTGCTCGTCGAACAGCCACTTGAAGACCTGTACGGAGGCCACGATGGGCATGGCCCAGGCCATCACCAGGGCCATCGAGAGGACCAGGCGCATCTTCTTGCCGAGCCGGTTCAGCAGGATGCCGATGAGGCTGCCGAGCACCATGATGAGCGCGACGTTGGCGGCGGTGAAGGCGAAGCTGCGGACGACGACGGTCCAGAAGTCCGCGTCACCGATCAGTTCGGTGTAGTTGGAGAATCCCGCGAAGGGGTACTTCCGCTGGATGAACTCGATCTTGTTGATGTCCTGGAAGGACAGGATCACGTTCTTGATCAGCGGGTACAGCAGCAGTGTCGCGAGGGCGAGCACCGCGGGCCCGACCAGCAGGTAGGGCAGCCACCCCGAGGGGAGCGACTTTCTGCCCCCGCGAGGAGACTTGGGACCGGGACCGGTCGGGGACGCGGACTTCTCGGGCCGTCCGGCGGACTTCTGTGGTGCGTCCTGTGGAGCGTCGGTCAGCGCTCCCTGGGAGTGCACGGTCATGGCGTGGCTTCCTCGCGGTTGACTGTGGAGTCAAATGCGCGACGGGGGGCACGGCGGCGGCCTGGCGCCTGCCGTGCCCCCAGTGCGCTCACACTGCTGGGTGGTGCGTGAACTGCGGGGCGGGACTACTTGTTGATGCGGTTCGCGATTTCCTTGTCCGCGTCCGCGCCCGCCTTGGCGGCGTCCTCACCGTTCAGGACCTTGGTCATGAACTCCTTGATGGGGTTCGGCTCGGTCTCGACGTTCGCCCAGCCCGCGGTGACCGGAGTGATCTTGCCGTTGACGCCGGCCTTGCCCATGGCCTCGGCGAAGGAGCCGGCGGCCGGGGTGAAGTTCGCGCCGGCCTGGTTCGGCAGCAGCGCGCCCTTGGTCTCGGCGGCGTACTTGGTCATCTGGTCCTTGCCTGCGGCGAGGGCCAGCCACTCCTTGGCGAGCTCCTTGTTCTTGGAGCGCTCGGCGATGGCGAGGTTCGAGCCGCCGAGGAAGACGGTGCTGGTCTTGTCCGCCGTCTTGCCCGGGATCGGGAAGTAGCCGAAGTCGGCCTCCTTGCCCGCGTCCTTCAGGGCCTTCTCGGCGCCGCCGGCCTCCCAGCCGAGACCGATCCAGGAGGCGACGCCGCCCTTGGGAACGATGTCGGTGGACTGCTGCGGGTTGGCCTCGTCCTTGTCCTTGGGGGCGGTGGAGAAGGACTGGAGCTTCTTGTAGAACTCCACGGCGGAAGCGGCCTGCGGGGTTCCGAGTCCGCCCTTCCACTTGGCGCCGTCCTTGACGGCGAGGTCGCCGCCCTCGTCCCAGACGAAGCCCGCGAGGACGTACCAGCTCTGGCCGGGCAGGTAGATCGGCTGGGAGGCCGGGTCGGCCGCCTTCAGCTTCTCCAGACCGGCGATCCACTCGTCGCGGGTCTTCGGCGGGGTGACGCCGGCCTTCTCGTAGGCCTTCTTGTCGTAGATGACGACGCGGTTGGCGGCGTACCAGGGGGCGGAGTAGAGCTTGCCGTCGATCTCGGCCGAGGCGAGCATGCTCTTCTGCCAGGCGTCGGCGCCGAGCTTGGCCTTGTCCTTCGTCAGGTCGGCGAGGCCGCCGGTGACCGCGTAGCCGGCGGTCTGGGTGTTGCCGAGCTCCAGGACGTCCGGCGGGTTGTTCTCGGAGAGGGCCGTGGTGACCTTCTCCTGGATGCCGGTCCACTTCTGCTCTTCGACCTTGACCGTGACACCGGGGTGCTTGGCCGAGAACTCCTTGTTGACCTCGTCGATCCAGGCCTTGGGAGCGGAACCGTCCATCACCCAGACGGTGATCTCCTTGGCGCCACCCGCGTCGGTCTTCGCCTTGTCGTCGCCGCCGTCGCCGCACGCCGCGACTCCGACCATCATGCCCGCGACACTGACCGCCGCGATGAGCTTGCGCTTCACGCCACCCTCCTCAGGGATGCCTGCCTGCACTTCCCTCGCCCGCCGCGGTGACATACGCGAAGTACTGCCGTGGGGCCGGGATCTGATCCATATTGGTTTAGACCAGTAGCTGGAGCTTGGCCTAGACCTTTAGGGGTGTCAAGGGTCTAATGAGCGGGTGCCCGGTCCGTTATCGGACCGACACCTGGGGAGAGAGAAGGCCTGTCCCCCCTTACGTGTCACCATGTGACCGCACATATCGGAGGAGCCGGTGACGGCAGCGAAACTGGAGTCGGGAAGGCGGGCGGCGATGGCCACCGAAGGGGCGACCACGGAGCCGGACGGCGGGGCAGCCACCCGCACGGCACGCGTTCCCAAGTACTACCGACTCAAGCGGCACTTGCTCGACATGACCGAGACACTGCCGCCCGGCACCCCGGTCCCGCCGGAGCGCACGCTCGCGGCCGAATTCGACACCTCGCGGACCACCGTCCGACAGGCCCTCCAGGAACTGGTCGTAGAGGGACGACTGGAGCGGATCCAGGGCAAAGGCACCTTCGTCGCCAAGCCCAAGGTCTCCCAGGCGCTGCAACTCACCTCGTACACGGAGGACATGCGCGCCCAGGGTCTCGAACCGACCTCTCAGCTCCTCGACATCGGCTACGTGACGGCCGACGACACCCTCGCCGGACTGCTCAAGATCACCACCGGTGGACGGGTGCTGCGCATCGAGCGGCTGCGCCTGGCCAGCGGCGAGCCGATGGCCATCGAGACCACGCACCTGTCGGCCAAGCGCTTCCCCGCGCTGCGCCGCTCGCTCGCCAAGTACACCTCCCTCTACACCGCACTCGCCGAGGTGTACGACGTGCACCTGGCCGAGGCCGAGGAGACGATCGAGACCTCGCTGGCCACCCCGCGCGAGGCCGGACTGCTCGGCACCGACGTCGGCCTGCCGATGCTGATGCTGTCGCGGCACTCGCTGGACGCCGACGGCGAACCGGTGGAGTGGGTGCGGTCGGTGTACCGCGGGGACCGGTACAAGTTCGTCGCCCGGCTCAAGCGCCCCGCCGTCTGACCTGCCCGTCGGCCCCCGCGTCCCCGATTCCTTCACATACCGGATTACGGACGGGGTCTTACGCTCAGCGGGCGATCCCCCGTAGATTCCCTGCGCTTACGCAGATGATCGACGAGGGGACGAGGTCATGCCTGAACCGGAAGCAACAGGGACAGAACGGAACACGGCGAGTCCGGGCACCACACCGGGCTCGCCCTCTCCGAAGTCCATCGCCGTGTGGGTGCTCGTCGGACTCGTCGGCGCCATCGGCTGGGGCGTGCTGGCGCTCTCGCGCGGCGAGGAGATCTCCGCCGCGTGGCTGCTCGCCGCCGCGCTGGGCTCCTACGCCATCGGCTACCGCTTCTACGCGCGCTTCATCGCGGACCGCGTGCTCAAGGTGGACAAGACGCGGGCCACCCCCGCCGAACGCCTCGACAACGGTGTCGACTTCCATCCCACCGACCGCCGGGTGCTCTTCGGCCACCACTTCGCCGCCGTCGCGGGCGCCGGCCCACTCGTCGGACCGGTGCTGGCCGCGCAGATGGGATACCTGCCCGGCACCATCTGGATCGTCGCGGGCGTCATCTTCGCCGGCGCCGTGCAGGACATGATCACGCTGTTCTTCTCCACCCGGCGCGACGGCCGCTCGCTCGGCCAGATGGCCCGCGACGAGATCGGCCCCGTGGGCGGAGCCGCCGCCCTGGTCGCCGTGTTCGCCATCATGATCATCCTGCTGGCGGTGCTCGCGCTGGTCATCGTCAACGCCCTGGCGCACTCCCCCTGGGGCGTGTTCTCCATCGGCATGACCATCCCGATCGCCCTCTTCATGGGCTTCTACCTGCGCGTGCTGCGGCCGGGCCGGGTCACCGAGGTGTCCACCATCGGTGTCGCCCTGCTCCTGGTCGCCATCATCGCGGGCGGCTGGGTCGCCGAGTCCTCCTTCGCGGACACCTTCACGCTGGAGAAGGAGACGCTGGTCATCTGGATGGTCGCGTACGGCTTCATCGCCTCGGTACTGCCGGTGTGGATGCTGCTCGCGCCCCGCGACTACCTCTCCACCTTCATGAAGATCGGCACGATCGCGCTGCTCGCGCTGGGCGTGGTCATCGCGATGCCGATGCTGAAGATGCCCTCGGTCACGGACTTCGCCTCGCGCGGCGACGGCCCGGTCTTCGCGGGCTCGATGTTCCCCTTCGTCTTCATCACCATCGCGTGCGGCGCCCTGTCCGGCTTCCACTCGCTGGTCGCCTCGGGCACCACCCCGAAGATGATCCAGAAGGAGACCCAGGTCCGGGTCATCGGCTACGGCGCGATGCTGACCGAGTCCTTCGTCGCCGTCATGGCGATCATCGCGGCCTGCATCATCGAGCCCGGCCTGTTCTTCGCCGTCAACTCCCCCGGCGGGGTCATCGGCACCACCGTCGAGTCGGCCTCGCAGGCGGTCACCAACCTCGGCTTCGTCATCTCCCCCGAGGCGCTGACCCAGGCCGCCAAGGACGTGGAGGAGGCCAGCCTGCTCTCCCGTACGGGTGGCGCGCCGACCTTCGCACTCGGGATGTCGGAGATCTTCTCGTCGGTGATCGGCGGGGCCGGCATGAAGGCCTTCTGGTACCACTTCGCCATCATGTTCGAGGCGCTGTTCATCCTCACCACCCTCGACGCGGGCACCCGCGTCGGCCGGTTCATGCTCCAGGACACCCTCGGCAACCTGCACAAGCCCTTCAAGGACGTGAGCTGGAAGCCGGGCGTCTGGCTGGCGAGCGCCGTCGTCGTCGGCGCCTGGGGCTACTTCCTGTGGGTGGGCGTCAAGGACCCGCTGGGCGGCATCAACCAGCTGTTCCCGCTGTTCGGCATCGCGAACCAGCTGCTCGCCGCGGTCGCCCTGGCCGTCTGCACCACCCTGCTGGTCAAGTCCGGCCGCCTCAAGTGGGCCTGGGTGACGGCCGTCCCGCTGGCCTGGGACGTGGCCGTGACGCTCACCGCCAGCTACCAGAAGGTCTTCTCCGACAACCCGAAGATCGGCTTCTTCGCGCAGCGCAGCACCTACCAGGACGGCATCGACGCCGGGAAGGTGCTCAAGCCCGCGAAGAACATGGACGAGATGCACACCGTGGTCACCAACGCCACGGTGGACGGCGTGCTGTCGGCCCTCTTCGCCCTGCTGATCGTCATCGTGCTCCTGGACGCGGCCCGGACCTGCCTGAAGGCCGTCCGCAAGCCGGAGTCGGTGACCCTCACCGAGGTCCCGTGGACCGAGTCGAAGATCGTCGCACCGGCCGGGCTGATCCCGACGACCGAGGAGCGGGCGGAGCTCGCCGCGTCCGGCCTCGACTCGGGCGGCGGACACGTCAAGGAGCCGGTGGCGTGAGCACCGTACGGAGCGCGCTGGCGAAGGCGCGGTTCTACGTACGGGAGTTCTCCGGGGAGGCGGCGTACGACCGGTACGTGGCCCACGCCCGCTCCCACGACCCGGACGCGGAGGTCCTCACCCGCCGCGCCTTCGAGCGGGCCCGGACGGACGCCCGCGAGGCGGACCCCCGTGAGGGCTTCCGCTGCTGCTGAACCACGCGCAGGGGCCCCGCCGCACGACGCGGCGGGGCCCCTTCGGCGTTCCCCGCCGCACGCCGGCACCCGTCCCCGTCCTGCACACTCGACCGCATGGACATGGTGATCAGAACGGCGCTTCCCGCCGAGTACGCGGAGCTGGGTGAGATCACGGCGGGGGCCTACCTCGCCGACGGCCATCTGGACTTCAACGAGGACGACGGCTACCTGAACGTGCTGCGCGACGTGGCCGGCCGGGCCGCCGAGGGCGAGGTGCTCGTCGCCGTACGGGACGAACGGCTGCTGGGCGGTGTGACCTTCGCCGCTCCGGGCAGTCCGCTCGCCGACATCGCGGCTCCGGACGAGGCCGAGTTCCGGATGCTCGCGGTGGCCCGCGAGGCGCGCGGCCAGGGCGCCGGCGAGGCACTGGTGCGGGCCTGCGTCGAGCGGGCGAGGGCTCTGGAGGGCGTGACCGGCCTGGTTCTCTCCACGCAGGGCGGCATGGCCGAGGCCCATCGGATCTACGCGCGCCTGGGTTTCGTACGCACTCCGGAGCGGGACTGGGCACCGATCGAAGGCCTGACACTCCTCACTTACCGGCTCAAGCTGTAGCCACGCCGACACTACATGTGGGGGTTACCGCAGAGGGCCGCCCCCACATGTATGCTCAAGGCTGCTGTCTCGCAGGGGAATCCGGTGCGAATCCGGAACTGTCCCGCAACGGTATGAAGTGTCCGGCTACCGGACACCAAGTCCGATGACCTGCCGACAGCGCGCCCGGCTCGACCGAACCGGGTGCCGACACGTCCGGGCCTCGCGGTTGGGCCGGTGGACGCCATGCGGTGTGTACGCGTTCCTGCCACGCCCGCATGCGCCCGCTCGCGCCCCGCTCCGTCGATGACCGGGCCGAGCGAGGGAGAGCTCCCGCCGTGACCATCGCGCCTTCCGCACCGCGCGCCGAGTCCGTTTCTGGCGACAACACCGAGGGCCCGGGGGCCACGCTGCTGCGTACCCTCACCGAACTGACGGCGGACCTCCCCGACACCGACCCCGGCCGCGTCGCCGCCTCCGCGCTCCGCGGCCGCAGCGCCGCCGCCGACGACGCCGAACTGCGCGGGCTCGCCACCGAGGCCGCCGCCGGTCTGATCTCCGAGGACCCCGCGTACTCGAAGCTCGCCGCCCGACTGCTGACGCTGGCCGTGCGCGACGAGGCCGCGAGCCAGGGCTCCACCTCCTTCTCGGCGTCCGTCGAGGTCGGCCACCGCGAGGGCCTCATCGCCGACCGCACGGCCGAGTTCGTGCGGACCCACGCGAACCGCCTGGACGCACTGGTCGAGCACACCCTCGCCGAGGGGGCCGACGACCGCTTCGGCTTCTTCGGCCTGCGCACCCTGCACAGCCGCTACCTGCTGCGCCACCCGATCACCCGTCAGGTCATCGAGACCCCGCAGTACTTCATGCTCCGCGTGGCCTGTGGCCTCGCCGCGGACGAGAGCGTCCAGGCCGTCGAGGAAGTGGCCTCGCTGTACAGGCTGATGAGCCGCCTCGACTACCTGCCCTCCTCCCCCACCCTCTTCAACTCCGGCACCCGGCACCCGCAGATGTCCTCCTGCTACCTGCTGGACTCCCCGCTGGACGAGCTCGACTCGATCTACGACCGCTACCACCAGGTGGCGCGCCTGTCGAAGCACGCGGGCGGCATCGGCCTGTCGTACTCCCGCATCCGCGCCCGCGGTTCGCTGATCCGCGGCACCAACGGCCACTCCAACGGCATCGTGCCGTTCCTGAAGACCCTCGACGCCTCCGTCGCCGCCGTGAACCAGGGCGGCCGCCGCAAGGGCGCCGCCGCCGTCTACCTGGAGACCTGGCACGCGGACATCGAGGAGTTCCTGGAGCTGCGCGACAACACCGGTGAGGACCAGCGCCGCACCCACAACCTGAACCTCGCCCACTGGGTCCCGGACGAGTTCATGCGGCGCGTGAACGCGGACGCCGACTGGTCGCTGTTCTCCCCGGCCGACGTGCCCGAGCTGGTCGACCTGTGGGGCGACGAGTTCGACGCCGCCTACCGCAAGGCCGAGGCGGCGGGCCTGGCCCGCAAGACCATGCCCGCCCGCGACCTGTACGGCCGGATGATGCGCACCCTCGCGCAGACCGGCCAGGGCTGGATGACGTTCAAGGACGCCTCCAACCGCACGGCGAACCAGACCGCCGAGCCGGGCACGGTCGTGCACTCCTCCAACCTCTGCACCGAGATCATCGAGGTCACCAACGACGGCGAGACGGCCGTCTGCAACCTCGGCTCGGTCAACCTCGGCGCGTTCGTGCTGACGGAGACGGGCGAGATCGACTGGGAGCGGCTGGACGAGACCGTCCGCACCGCCGTGACCTTCCTCGACCGCGTGGTGGACATCAACTTCTACCCGACCGAGCAGGCCGGCCGCTCCAACGCCCGCTGGCGCCCGGTGGGCCTGGGCGCCATGGGCCTCCAGGACGTCTTCTTCAAGCTGAAGCTGCCCTTCGACTCCCCCGAGGCGAAGGCCCTGTCCACCAAGCTCTCCGAGCGCATCATGCTCGCGGCGTACGAGGCCTCGTGCGACCTGGCCGAGCGCAGCGGCCCGGTGCCGGCCTGGGAGCAGACCCGCACCGCGCGCGGCGTCCTGCACCCGGACCACTACGCGACCGAGCTGAACTGGCCGGAGCGCTGGGAGGCGCTGCGCGCCCGCGTCGCGAAGTCCGGCATGCGCAACTCGCTGCTCCTCGCCATCGCCCCGACGGCCACGATCGCCTCGATCGCCGGCGTGTACGAGTGCATCGAGCCGCAGGTCTCCAACCTCTTCAAGCGCGAGACGCTCAGCGGTGAGTTCCTCCAGGTGAACGGCTACCTGGTGGAGGAGCTGAAGGCGCTCGGCGTGTGGGACGCCCAGACCCGCGAGGCGCTGCGCGAGTCCTCCGGCTCGGTCCAGGGCTTCGGCTGGATCCCGGCGGAGGTCCGCGACCTGTACCGCACGGCGTGGGAGATCCCGCAGCGCGGTCTGATCGACATGGCGGCGGCCCGTACGCCGTTCCTGGACCAGTCGCAGTCGCTGAACCTGTTCCTGGAGACGCCCACCATCGGCAAGCTCAGCTCGATGTACGCGTACGCCTGGAAGCAGGGTCTGAAGACCACCTACTACCTGCGCTCGCGCCCCGCGACGAAGATCGCCCGCGCCGCGTCCGCGTCCGCCGTCCCGGCGGCCGCCACCCCGCTCCCGCAGGCCGTCGACGCGGACGCCCTGGCCTGCTCCCTTGAGAACCCCGAGTCCTGCGAGGCCTGCCAGTAATGAGCTCCAACGACAACAAGAACCTGCTGGACCCGGGCTTCGAGCTCACGCTCCGTCCGATGCGCTACCCGGACTTCTACGAGCGCTACCGGGACGCGATCAAGAACACGTGGACGGTGGAGGAGGTCGACCTCCACTCGGACGTCGCGGACCTCGCGAAGCTGACGCCGGCCGAGCAGCACATGATCGGCCGTCTGGTCGCGTTCTTCGCGACGGGCGACTCGATCGTCTCGAACAACCTGGTGCTGACGCTCTACAAGCACATCAACTCCCCGGAGGCGCGCCTGTACCTGTCGCGCCAGCTGTTCGAGGAGGCCGTGCACGTCCAGTTCTACCTGACGCTGCTCGACACCTACCTGCCCGACCCGGACGACCGGGCGGCCGCGTTCGACGCGGTCGAGGAGATCCCCTCCATCCGCGAGAAGGCGCAGTTCTGCTTCAAGTGGATGGACTCCGTCGAGAAGATCGACCGGCTGGAGACGCAGGCCGACCGCCGCCGCTTCCTGCTGAACCTGATCTGCTTCGCCGCGTGCATCGAGGGCCTGTTCTTCTACGGCGCCTTCGCGTACGTGTACTGGTTCCGCTCGCGCGGCCTGCTGCACGGCCTGGCCACCGGCACCAACTGGGTGTTCCGTGACGAGACCATGCACATGAACTTCGCGTTCGAGGTCGTGGACACGGTCCGCAAGGAGGAGCCGGAGCTCTTCGACGACGCGCTCCAGCAGCAGGTCACCGACATGCTGAAGGAGGCCGTGGAGGCGGAGCTGCAGTTCGGCCGCGACCTGTGCGGCGACGGCCTGCCGGGCATGAACACCGAGTCGATGCGCGAGTACCTGGAGTGCGTCGCGGACCAGCGTCTGGTCCGTCTCGGCTTCGCGCCGGTGTACGGCTCGCAGAACCCGTTCTCCTTCATGGAGCTGCAGGGTGTCCAGGAGCTGACGAACTTCTTCGAGCGCCGTCCGTCGGCCTACCAGGTCGCGGTCGAGGGCACGGTCGACCTGGACGAGGACTTCTAGGCGTCCTGCGGCCCCTCGGGTCGGAACGCGGTGAACGCCGCGAAGCCGGGATGCGGTTCACCACCGCGTCCCGGCTTCTCGCGTTTCCGGCGCCCGATCGTCCGGCTTCCCGTGTGCACGCCCGCCCCCGCTCAGTGGGCGACGGGGCCCCAGTGCATCCCGGTGTGCCGGGCGCGGGACCGGCGGACGGTCGGCGGCATGCCGCCCGCCTTCTGGCGGGGCAGCCACACGAGGCGGGTCTCGACGGCCCGCAGCTGGCGGTCGGTCCGCCGGTCGCGCAGGAGCCCGTACAGGCTGGGGGCGAGCACCAGGGCGGCGACGGCGAGGACGGTGAGGTAGCTCAGGAACGTGTTCATGTCTCCACTTTCCTCCCGCTGGGAAAACTCGCACAGTGGCAGGACTGTCATGGAAGAACGAATTACTGCCACACTGGAGGCATGCTGACCAACGTGGCCGTGGCCCTCCTCGACGAGATCGCCCCCTTCGAGTTCGGGATCTTCTGCGAAGTCTTCGGAACCGACCGCAGCGACCACGGGCTGCCGGTGTACGACTTCGCCGTCTGCGCGGCGGAGGAAGGCCCCCTGACCATGTCCGGCACCGGTGTCACGGTCTCCCCCGAACACGGGCCGGAGCGGCTGGAGAGCGCCGACCTGATCTGCGTGCCCGCCTTCCGGGACGCGGGCACCCGCGTGTACCCGCAGGCCCTCATGGAGGCGCTGCGCAGCGCGGTGGACCGGGGAGCGCGGGTGCTCAGCGTGTGCAGCGGCGCGTACGTGCTCGGGGCGGCGGGGCTGCTGGACGGCCGGCACTGCACCACGCACTGGATGCACGCCGCGACGCTGGCCCGGCGCTTCCCGCGGGCCCTGGTCGACCCGGACGTGCTCTACGTCGACGCGGGCCCGGTGATCACGGCCGCCGGCACCGCCTCCGGCATCGACGCCTGCCTGCACCTCGTCCGCCAGGAGCACGGGGCCGAGGTGGCCAACACCATCGCGCGGCGGATGGTCGTACCGCCCCACCGGGACGGCGGGCAGGCCCAGTACATCGAGCGGCCGCTGCCGCGCACCTCCTGCGACACCGTGGGCGAGGTGGTCGAGTGGATGGCCCGCCACCTGGACGAGGAGATCACCGTCGAGCAGCTCGCGGAGCGCGCGCACATGTCACCGCGCACCTTCGCCCGCCGCTTCCTCCAGGAGACCGGCACCACCCCGTACAAGTGGGTGCTGCGCCAGCGCGTCCTGCTCGCGCAGGAGCTGCTGGAGGCCACCGACGCGACGGTGGACGCGATCGCCGGCCGCTGCGGCTTCGGCAACGCGGCCGCGCTGCGCCACCACTTCCTGCGGACCCTGGGCACCACGCCGAATTCCTTCCGGCGTGCGTTCCGGGGCCCGCAGGCGGCCTGACAGGCGAGAGGGCTACGCGTTCGGGACGGTCTCGTAGCGCGGGGTGCCCTCTTCCATCTGCCGCAGGGCGTCCTTGCGGTCCCGCTTCGAGAGGCGGTCGATGTAGAGGTAGCCGTACAGGTGGTCGGTCTCGTGCTGGAGGCAGCGGGCGAAGTAGCCGGTGCCGCGCACCTTGATCGGGTTGCCCTGGGCGTCCTGGCCCTCGACCTCGGCGCAGTCCGGGCGGGCCAGCGAGGCGTAGGCGGTGGGGACCGACAGGCAGCCCTCGTTCGAGTCGTCCAGCACCCGGCTGTCCGCGGGCAGCTCGACGAGCTTCGGGTTGACCACGACACCGGTGTGCCGCACACCGTCGTCGTCCGGGCAGTCGTAGACGAAGACCTTGGCGTCCACGCCGATCTGGTTCGCGGCCAGGCCCACGCCCTCGGCGGCCTTCTGGCTGGCGAACATGTCGTCGATCAGCTGCGCCAGCTCCTCGCCGAACTCGGTGACGTCCTTGCACTCGCGGTGCAGGACCGGGTTGCCGACGACGGTGATCGGGCGGGCGGTGCCGCGCTCACGGTGGGCGAGCTCGCGCTCGGCACAGTCCTCCGTGTCCACGACGTACCCGTCGTTCACGACCTCGACGCCGACTACCTCGTTCTCCTGCTGCGACATGTCCGCCGTACGCCTTCCGTAAGTCCAAGTCACCGGTGGTCGCCAATGGCCACCGATGTGCCCGTACAGCCTACGGCCCTGCTCAGCAGACTTCTTCGAGATCCCGCCACTCGCGGGTGCCCGGGCTGTCCGCGACCCAGCCGTCGAGCAGTCCGCGCACCAGCCCGGCCGGCGCCGCGATCCCGCACTCGCGCTCGGGCACCCACAGGGAGCCGGAGCCGGCCGTGCGGTGCCCCAGCGGCCCGGGGTGCCCCGGCTCGCTGTGGTCGTGCGGGTCCAGGTGCTCGCCGTCGCCCTCGTCGCTGGGCATCTCGCTCTCCGAACAGGTCCGGCACAGCAGCCGCACCGACGAGGACCAGTCCTCGGCGGCGAAGCCCGCGTCCGAGGCCAGCTCCTCCAGCGCGTCACGGTCCGCCTCGGTGGCCGCCTCCAGCAGCACCACCCAGGTCGGCACCGGCGACGGCGCCCACAGCTCGATCTCGTCGAAGACGGGGTACGAGGGACCGGCCGCCGTGACGCGCTCGCCGTGCGGGACCCCGTCGTGGAGCACGACCTCGCCCCAGCGCCGCCCCGAGGAGGGCAGCGGGATCGACAGGACCTCCAGCCGTGCCGGGTCCAGCCGGCGGCCCCAGACCACCTCGGCCTCCCCCTCCGGCGAGAGCCGTACGGCCGCGCTGCCCAGCTCCATGCCGACCGGTTCGCCGCTGCCCTTGGCGCCCGCGCCGTGCGCGTCGCCGGGCACCTTCAGCCCGTACGCCTGCCAGGCCCGCCGGGCCAGCGGCCAGTCCTGGAGCGCGGTCGCGGCGATGCCGACGTTCCACCAGTCCGGGGCGCCGGTCTCCCGGTCCAGCAGCGCCACGGCGCGCAGTCCCGCGGCCCGCGCCTGCTCCCAGTCGTGCCGGAACTTGTGCAGCAGGGCCAGATTGAACCAGGACTCGGACAGCCAGGGTTCCAGGTCCGCCGCTCTGGTCAGGAGCGCGCCCGCGTCCTCGTACCGCCCGTCGCCGATCAGCGTGAACGCGCGGTCGGTGGCCTGCCGCCACGAGGCGGAGGGCCGATGCCGTACCTTCCCGAAGATCCTCACGATTCCCGCCTGCCTGGGGGCACCCTCCCGGCGGTAGCCGGGGGACAACGGTGCAGCCTTGCGGACACTCTTACTGGCATCCAACCATGCCCACTCGGACGGCCGCTCATTACCCATGGGTTACCCAGGTCGGACGGGAACAACTCTGTCACGTCCTCCCCTGGCCAGAACCCTCGCCAGACACTCCACGACCTCCGGCTGGTAATCGTGCCCGGTGCCCAGCCGGAGCCGTTCCAGGGCGGCCAGTGAGCCGCCCGGGTGACGCCTCCCGCCGACGGAGCCGGTGAGGTCCTCGTACGCGTTCACCGTCCGCACGATGCGGGCCAGGACGGGCTGCTCCCGGTACGGGTCCGCCTGCCGCTCCACCACCACGGCGACCTCCGCCGGCACCCCGGTCTGCCGGGCCACCTCCCCGCCCAGCCCGGCGATCCGGCGGGCCTCGGCGGCCAGCAGCCCGGCGGTGGCCCCGTCCGGCACCGGGTCGACGAGGGACAGCTGGCCGATGTCGTGCATCAGGGCGGCGTACTCCAGCACCCCGAGCTCCCGCTCCGACAGGCCCAGCTCCCGGCCCACGGCACAGCTCAGGGCGGCGACCCGGCGGGAGTGGCCCGGCCGGGTGTAGCCGGCGATCTCGGTGGCGCGGGCCAGGGAGCCGATGGTCTGGCGGTAGGTGGTGCGGATCGCGGTGATCCGGTGGAAGGACAGCTGGGTCAGCAGCAGGGGCACGCTGAAGACGGGTATGGCCCACAGCCCCGCCACGGCCGCGCCGAGCGCCATCACGACCCCGGTGGCACAGATCGCCGCGCCGATGCCGAGCTGGGCGCGCAGCTCGTCGCGCAGCAGGGGACCGTACGGCCAGCCGGTGCGGGCCCCGGCCAGCGCCGCGGCGAGCACGGCGTCGCAGAGGGCGGTGAGGCCGAGCAGGCAGAGCAGGAAGAGGACGAGCCCCGGGCCCTGACCGACCCGCTCCGCCAGCCGGCCGGAGTTGTAGAGCGGCTGGAAACACGCGGCGGCGAAGGCGACGGTGAGCACGCGGCGGGACAGGTGGTCGAGGGCCGGGCCGCAGCCGCGGGCGATGTGCGGGACGATCCCGGCGAGGGCCGCCGCGAAGACGACGGCGACGATCTGGAGCACCCCGTGCCGGGTGGGCTGGCCGGCGTTCTCGCCGAGCAGGGCGTAGGCGAGGGCGCCGGCGGAGCCGAGCGGCGCGGGCAGGCGGTCGACGGAGCCTTCCTGCCGGTCCCGGCGGGCGAGCTCGCCGACGGCGATCAGCGCGCCGAAGGCGAGGGCGGTGCCGGGCTCGACGACACCGTTCCACAGGGTGTGCGCGAGGGCGACGGCGGTGAGCACGGCCGCGGCGCCCCGCACCGGCCACACGGCCGCGGTCCTCATCCGCCCGCCCCGGCGCCGTCCGCGTCGCGTCCGGGCCCGCCGCCGGGGGGAGCGCTCCCGGGGCGGTCGGCCCGGCCGGGCGCCCCGTCCTGGTCCGCGGGCGGCACGCGCAGCGCCGTCCTCGCGGGGGATCCGGCCGCGCGGGCGCTCCCGGAGGCCCCGTCGGGCCCGTCGGCCGGGCCGGAGCCCTGCGCCGGCAGACCCGGCAGGGCCGGCGGCCCCGCGGCCCCGGCGGGAGCGCCGGCGCTGATCACCTGGAGGTCCTCGTCGGAGGTGACCACCGGGTGCCAGCCGTGCCGGCCGATGGCGCCCGTCAGGGCCCGCACCATCGCCGGGTCGAACTGGGCGCCCGCGCACCGGTCCAGCTCGGCCAGGGCCACCGGCACCGGCCGGGCCCGGCTGTAGGAGCGGGTGGAGGTCATCGCGTCGAAGGCGTCGGCCACCGCCACCACGCGGGCCAGTACCGGGATCTGCTCGCCGGCCAGCCCGTACGGGTAGCCGGAGCCGTCGATCCGCTCGTGGTGGTGCAGGATCGCGGACCGGGCCTCGCCGAGGAAGCCGATGCCGCGGACCATCTCGTGCCCGTACTCGGGGTGCAGCTCGATGATCCGGCGTTCCTCCGGGGTGAGCGGCCCGTCCTTGCGCAGCAGCCGGGTGGGGACGCCCAGTTTGCCGACGTCGTGGAGGATCCCGGCGATCCGCACGACTTCCATCCGGTCGTCGGCCATGCCCAGCTCGCGGGCGATCATCGCGGAGGCCTGGCCGACCCGCTCGCTGTGCCCGCGCGTGTAGCGGTCCTTGATGTCGACGGCCTGGACGAGGGCGCGGATGGTGGCCCGGTGGGCGGAGCGCTCGCGGTGGTACTGCGCGAAGACCCAGCAGGAGATGTACATCGGCAGCAGGACGAGGAGGGCGGCCGGGATCCCGTACGGGCTGCGCCACATGACGGCCATCATCAGTCCGGCGAGGCCGTGGACGCAGTGCGGGGCGAGGGAGAGGGCGAGCGGTCCGCGCCAGGCGGTGGCGGCGGGCCGGCGTTCGGCGGTGGCCAGGACGCCGCCGTCGAGGGCGGTGAGCACCAGGCAGAAGACGACGGCCGCGGCGGCCGCCGGGACCATCGCGTAGGGGAAGTCGGCCACCCACCCGGGAGGCCCGGACCCGGCGGAAGGCCCCGCGCCGAGGGAGTCCGGACCGCGCAGCAGCCCGTACGCCCGGCCGGCGGCCCAGGCGGCCACGGCCTGCTGCGCGCCGTGCCACGTCCGGCGCACCAGGACGGGCCGCTCGGCCACGGTCCCCGCGCATCCGCCGGGCAGCGCGACGAGCGCGGCGGCGGCGGGCGGCAGCAGGAAGACGGCGGCGAGCACCACGGGGAAGAAGGAGCCGATGCCCTCGGGCACCCGGCCGCCCGGCAGCGGGCAGGTCTTGACGAGTTCGCAGCCGAGGTAGAGCACGGCGAGGAGGGCGACGGCCGCCCAGGGCGTGGCGGAATCCGTGAGGGCCGGGGTGACGCACGCCGCGGCCGCGAGGACGACGCACAGGATGTACGCGCGCGCCGCCGGCGGAAGTATCCGCATGGCGTCTCCTCCCCTGTGCCGTTCCGGCCGGGTACCGATGGGGACCGGTACCGAATGGGGAGAATAAGTGGGGGCCCGAGCGACGTGGGCCACATTTTCGTATTGCGCCATGCGGACGCCCCCGGATTAGCACATTCGGGTGAACGAAGTGCCCTTCCGGGGGCGGCTGTTCAATGCACTGCCGAGGCGGTCAGCCGGAGGTCGGATGGTCGGCGGTGACGTCGTGATCGGGCACCGCCTGCCCCGAGCGGATCAGCTCGATCCGTCCCATGACCTTCGACCGCAGGTCGGTCGGCACGTCGTCCGACCCGCAGCAGCGCTTCACCAGCTTCTTCACGGCCTGCTCCAGGCCGTACTTCTCCAAACAGGGATTGCACTCGCCGAAGTGGGCCTCGAACTTCGTGCAGTCACTGTCGGGCATTTCCTGATCAAGGAACTCGTACAAGTGGTCCAGGACCTCAGAGCACTCTGTCTCGTGCGGCTCTCCGCAACTCATGAGCCCGAGCCTTTCCGGTCGTTCGACTCTCCCGCGCCCGCGGGAACCAGCCCGCGCTCACGGGCATAGTCCTCCAGCATTCCGCGGAGTTGACGGCGGCCACGGTGCAGTCGCGACATGACCGTACCGATGGGTGTACCCATGATGTCCGCGATCTCCTTGTACGCAAAGCCCTCTACGTCGGCAAGGTAGACCGCGATGCGGAACTCCTCGGGAATGGCCTGCAGGGCTTCCTTCACGTCCGAGTCGGGCAGGTGGTCGAGCGCCTGCGACTCGGCGGAGCGCAGTCCGGTCGACATGTGCGACTCGGCGCGCGCCAGCTGCCAGTCCTCGATCTCCTCCGCGGCGCTGCGCTGGGGCTCGCGCTGCTTCTTGCGGTAGGAGTTGATGAACGTGTTGGTCAGGATGCGGTACAGCCACGCCTTCAGGTTGGTGCCCTCGCGGAACTGGTGGAAGGACGCGTATGCCTTCGCGTACGTCTCCTGGACCAGGTCCTCAGCGTCGGCCGGGTTGCGCGTCATGCGCAGCGCGGCCGAGTACATCTGGTCGAGGTAGCCGAGGGCGTCCCGCTCGAAGCGCGCGTTGCGCTCCGGGGTCGTCTCCTCCGCGTGGCCTTCGTCGGTCCCAGCGACAGGACCCACCTCCTCCGACTGCGTGGCGGCTCCGAAAGCGGACCCGCTCGAATCGGAGAATAGTCGACCATCCCGGCCCTCCGCCGCCCGAGGCGCACTGCGCTTGGGAGCAGGAAGAACCGTCCAGTCCAGGTCAGCGGCCTGCCGACGGTTCTGACTGATGACCTGGGTCATGCGCTCCCTCTCCTCCGACAAGTTCCCGTACGTACCGACATCCGGGACAACAGAAGGGCCGGGCGGCGCATTCCCGGGGTACCGGACGGGTTTTCGGCCTTCCGCTCCCGCGGCCCGCTCCGGCCTAGGCCGGGAGCGCCGACAGCCAGCGCGCGACCGCCCCGGTGATCTTCGCGAGGGCCTCGTCCTGGGTCAGGTCCGCCTTCTTCGGCACGGCGAAACCGTGATCGCCGTACGGGATCTCCACCAGCTCGTGGTCCCCCGCGGGGAACTCCTCGGGGCGCCCGAAGGGGTCCCGGCCGCCCTGGACCACCAGGGTCGGCCGGCCGGCCCCGGTGAGCTCCTCGGCGCGGGACTTCTCCGGCCGGCCCGGCGGGTGCAGCGGGAACGCCAGCGCCAGCACCCCGGCGGCGCCCAGCTCGGCGGCGGTCCGGCAGGCCACCCGGGCTCCGGCGCTGCGCCCGCCCGCGACCACCGGCAGCCCGGGCTTCGCGAGGGCGGGCCACAGCGCGCGCCATCCCTCGTCCAGCACCCCGGGTGCGGCGGCGACCTTCTTCCCGGCGACCCGCCAGGGCTGTTCGACCAGCGCGACCGTGATCCCGCGGGCGGGCAGGGCGGCGGCCAGGGCCTGGAGGTCGCGGGCCTCGATGCCACCGCCGGCGCCGTGGCCGACGGCGAGCACGAGCCTCGCCGCGCGGGCGGGGTGCCAGGTGATGCGGGCCTCGCCCGCCGGGGTGTCGACGCTCTCGGTACGCGTGGTCATGCACCCCATCCTGCCCGGGCCGGTCCCAGGTCGTCTCTTTCGGATCGTGCCGGGCGGCGCGGGCGAGGCAAGATCCGGAAGAGACGGCCTAGAAGAGGGTTGCCTCTTCCGGGGCGGCCAGCTCTTCGAGCAGCTCCGGCCCGTTGTTGCGGACGTTGCTGACGGCGGTGGACACCGGGTAGGCCCGCATCAGACCGCCGGGCGGCGGCGCCAGCAGCTCCCGCAGGGAGCCCTCGGTGTCGGTGTTCGCGGGGTCCAGCCAGGCGTCCCAGCGGTCCGGGGTGAGCATCAGCGGCATCCGCGGGTGGATCTCGGAGAGCGAGCGCGGCCCGTCGGCCGGGGCCACGCCCAGGGGGGTGGTCTCGGCTTCGGTGGTGATCACCGAGCAGGTGACCCACCAGGCGAGCGGGTGCGCGTCGGGCAGGGTCCGGTCGCGCCAGAACTCGTATATCCCGGCCATGGCGAAGACGGAGCCGTCGGAGGGGAGCACGAAGTAGGGCTGTTTGCGGGCCCGCTTCTTCTTCCCCTCCACCTCCAGCTGCCGCTCGTCGTGGGCGGTGACCCACTCGTAGTACCCGTCGGCGGGGACGATGCAGCGGCGCTGCGCGAAGGCGCGCCGGAAGGACGGCTTCTCGTGCAGGGTCTCGGAGCGGGCGTTGATCATCCGGGCGGCGCCGTCGGGGTTCTGCGCCCAGGAGGGCACCAGGCCCCATTTCAGGGTGCGCAGCTGGCGAACCGGACGCGGGTGCGAAGCGTCCTTCAGGGGGCGGTCGAGGACGACGTGGACCTCTTTCGTCGGGGCCACGTTCCAGTCGGGGGCCAGGACCTCCTCCGGCTCCCACTTCTCGATGCCGAAGGCCTCCACGAGGTCCTCGGGCCCACGACCCGCCGCATACCGTCCGCACATGGCTGCCACACTGCCATGTCACCCCGACACCACCGCAAGGAGTCCGCCACCTCATGGACAGCAGCACGACGGCCGGCCTGTGGGACCGGCTCACGGGCATACAGACCCCGCCCGACCGGTGGCTGGTGATCGTGACCGGCCTGGTCGCGCTGGCCGCCGTCGGTCCCCGCCCGCTCTGGCGGCTCTCGCGCAACGCCATCACCATCGCGCACGAGGGCGGCCACGGCCTGCTGGCGCTGGTGACCGGGCGGCGCCTGAGCGGGATACGCCTGCACTCCGACACGAGCGGGGTCACCGTCAGCCGGGGCAGGCCGACCGGGCTCGGGATGATCCTGACGGCCGCCGGCGGGTACACGGCGCCCTCGCTGCTCGGGCTCGGCGGGGCGGCGCTGCTGTCCGCGCACCGGATCACGCTGCTGCTGTGGGCGGCCACCGTCCTGCTGGTGGCGATGCTGGTGATGATCCGGAACGCGTACGGGGCGCTGACCGTGGTGGTGACCGGCGGGGCCTTCCTGCTGGTGTCGTGGCTGACGCCGGCCGAGGTGCAGGCCGGCTTCGCCTACCTGGTGGTGTGGTTCCTGCTGCTCGGCGGGGTGCGTCCGGTCTTCGAGCTGGGGGCCAAGCGCAGGAACGGCGGAGCCCCGGATTCCGATGCCGATCAGCTGGGCCGGCTCACCCACCTGCATCCGGTGGTGTGGCTGTTGTTCTTCCACGTCGTCGCCCTGTGCTCGCTGATCGGCGGCGGCCGGTGGCTGCTCGCCCTGTGACCACCCCCTGAGACCGGACGGCGATCAAGATCTGGTGCCGGAGGAAGCCACTAAAGTGGGGGCCATGACCGAGACCCCCGCGCTCCCTGCCCTCTGGCCCGCTCCGCTCGCCGATGGGACCGTCCACGCCACCGTCACGGTGCCGGGGTCCAAATCGGTCACCAACCGAGCCCTCGTGCTCGCCGCGCTCGCCGCCGAACCGGGCTGGGTCCGCCGCCCGCTGCGCTCGCGCGACTCCCAGCTGATGTCCGACGCCCTGCGCGCGCTGGGCGTCGGCATCGAGGAGACGGTCTCCTCCAGCTCCGCCGGTTCCACCAACGGCGCAGTGGGCGGCGAGGCCTGGCGGATCATCCCGGCGGCCCTGCACGGGCCGACGACCGTGGACGTCGGCAACGCCGGCACCGTCATGCGCTTCCTGCCGCCGGTCGCCACCCTCGCCGACGGGGACATCCGCTTCGACGGCGACCCGCGCTCCTACGAGCGCCCGCTCGGCCAGGTCATCAGCGCCCTGCGCACGCTCGGCGCCCGGATCGACGACGACGGCCGGGGCGCGCTGCCCATGACCGTCCAGGGCGGCGGGGCGCTGGAGGGCGGCACGGTCGAGATCGACGCCAGCAACTCCTCGCAGTTCGTCTCGGCGCTGCTGCTCTCAGCCCCGCGCTTCAACCAGGGCGTCGAGGTCCGGCACGTGGGCGCCACCCTGCCGTCGATGCCGCACATCCGGATGACCGTGGAGATGCTGCGCGCGGCGGGCGCCCAGGTCGACACCCCCGAGGCCGGCGGCGAGAAGAACGTGTGGCGGGTCTCCCCCGGCGCGCTGCTCGGCCGCGACATGGTCGTGGAGCCGGACCTGTCCAACGCCCAGCCGTTCCTGGCCGCGGCCCTGATCACCGGCGGCACCGTCACCGTCCCGGACTGGCCGCGTCGCACCACCCAGCCCGGTGACGCGCTGCGCCGGATCTTCACCGAGATGGGCGGCTCCTGCGAGCTGACCGACGCGGGCCTGGTCTTCACCGGCACCGGCAAGATCCACGGCATCGACGTGGACCTGAGCGAGGTCGGCGAGCTCACCCCCGGCATCGCGGCGGTGGCGGCCCTGGCCGACTCCGAGTCGGTGCTGCGCGGGGTCGCGCACCTGCGGCTGCACGAGACGGACCGGCTGGCGGCGCTGACCAAGGAGATCAACGCGCTCGGCGGCGACGTCACCGAGACCGCGGACGGCCTGCGCATCCGGCCGCGCCGGATGCACGGCGGCGTGTTCCACACGTACGACGACCACCGGATGGCCACCGCGGGCGCGGTGATCGGCCTGGCGGTGGAGGGCGTGCAGATCGAGAACGTGGCGACGACCGCGAAGACCCTGCCGGACTTCCCGAAGATGTGGACGGACATGCTCGCCGGGGACGCCGGTGGTTCCGGGGCGCCCGGAGCGGGTGCGGGAGCGTAGGGCCCGTCATGCGCAGGTACGGCAAGCACACCGACGAGGACGACATCCGCCAGCGCCCCAACCCCAAGGGCAACCGGCCGCGGACGAGCATCCGGCCCAAGCACGAGGACGCGGCCGAGGGCTTCGTCCTGACGGTCGACCGCGGTCGGCTGACCTGTCTGGTCGAGGGCCGCTCGGTGCACGCGATGAAGGCGCGCGAGCTCGGCCGCAAGGCCGCGGTGGTCGGGGACCGGGTCTGGATCGTCGGTGACCTGTCCGGCAAGAAGGACACCCTGGCCCGCATCGTGCGGATCGAGGAGCGCAAGTCCGTCCTGCGGCGCACCGCCGACGACGACGACCCGTACGAGCGGGTGGTCGTCGCCAACGCCGACCAGCTGGCCATCGTCACGGCCCTGGCCGATCCGGAGCCGCGGCCCCGGATGATCGACCGCTGCCTGGTCGCGGCGTACGACGCCGGGCTGGAGCCGCTGCTGGTGCTCACGAAGTCCGATCTGACCTCCGCGGACAAGATCCTGGAGATCTACTCGACCTTCGGCCTGAACTACGTGGTCACCAACCGCGAGGAGCTCGCGACGGGCGATGCCGCGGACCGGGTGCGCGAGCGGCTGGCCGGCCGGATCACCGCTTTCGTCGGCCATTCGGGCGTCGGCAAGACCACCCTGGTGAACTCGCTGGTGGCCAAGGACCGTCAGCGTGCCACCGGGCACGTCAACGCGGTCACCGGCCGCGGCCGGCACACCACCACCTCGGCGCTGGCGCTGCCGCTGCCCTCGGGCGACGGCTGGGTCATCGACACCCCGGGCGTGCGCTCCTTCGGCCTGCACCACGTGGACCCGTCCCGGGTGATCCTGGCCTTCCCGGACCTGGTCCCCGGGACCGAGGAGTGCCCGCGCGCGTGCAGCCACGACGAGCCGGACTGCGCGCTCGACGAATGGGTGGAGGACGGCCACGCGGACCCGGCGCGGCTGTATTCGCTGCGGCGGCTGCTTCAGACGCGGGAGCGCCGCGAAGGCGACTGACGGCGACGGTCCGGCGGGGCGTGCCGGGTTTGTCCGGGGCCCCGTCTGGATAAATGCATAATCCCACCAAGTGACGTGATGTCATGTGACGCGGGGAGGCATTCGACATGGCGTGGCTGCTGGTCGTGGTCGCGGGACTCCTGGAGACCGGTTTCGCGGTCTGCCTCAAGCTCTCCCACGGCTTCACCCGGCTGTGGCCGACCATCGCCTTCGCGTGCTTCGCGCTCGGCAGCTTCGGTCTGCTGACGCTGGCCCTCAAGAAGCTGGACGTGGGACCGGCGTACGCGGTGTGGACGGGCATCGGCGCGGCCGGGACCGCGATCTACGGCATGGTCTTCCTCGGGGACCTGGTCTCCACCCTCAAGCTCGTCTCGATCTCGCTGGTCATCCTGGGCGTCATCGGGCTCCAGCTGTCCGGGTCGGCGCACTGAGCTGCCGCAGCAGCCCGAGCAGTTCGGCCGCCCCCGGCTCCTCCCCCGGCGCGATGACGTAGGAGAGGGCGAGGCGCACGGCGAGTTCGCACCGCTGCGGTCCCTCCCCCGGCGTGAGCGCGGCGGCCGCCCGGTCGCGGACGGTCCGGGCCAGCTCGCCGGGCCCGGGCGCCCGGCGTCCCGCGGCCGGCAGGCCCGCGTCCCAGCTGCCGGTGAGCAGGGCCCGTACGAGGGGTTGGGCGCGGGCCGCCCGTACGGTCCACTCGGCGACGGCGGCGAGCCGTTCGGCGGCCTGGGCCGGGGCGGACAGGGCCCGGTCCACGCCGTCGAGGTAGCGGTCGGCCTCGCGCCGGACCAGGGCGCGGCCCAGGCCCGCCTTGCCGCCGAACTCGTTGTAGAGGGTCTGCCGGGACACCCCGGCGGCCGCGGCCACGTCGACCATCCGCACGGCGGGCCAGGGGCGCGCCGAGAGCGCCGCTCCCGCCGCTTCCAGTAAGGACTCCCGGGCTGCCGGCATCGTCGCCTCCCCGATCGGCTCTCCGGCAAGATTTGACGGGTCGACAGATCCTGTCAAGGGCGCGTCGGGGCCGCACTGTGGACGTCGTTCGCCCGGGTCCGGGAGTCTCGATACTGTTCGGGCATGTCCGAGTATGACGATGACCTGCGCCTTGCCCTCGAACTCGCCGACGCGGCGGACGCCGCCACGATGCAGCGGTTCCGCGCCCTCGACCTGAAGGTCGAGACGAAGCCGGACATGACCCCGGTGAGCGAGGCCGACCAGGCCGCCGAGGAGATCGTCCGGGCCGGCATCGCGGCCGCGCGGCCCGGCGACGCGATCCTGGGCGAGGAGTACGGCCTGCAGGGCAGCGGCCCGCGCCGCTGGGTCGTGGACCCGATCGACGGCACGAAGAACTACGTGCGCGGCGTGCCCGTCTGGGCGACGCTGATCTCCCTGATGGCCGAGGGCGCCGACGGCGTCTTCCGGCCGGTGGTCGGCGTGGTGTCCGCGCCGGCGCTGGGCCGCCGCTGGTGGGCGGCCGAGGGCCAGGGGGCGTACGCGGGCGGCGCGCTCGGCGAGACCGGTGCGATCGGCGTGTCGAAGGTGGCCGGGCTGGGTGACGCATCGTTCGCGTATTCCTCGCTGAGCGGGTGGGAGGAGCAGGGCCGGCTCGCCGGGTTCCTGGACCTGACGCGGGCGTGCTGGCGCACCCGCGGCTACGGCGACTTCTGGCCGTACATGATGGTCGCGGAGGGCTCGCTGGACCTGTGCGCCGAGCCCGAGTTGAACCTCTGGGACATGGCGGCCATCGCGGTCGTGGTCCAGGAGGCGGGCGGCCGCTTCACCAGCCTGGACGGGGTGGAGGGCGTGCACGGCGGGAACGCCGCGGCCTCGAACGGCCTGCTGCACGAGGAGATGCTCGGCCTGTTGCGCCCGCGCGCCTGAGGCCGGGGCGCGCTGCTCGCGCTCCCTCGCGCGCCTTCTTGTCGGCCCTCCGCGTCCGTGGGAATCTGGGACTCCCCACGCTTGTGCGCTTGTGAAGCCTTTCTCTCAAGGCGGCTTCACGGGCGCACCCACCCAAGCGGGGGGCTCACCCCAGGAGGTGGCTCTCTTCATGCTCGTCCGTGACGCAATGAGCACCGTGATCCTCACCCTCGGACCCGCGCACACCCTCCGGCAGGCGGCCTGCCTGATGTCCGGCCGGCGCGTCGGCGCAGCCGTCGTCCTCGACCCCGAACACAGCGGAATCGGCATCCTGACCGAGCGCGACATCCTCAACTCGATCGGCGCGGGTCACGATCCCGACCGGGAGTCCGTGGGTGCGCACACCACCAACAACGTCGTCTTCTGCACTCCGGACGCCACCGTGCAGGAGGCCGCCGAGGCGATGGCGCACGGCGGCTTCCGGCACCTGATCGTGCTGGAGAACGGCGGCCCGGTGGGCATCGTGTCCGTACGGGACGTCATCCGCTGCTGGGCTCCGGCGCGGCGCACGGTCCCCGTACAGGTCCCCGTGTAGGCACGTCACAACGAACGACGCCGGGCCGCGGCCCTCCGAAGAGGGGCGCGGCCCGGCGTCCTGCTACGACAAGCGGTCCCGGATCAAGCGCGGAGGGCCTGGACCGCGGCTTCGAGCCGCTTGCCGAAGTCGCCGTCCGCCTGGCGGAAGTTGTTGATCGCGCGCTCGACGATGTCGTCGCGGGAGACCTTGGCGATGAAGCCGGACAGGTTCTCGATCAGGCGGGCCTTCTCGTCCTCCGAGTACAGGCGGTAGAGGTTGCCCGCCTGGACGAAGTCGTTGTCCTCGCGGTGGACGGCGGCCGGGTGGTTGCCCGTGCCACCGGTGAGCGAAACGGGCTGCCACAGCGGGCGGTCCGTCTGGTGCGGGCCGCCGAAGGAGTTCGGCTCGTAGTTCTTCGCACCCTTGTGGCGGCCGTCGTACAGGTGGCCGTCGCGGGAGTTGGTGCGCGCCTCGGTGGCGTGCGGGCGGTTCACCGGCAGGTGGTCGGCGTTGATGCCGACGCGGTAGCGGTGGGCGTCGCCGTAGCCGAAGAGGCGGCCCTGGAGCATCTTGTCCGGGGAGGGACCGATACCGGGGACGAAGTGCGCCGGGGAGAAGATCGACTGCTCGACCTCGGCGAAGACGTTCTCCGGGTTGCGGTTGAGCTCCAGCTTGCCGATCTCGATCGGCGGGTAGTCCTCGTGCGGCCACACCTTGGTGAGGTCGAACGGGTTGAAGCGGTAGGTCGCCGCTTCGGCCGCCGGCATGACCTGGACCTGCACGGTCCAGCTCGGGAAGTCGCCGCGCTCGATGGCCTCGCGCAGGTCCCGCTGGTGCGAGTCGGGGTCCTCACCGGCGAGCTTGTTGGCCTCGGCCTGGGTGAGGTTCATGATGCCCTGGTCGGTCTTGAAGTGGTACTTGACCCAGAAGACCTCGCCGGCCTCGTTGTTCCACTGGAACGTGTGCGAGCCGTAGCCGTTCATGTGGCGGTAGGACGCCGGGATGCCGCGGTCGCCGAACAGCCAGGTCACCTGGTGGGTCGACTCGGGCGACAGACCCCAGAAGTCCCAGACGTTGTCCGCCTCCTGCGAGCCCGTGTACGGGTCGCGCTTCTGGGTGTGGATGAAGTCGGGGAACTTGATGGCGTCCTTGATGAAGAACACCGGGGTGTTGTTGCCGACGAGGTCGTAGTTGCCCTCTTCGGTGTAGAACTTCAGCGCCCATCCGCGGGGGTCGCGCACCGCGTCCGCGCTGCCGAGGTTGCCCGCGACGGTGGAGAAGCGCAGGAAGGTCTCGGTCTCCTTGCCGACCTCGGACAGGAATGTGGCACGGGTCCACTGGGAGACGTCGCGGGTCAGCGTGAAGGTGCCGTAGGCACCGGCGCCGCGGGCGTGCACCACGCGCTCCGGGATGCGCTCGCGGTTGAAGTGCGCGAGCTTCTCCAGCAGCAGCTGGTCCTGGACCAGGACGGGGCCTCCGACGCCGGCGGTCTCGCTGTTCTGGTTGTCGGCGACCGGAGCCCCGGCCTCCGTGGTGAGCGGTCCCTGCGTCACGTGCGCCTCCTGCGTCATTCCTGCGTGTCCTGTCCTTGGCCTGTGCCGTACCCGATCCTACGATGGACTTTGTCTAAGTCAAGTAAGAATCCAAGTCCGCACTGGTTCGGGAGTTACACCGGATCCCCTCGCTGTTAGGCTGATGTCCATGAGTGACCTGCTGGAACGACTCCGCGGACGCGGCTGGCGCATGACGGCGCAGCGGCGTGTCGTGGCCGAGGTGCTCGACGGTGACCACGTGCACCTGACGGCCGACGAGGTGCACGCGCGCGCTGTGGCCAAACTCCCCGAGATCTCCCGGGCGACCGTCTACAACACGCTGGGCGAGCTCGTCACCCTCGGCGAGGTCCTGGAGGTCTCCACGGACCGGCGCGCCAAGCGGTACGACCCGAACGCGCACAAGCCCCACCAGCATCTGGTCTGCGCCCAGTGCGGCGCGATCCGCGACGTCCACCCGGCGGGCAACCCGCTGGCCGACCTGCCGGACACCGAGCGCTTCGGCTTCGTCGTGTCCGCGGTCGAGGTCACCTACCGCGGGGTCTGCCCGAACTGCGCCGCCGCCTGACTCGGAACACGAGAAGGGCCCGGACCCCCCACGGGGTCCGGGCCCTTCTGCTTTCCGATTCGCCACCGGAAACGACTCAGGGCCCGGATCCATTGGATCCGGGCCCTGGGCCTTCAGTAGCGGGGACAGGATTTGAACCTGCGACCTCTGGGTTATGAGCCCAGCGAGCTACCGAGCTGCTCCACCCCGCGTCGGTAAACACGACTGTACGTGAAGCCTTCCGACAGATGCAAATCGCTTAACTTCCGGCCCCGGTTCCCGGCCGTGGCCGCCGGCGGGGCCGGCACCGCGCTCAGGCGGACAGCTCCTCCGCGAGCGCGTCCCGCAGCCGCGCCGCCCGCTCCGAGACCTCCGCCGGCCCCAGTTCCATGGCGCGGACGCACCACTTCTGCCCCTCCGCGAGGTCCCCGTGCCGGGCCGCCAGCAGCCCCAGCCGCAGCGCCGCGCGGCCGTGGCCCGCCACCGCGGCCCGCGTCCACCACAGCGCGGCCTCCGGCTCGCTCCCCTCGCGGGCGAGCAGCAGGCCCAGGTTGAACGCCCCGTTGCGGGACCCGGCCTCGGCCGCCTCCCGGTACCAGCGCGCGGCGACGGCCAGGTCGCCCCGGGCCGCGGCCAGCATGCCGACCCGTACCTGGGCGCGGCGGTGCCCCAGCTCGGCGGCCCGCTCGTACCACTCCTCGCTCTCCGTCTTCGGGGCACCGCCCACCGGCTCGCCCAGCGCGACCGGCTCCGGCGGCGGGGCGAGCGACTCCAGCAGCGCGGCCAGCCGGAAGGCGGCCTCCGCGCTGCCGCCGCCCGCCGCGCACCGCAGGTGCCGCTCGGCGGCGCGCTCCTCCCCGTCGCGGACCAGCGCGATGCCGACCTGGAGCGCCGCGTCGGTGTGCCCGGCCGACGCGGCCCGCTCGTACCACTTCAGCGCCGTGCGGTCCTCGTCGCGGCTGGCGAAGAGGATGCCGAGGTTGAACGCGGCGTCGACGCTGCCCGCCTCGGCCGCCTTCGAGAACCACGGCTCCGCGCCCGCCGCGTCCCCGACCTGCAGCAGCATGATGGCCAGCGCGTTGGCCGCCTCGCGGTGCCCGGCGTAGGCCGCCCGCCGGTACCACTGCTCGGCCTGCGCGGTGCGGTCCTGTGCGGCGCACAGCAGGGCGAGGTTGTACGCCCCGTTCTGGTCGCCCGCGTCCATGGCGGTCCGGTACCAGCGCTCCGCGGTCTGGGTCTCCCCGCGCGCGGCGTGCAGGGCGCCCAGCGCGTTCGCGGCGTTGCCGTCGCCGTCCTGGGCGGCCCGGTGCCACCAGGTGGCCGCGCTCTCCTCGTCGCCGGCGTCGCGCAGCAGGAAGCCGAGCGCGCACGCGGCGCGGGCCTCCCCCTGCTTGGCGGAGGTCAGGTACCAGCGCCCGGCCTCCTTGAGCTCCCCGCGCGCCTCCAGCAGCGCGCCCAGGTGCAGGGCCGCGCGCCGGTGCCCGCGCGCAGCGGCCTGCCGGTACCACTGCTCGGCCTCGGTGGGGTCGCCCTTGCGCAGGTGCCTCGCCAGCCGGTACGCGGCTTCGCGGTGCCCCTGTTCGGCGGCGGCGCGGAACCACCGCTCGACGCCCTTGTCCCCGCGGTGCTCCAGCAGGTCGGCCAGCCCGTACGCGCCCAGCGCATGGCCGGATTCCGCCGCCTGCCGCATCCAGTACTCGGCCGCGGGCTCGTCGCCGCGCTCGCGGAAGTGGCGGCCGAGGGCGTGTGCGGCCGGCGCGGATCCGGCCACGGCGGCCACCCGCCACCAGCCGGCGGCCTCTTCGGGGTAGCCGCGCTGGTGCAGCAGGACGCCGAGGTTGTTCGCGGCGGCCCGGTCCCCTTCGGCGGTGGCACCCCGCAGGTAGGGCTCGGCCCCGTCGAGGTCGCCGCGGCGCAGCAGCAGCGCGCCGAGCACGCTCATGGCACCGGGGTCGCCCTTGTCGGCGGCCACCCGGTGCCGGGCCTCCAGCTCGGCGTCGCTCGCCGCGTCGGTCTCGGCGAACACCTCCTGCGCGAAATCCGCGTCGGTCAGCGCGGTCTGCACGTCGGTCACCGGAACCGCCCCCTGGGCCTCTGCGCCCGATTCGGTCTCCGCCCTCACAAACCGCCCTGTCTCCAGCAGAGTTGACCTGTCCCCCATAAATCCCATCGTCGCATCACCTGCTACCCGCGTACACCTGGTATGTCGCAGCCAGTGAGGTCACTACAGCGTTTTGTCGACATGCCCACAGTGGGGTAAGTCAAACACGCTCCTACCCCAACTCACCCGCTCCAGCTAACGCGTGTCCGCCCCGGACATGACGAAGGCCCGGATCCCATGGATCCGGGCCTTCATCTTCAGTAGCGGGGACAGGATTTGAACCTGCGACCTCTGGGTTATGAGCCCAGCGAGCTACCGAGCTGCTCCACCCCGCGTCGGTGAAACCACAGTATCACGACGCGGGACGGAGCCATTACCCATTGGTCATCAGCCGCTCGGACTGGGCGCCGGCGGCTTCGCCTCCGCGTCGATCGCCCGCTTCAGCGCCGCCTTGATCTCGTCCTGGGCCTTGCCGAAGGCCGCCCAGTCACCGGCCTGTCGGGCCTTCTCGGCGTCCTCGACGGCCTTCTGAGCGTCGGCGAGCGCCGCCTTGACCGTCGGGTCCTGGTTGGTCGGGGGCGTGACCGTGCCCTCGCCCGGCGGCTGGGCCGGAGGCACCGGCGTGGTCGGGGCCTCGGCGCCGAAGACCACGTTCAGCGCCTTCTCCAGCGTGTCCTCGAAGGCCGTCTGGCCGCCGTAGGTCACCAGCACCTTGCGCAGCAGCGGGTACTTCAGCCCGGAGCTGCGGACGTACACCGGCTCCACGTAGAGCATTCCGCCGTCGAGCGGCACCGCGAGCAGGTTGCCGTACTCGATCTCCGAGTCACCACCGCGCAGCAGGCGGATCGACTCGGCGATCTTCGGCTCGGACTGGAACTTGCTCTGCACCTGACCGGGGCCGTCCGGCGGCTTGCTGGTCGGCATCTTCAGGATTCTGATCTTGCCGTAGTCCGGGGTGCCCGGATCGGCGTTGACCGCCATGAAGGCACTCAGGTTGGGCCGCTCGTTCGGCGTGAACGTCGTGGTGAGCGAGAAGACCTGGTCCTTCTCCTTCTGCCCGGGCATCTTCATCGACAGGTAGTACGGCGGGACCGCCGTACCGGCCTTGGTCGTCGGGTCGTCCGGGACCGCCCAGGCCTCACTGCCGCTGAGGAAGGTCTGCGGGTCCGTGACGTGGTACCGGGTCAGCAGCTCGCGCTGGACCTTGAAGAGGTCCTGCGGGTAGCGGAGGTGGTCCATGAGCGGCTTGGAGATGTCGCTCTTGGGCTTCACCGTGCCGGGGAACGCCTTCATCCAGGTCTTGAGGACCGGGTCCTCGGTGTCCCACTGGTACAGGTTGACCGAGCCGTCGTACGCGTCGACGGTGGCCTTCACCGAGTTGCGGATGTAGTTGACCTGGTTCTCCTGGGCCACCACCGCGCGCTGGCTGTTGGTCAGCGAGTCGGCGGTGCTCTGGCCCAGCGTGGTGCGCGAGGCGTACGGGTACCCGTTGGTCGTCGTGTAGGCGTCGACGATCCACTTGATCCGGCCGTCGATCACGGCCGGGTAGGGCGCGCCGTCGATGGTCAGCCACGGGGCGACCGCTTCGACGCGCTGCTTGGGCGTGCGGTTGTAGAGGATCCGCGAGCCGTCGCCGATGGCGCCCGAGTAGAGGATCTGCGGCTCGCTGAAGGAGAGCGCGTAGGCGGCCCGGTTGACGGGGTTGTCGAGGTTGACGCCGGAGCCGCCCTTGTAGCTCGTCTCCTTCTCGCCCTTGTCGTCCGAGTAGTCGAGCTCCTTCTGCGGCCCGCCGACGATCGAGTACTGCTTCGTCTGCTCGCCGTAGTAGATGCGCTGCTCGAAGTCGGTGCCGAACATCCCCTTGGAGGGCAGGTCGGACTGGGTGAAGTCCGGGGCGCCCTGGTCACCGACGGTGGTGCCCTTGGCCGCGACCACGCCGTAACCGTGCGTGTACTTGAAGTGGTCGTTGATCCAGTTGTTCTTCGGGATGCCGCCGATGTTCAGCTCGCGCAGCCCGATGACCGTGTCCTGGCCGCTGTACCGGTCCACGGCGAGCGTGGACGGGAAGGCGTAGTAGCCCTTGACCTGCTGGAGCTGCTGGAAGGCCGGGGAGACGATGTTCGGGTCCAGGATCCGGATGCTGGCCGTGGTGTCGGCCTGCGGCCGCAGCTTGCCCCGGTCCGCCGTCTGCGGGGAGCCCGGGTAGTCCGTGACCTCGGAGCCCTCGATGCCGTAGGCGTCGCGCGTGGCCTTGATGTTCTTCTGGACGTACGGGGATTCCTTGGCCTGCTCGTTCGGCTGGACCTGGAATTTCTGCACGATCGCCGGGTACAGCCCGCCGATCAGGATCGCCGAGAGCACCATGAGGCCGAAGCCGATCACGGGCAGCTGCCAGGTGCGGCGCCACAGCGTCGCGAAGAACAGCACCGCGCAGATCGCGGCGATGGCGACGAGGATGGTCTTCGCCGGCAGGTAGGCGTTGGCGTCGACGTACCGCAGGCCGGTCCAGTTGTCCGCGGCCTTGAAGTCGCTGGACTTCACGGCGAGCCCGTACCGGTCGAGCCAGTACGCGATCGCCTTCAGCGTGACGAAGAGGCCGAGCAGCACCGACAGGTGCCCGGTCGCGGCCGCGGTGGCCCGGGCGCCCGGGCTGGTCACGCGCAGTCCGCCGTAGAGGTAGTGCACGACGGCCGCGGCGATCACCGAGAGCACGACCGCGGCGAAGCCGAAGCCGAGCAGGAAGCGGCACCAGGGCAGGTCGAAGGTGTAGAAGGACACGTCCATGTGGAACTGCGGGTCCTTCGTTCCGAAGGTCACGCCGTTCACGTACATGAGCCAGGTCTTCCACTGGCCGGCCGCCGAAGCGCCCGCGATCAGGCCGACGAGCACCGCGATGCCCAGCAGCAGCCACTTCTTGTAAGGGGCGACGCTCATCCGGTAACGGTCGAGGCTCTGCTGCTCCATCGACATCGCGCTGAGCGGCGGCCGCAGCCGGTGGGCCAGCCAGATGTTGAACCCGACGGCGCCGGCCATCAACAGACCGAAGACGGCGAAGAGCCCGATCTTGGTCCACAGCGTGGTGGTGAAGACGGAGGAGTACTTCACGGAGCGGAACCAGAGCCAGTCCGTCCAGAAGCCCGCGAACATGATGAAGAGCATGGCCAGGACGGCCAGCACGCCCAGGGTCATCAGGAGAGTGCGGGCCCGCCGGGAGGGACGGCCGACTCTCATCCGTGGCCCGGACGGGCCTCCGCCGCGGTCCGGCATCTGGAAAGCCAAGGTGCGCACCTCGAAAGTCGCTGGGTCTGGTAATGAACGGGCCCCCGATCGTAGAGCCCACTCATGCAACTTACTGAGGCTTTGGTCAGTTCCCGGTATCCGGTGGAAAGGAGGCAGGATGTTGCCCATGTCCAACGTTTCGCCTTCCCCCGGCACCCCCATGGCGGCCTCGCCGCTGACCCGTGCCTGCCTCGAGATCGACGAGTACGCGGCCGGCCTCGGCTGGGACCAGCCGGCCCGGCTGTTCGCCCTCGTCGACACCGCCCGGCTCAAGAAGCAGGAGCCGCGGCTCGCGAGCCAGCTCGGCCTCGACCAGGACGACGCCGGCAAGGCCTCCCTCACCCCGATCGAGCAGGACGAGGTCCCGGCCGGGACCCCCCTCGACAAGTTCCTGGGCACCATCGCCTGGCCTGACGCCGTCGTCGGCTGCGCGCTGACGGTGGAGCGGCTGATGCTGCCGCCGTCCGCGGAGGCCTCCGTACCGGAGGGGCTGAGCGACAAGCAGCTGGCGAAGTGGGTGGCCGGTCACCCGGAGCGGCAGGAGGTGCGCCTCACCGTGGCCGTGCTGCGCGACGGCTCGCGCGAGTCGGCCGTACGGCTGCGCGAGAAGGACTCCTCGACCGAGGTGCTCACCGGCGGGGGCCTGGTGCCCGGGCTGGCGGAGGCCCTTGCGGCGACCTTCTCGTAGGACCGTGGGGGGAGGACCGGTCAGGGCTTGGCGCTGCACTGCGGCAGCCCGGCCGTGTCCCCCTTGCTGATCTTCTCCAGTGCCTTGGTGGCGTCGCCGATCGTGGAGACCTTCACCAGGGTCAGGCCGTCGGGCACGTTCGTGGCCGCGGAGGCGCAGTTCTCGGCGGGCGTCAGGAAGTACTCGGCGCCGGCCTGGCGGGCGCCGATGGTCTTCATCTGGATGCCGCCGATCGGGCCGACCTTGCCCGTGTCGTCGATGGTGCCGGTGCCCGCGACGAACTTGCCGCCGGTCAGGTCCTCGGGGGTCAGCTTGTCGACGATGCCGAGGGCGAACATCAGGCCGGCGCTCGGGCCGCCGACGTCCGCGAGCTTGATGTCGATCGTGAACGGGAAGGTGTGGTCGGATCCGGCCCGGATGCCGACGAGGGCGTGACCGTCGCCCTCCGCCTTGCCCGCGTTGATCGTCACCTTCGTGGAACCGGCGGGCTCGTGGTTGGCCTTCGCCGCCTCGGCCGCCTCCGCGGCGGGCACGATCGTGAACTCGACGGGCTCGCCCGGCTTGTGCTTGGTGACGAGCTTGGCCACGTCCTCGGGCGCGGTCACGGGGGCGCCGTCCACGGACTTGATCACGTCACCGGCGTGCAGCTTGCCCTCGGCGGGGCTGTCCTTGACCACGGACGCGACGATCACGCGGGCGGTGACGGGGATGCCGAGCTGCTTCAGGGCCGCCACCTTGGCGCTCTGCTGCGACTGGCTGAACTCCTCGGCGTTCTCCTGGGTGGATTCCGCGTCCGTCTTGCCGTCCGGGTAGAGGTTCTCGTGCGGCACGACGATGTTGTCGCCGGACAGCCACCCGTACACCGCTTCCACCAGGCTCATGTCGTAGTCCGCGCCGGTGACGCGGACCGTCGTCATGTTGAGGTGGCCGCTGGTCGGGTACGTCTTGCGGCCCGCGATGTTGAGGACGGGCGCACCGTGCGAGTCGCCGAGCGTGTTCACGGTCGGGCCGGGGCTCATCTCGGAGTACGGGACCTTGACGAGCAGCCCGGCGCAGAGCAGCGCGAACAGTACGAGGACGGAAGCGAGCATCGTCGCAGTGCGGCGTGGCATGGATCCGACAGTACGGGACGGCCCCGGCGGCCAGCCCTCGGGGCCGGTCCGTACGGGGTCCGCGCGCGAAACTCTCAGGGGATTCTCAGCGGGGCCCGTCAGACGGCGTCGGAACCGGAATGGGCGTCTGCCTTCGCCCTGGCCTGATCGGCGTTGCCCATGGCCTCGCGGAAGCGCGCGTAGCCGGCGAGCTCGGATATGTCACCTTGTGTGCGGTCGCGTGCCGCCCAGCTGCCCCATATCGCCGCACCTATCGCGGCGAACAGCGGAATCAGCAACCACGCCAAAGACGCCATGGGCGTGCCTCCCTACCCCGAACTACGTTTCGTTGGTGGCTTCAACGCTCGTGCCCGTGGGGGGGTTACGCAAATCGAGGGCGTGTTGCGCGGCCGAACGGGTGCGAGGCTACCCCCAAGCGGGGGCGGCTGCGCGACCGGGGTTCAGCAGGCGCCGACCCACTCCTCGGTGCCGTCGGTGAAGGTCTGGTGCTTCCAGATCGGGACCTCGTGCTTGAGGTCGTCGATGAGCATGCGGCAGGCGTCGAAGGCCTCGCCGCGGTGCGGGCAGGAGACGGCGACGACGACCGCCAGGTCGCCGACGGCGAGGTCGCCCACGCGGTGCACGGCGGCCAGCGCGCGGACGGGGAACTTGGCCACGACGCGCTCGGCGACCCGGCGCATCTCGGCCTCGGCCGTCGGGTGGCAGGAGTAGCCGAGCGAGTCGACGTCCGCCCCGCTGTCGTGGTTGCGCACCGTGCCGACGAAGAGCGTCGTCCCTCCCGTCGCGTCGTCGCCGACGGCCTGGAAGACCTCGTCGATCGAGAGCGGGGTGTCACGGATCTCGAGCAGCCGGATCGGGTCCTGGGCGGCCTGCTCGCCGGGGTGGTCGAAGTGCGGTGCCATGCCTTCATCGTGCCCTAGTGGCTGACGGGGCGAAATAGCAGGTTCGCCCGTGCCGCAGCCGCCCCCTTGGGAGCCTCCTACCAATCGGGCCCGCCCGTGCGGCCCCCGCCGCACCACCCGGCCCCGCCGGCGTCGCGGCGCGGGGGTCCGGGGCGGAGCCGCGCTCTTTGGCCCGTGGGTCAGATCCCGCGCCGCTTGCGCGCCAGGCGGACGGCGGCGGCCGCGCCCAGCAGCGCCACCGTCGCGCCCGCCGCACCCGCGGCGGTGGCGGCGTCCCGGCGGCCCAGCCGGCGGCCCGCGACCGTGTGGCGCCCCGAGACCTCCTGGAGGAGCTCGGCGAGCACCTCCTCATTGGTCCAGCGCGGCCGCCACCCCGCCGCGTGCAGCCCGCTGACGCTGACCACCCAGGGGTGCATCGTGTACGCGAGGTCCCCGGCCGGGGACGGGGTCAGGCCGATCCGGTGCAGCCGGGCCGCCGCGCCCAGCGCGACCGCCGAGGGCAGCTCCATGCGGCGGATGCCGCTCAGCTCCTCGACCTCCTCCTGCTCCAGCCACCCCTCGCAGCCCACGGCCAGCTCGCCCTCGACCTTCTCCAGGGCCGCGTACTCCAGGGCGCTGACCAGGTCCTCGACATGGCAGAACTGCCACGTCGGACGGGATCCCGCCACCACGAGCAGCCGCGGGGACTCGAAGTACCGGGTCAGGGCCGTGTCGGTGCCGCCGACCAGGACCGCCGGGCGGATCACGGTGACGTTCAGGCCCGGGTGCGCCCGGGGCGCCCGGCGGCCGAGGCGCTCGATCTCCAGCAGGTCGCCGACGCCGGTGGCCTCGGCGGTGGCCCGCAGCTCGGAGTCCTCCGACAGCGGGATGTCGTTGTCCGGGAGGGCGCCGTAGACCATCGCCGAGGTGCAGAGCACGACCCGGTGCACGCCGGCCGCGGCGGCCGCCGTGAGGACGGTCTGGGTCCCGCGCACGTTGTACGCGGTACGGGCCGCCGGATCCGTCTCCAGATCCAGGTCGAGGGCGAGGTGGACGACGACGTCCGCGCCGCGCAGCCTCTCGGCGATCGCGGGGTCCCGTACGTCCAGGATGTGCCACTGCGCGGCCGCGCAGTCGCCCCGCCGCTCGTCGATGGCGACGACCTGCTTGACCTCGTCGGAGGCGGCCAGCCGGCTCACCAGGGCGGCGCCGACACCCGACGCGGCGCCGGTCACGGCGATCACGGGGCCTCGCACGGCCGGGTTTCGCGACTGGCGAACGCCCTGGGCGCTGTCGCCGTGCTCGGGGCGGTCTTCGTCGTCGTTCATCGCGCGAAACTGCGGATCTGGGGAACTCACCGGGCGTCTCCAGCGGTTGTCTTCAGTAGGGACGCGCTGTGACGCGTACCCACCAGGTGATGTCCATCCTGCCGCAGCCCAGGAGTCGGCGGAGCACCGAGCCCGTATGCGGGCCGGGTGTCTACGCTGGGTGGTGTTGTCGGACCATTGCCCGTCGGCACCCGCCGGCGGCCCTACGAGCCGAGGAAACCCGTGAGCGACACCCCATTCGGATTCGGCCTTCCGCCGGAGGAGCCGGACAACGGCGACGAAGGCAAGAAGAAGGGCAGTCAGGGCGGTCAGGGCGGCCCGAATCCGTTCGGGTTCCCCGGCATGGGCCTGCCGGGCGGCGCGGGCGGTGCCGGCGGCGAGGACAATCCGTTCGCCGCGATGTTCGGTGCCATGAACCCGAACGACCTCGGTGCCGCCTTCCAGCAGCTCGGCCAGATGCTGAGCTACGACGGCGGTCCCGTGAACTGGGACATGGCCAAGGACATCGCCCGCCAGACCGTCGCGCAGGGCACGGCGGACGGCGTGAAGGACACGAGCGTCGGCATCGCCGAGAAGTCGGCCGTCGAGGAGGCCGTGCGCCTGGCCGACCACTGGCTGGACGGCGTGACCTCGCTGCCGTCGGGCGCCACGACCGCCGTGGCGTGGAGCCGCGCCGAGTGGGTCGAGGCGACCCTCCCGGTGTGGAAGGAGCTCGTCGACCCTGTCGCCGAGCGCGTGGGCGCGGCCATGGGCGGCGTCCTGCCCGAGGAGATGCAGGCCATGGCGGGCCCGCTGCTCGGGATGATGCGCTCCATGGGCGGGGCCATGTTCGGCCAGCAGATCGGCCAGGCCGTGGGCACGCTCGCGGGCGAGGTCGTCGGCTCGACGGACATCGGGCTGCCCCTCGGCCCGGCCGGCAAGGCCGCGCTGCTGCCGCTGAACATCGAGGCCTTCGGCAAGGACCTGAGCGTCCCCTCGGACGAGGTGCGACTGTACCTGGCCCTGCGCGAGGCCGCGCACGCCCGGCTCTTCGCGCACGTGCCGTGGCTGCGCTCGCACCTGTTCGGCGCGGTCGAGGGCTACGCCCGCGGCATCAAGGTCGACACCTCGAAGCTGGAGGACGTGGTCGGCCGGATCGACCCGTCGAATCCGGAGCAGCTGCAGGAAGTGCTGCAGGGCGGCATGTTCCAGCCGCAGGACACCCCCGAGCAGAAGGCCGCCCTGGCCCGCCTGGAGACGGCGCTCGCGCTGGTCGAGGGCTGGGTCGACGCGGTGGTGCACGAGGCCGCCAAGCCCCGGCTGACCTCGGCGGACGCGATGCGCGAGACCATGCGCCGGCGGCGCGCCTCGGGCGGCCCGGCGGAGCAGACCTTCGCGACGCTGATCGGCCTGGAGCTGCGCCCGCGCCGGCTGCGCGACGCCTCCCGGCTGTGGGCCTCGCTCACGGACGCGCGCGGGGTGGACGGCCGCGACGGGCTGTGGGAGCACCCGGACATGCTGCCGACGGCCTCCGACCTGGACGACCCGGACGGCTTCGTGCACCGCGAGCAGCTGGACTTCTCCGAGATCGACAAGATGCTCGGCGAGGCCGCCCAGCAGCGCGACCAGCGCGAGCGGACCGACGAGGACGGCGACGAGAAGAAGTGAGCCTGCACGAAGACGCGGTCCTGGTCCTGAAGGGCTACGCGGACCAGCCCGAGCTGCGCGACGTCTATCTGGAGCACCTCGCCGCCCATCCGGACGGGGTGTACAAGCCGTGCACGGCCGGGCACATCACCGGCAGCGCGCTGGTGATCGACCCGACGCGGCGGCGGGTCCTGCTGACCCTGCACAAGAAACTGGGCATGTGGCTGCAGATGGGCGGCCACTGCGAGCCCGGCGACGACACCCTCGAGGCGGTGGCGCTGCGCGAGGCCGGTGAGGAGTCGGGCATCGCGTCCGGGCTGAGCCTGCTGCCCGGCGGCCCGGTGCGCCTGGACCGGCATGCGATCCCCGCGCCGTGCCACTGGCACCTGGACGTGCAGTACGCGGCGCTGGCTCCGGCCGGCGCGGAGGCGGAGATCAGCGAGGAGTCGCTGGACCTGCGCTGGTTCCCGTACGAGGAGGTGGCCGCGGTGGCCGACACCTCGGTGGTGCGGCTGCTGGAGGCGACCTTGGCGCGGCTCGGGGGCTGATCCCGGGCACGACGAAGGGGCGGTCCCTCGCGGGGCCGCCCCTTTCGCCTGCCTGCGCCCAGCCGTCCGGGACCAGTCGTCCTGGATCAGTCGTCCTGGATCGGGCGTCCGGGATCAGTTCCAGGCGTTGTTCTGGTTCTGCGCGTGGGAGCCGTGCTGGCCCATGCCGAACTGGGCCGCGGCGCCCTGGCCGAGCTGGGCGTTCTGCGGCGGCAGCACCTCGCTGGGCTGCACCAGCGCGAAGCCGGTGCCGAGGAAGCTGAGCTCCCAGCCCTCGCCGGTGTTGCCGCGCCGCCGCCAGACGCCGCTGGAGTGCGTCTGGGCCTGCATCTGCACCCGCAGCGAGGTCGACCAGGCGACGATCGCGTCCGCGTCCGCGTTGACGTACTTGTCGGGCGTGACCTGCATCATCAGCGGCTGCCCGGAGGTCATCAGCGCGACCTTGCCGCGCCCGGTGATGTTGAGCTGGTACTTGCCGGAACCGGAGATCCCGTACTGGCTGTCCACCGCGATGACCTCGGTGTGCAGGGTGGAGTCCAGGGCCAGCACGTAGCTGCTGTCGACCGTGAGGCCTTCCTGGTCCACGTCCACGACGTGCACGTACTGGGCCAGGTTGGCCAGGTAGACCGTGCCCTGACCGGAGCAGCGCATGAGGTCCAGCCCCTCGCCGGTGCGGCGGCGGGCGCCCCGCTGGCTGCTGCTCTGGTACTCGCCGTCGAAGTCGATGAGGCCCTGGTAGGCGACCATGGCGCCCTTGCGGGCGAGGACGTCGTCGGAGCCGGTCAGCGAGACCCGCAGCAGCTGCGGGTTCTGGATGGCGTACCGGTCCTGGGACTGCGCCTCGGCGTGGGCGAAAAGTGAGCTCTGCATGATGTGTCCGCTCCCCTCAGCCCCGGGCCCGGAGCCGGTCGGTGCTGTCCTCGCTGGGCTGTACGACGACGATGCCCTGGCCGGAGAAGGCCATCTGGTAGGCCTCCCCGCTGCCCCGGCCGATCATCGACGAGGCCTTGAAGCTGCGCTTGCCCTTGACCTTGAGATTCGGCGACCAGGCGACGAGCGCGTCCGGGTCGACGTACGTCTCGTCCTCGCCGCGGCCGCAGTCGACCACGATCGGGGTGCCGCGGGAGGTGATCGCCACCCATCCGGTGCCGGCGACCTGCACGTTGAACAGGCCCTGGCCGGCGAACTTCGCCATGCCCTTGACCCGCTCGACGCCCCACTGGAGGTGGGCGTCGAAGGCGAGCAGGTTGGTGCCGTTGACGGAGAGGGCGTCGTTCTGGAGGTTGATGCAGACGACGTCGGCGCCGTAGTCGGCGAGGTAGAGCAGGCCGTCGCCGGTGCACTTCATCAGCGGTGCGCCCTCGCCGGTGAGCCACTGCGAGGCCATCTGGCGGACGGCCGGCGGGTTGGGCTCGTACTGCACGAAGCCCTCGTAGGCGACCATCGAGCCGGTGCGGGCGAAGAGGTCCTGGCCGCTCTGCATGGCGACCTTGAGCATGGCCCGGCCGTGGTTCTCCATGCGGGCCGTGACGGGGGTCGGGGCGAAGCCCGCGAGCTGCTGGTTCATTGCGTTCATGTCGGGCTCCCTCAGACCTCGTACGGCTGGACGACGATGAAGTTGCCGGGAGCGCCGCGGAACTGGAGGTTCACGGTCTCCCCGCTGTGGCCGGGGTAGGCGTTGCGCCGCAGCCGGACCTGGCTGGACAGGATCACCTGCGAGGCGGAGGACCACGCCACGATGGCGTTGCTGTCCGCGAAGGTGGTCGGGGTGACGGGCAGGACCACCGGGACGCCGTGCGTCTTGACGATGACCGTTCCCGTGCCCTGGAACTGCATGGTGAACAGGGCGCCGCCGGGGATGCCGTGGCCCTCGATGCGGCGGACCTCGTGCTGGAGCGACTCGTCGAAGGCGAGGACGGCCTCGGCGGAGACGCAGATCCCGTCGCCCTGGAGCTCGATGGCGTGCAGGTGGGAGCCGTCCTCGGCGAGGAAGACCTGGCCGCGGCCGGTGCAGCGCATGAGCTGCATCTCCTGGCCGGTGGCGTTGCCGACGATGCGGCCGGCGAAGCCCGCGCCCTTGTAGCTGAAGTCCACCTTGCCCTGGTACAGGACCATGCTGCCCTGGCGGGCGAGGACGGCCTGGCCGCCCATCGAGAGGTCGACGCGCATGAGCTGTGCGTTCTGCGGGGTCCAGCGGGCGCCCGTGGGGGCTTCCTTGTACGGCTGGAGCGCGGCGGCGAGCCCGGCGCCGACGGCGGCGGCCTGGGGGGCGTAACCGGGCTGGTGGCCCGGGACCTGCCCGGGGACCTGGCCGTAGCCCGGCTGCTGGCCGTAGGGCGCGGGGGCCGGGGCGGGCGGCGGGACCTGGCCCGGGTACGGGGCGGGGACCTGGCCGGGGACCTGGCCGTACGAGGGCTGCTGCGGCTGCGGCTGCCCGTACGGGGCGGGGGCCGGCGGGGCGAGCGGCGCGGCCATGGTGGGCGCGGCGTGCACCGGGGCCGGGGCCGCGGGCTGCTGGTAGTGCGGCTGCGGGGCCGGGGCGGGCGCGGGCGCGCCGAAGGACGGCGCGGGCGCGGGTGCCTGGGCGGGCGCCGGGGCGCCGAAGGACGGGGCCGGGGCGGCCGCCTGCGGCGGCGGGGCGAAGCCGGGCGCGGCGGCGGGCGCCTGCTGCGCCGGCTGCGCGTCCTCGGCGACCTCGCCTCCGAAGTTCCGCAGCAGCGCGTCGAGGCCGCCGTCGAAGCCCTGGCCGACGGCGGCGAAGCGCCACACGTCCTTGAGGTAGAAGTCACCGAGCATCACGGCCCGCTCGGTCGTGAACTCCGAGCCGGTGAAGGCGTACCGGACGACCTCTTCGCCGCCGGCCACGATCCGGATGTAGCCCGGTCCGATCTGCGACATCTGTCCGGCGCCGTCGATGGTGGCGGTGAAGGACAGCTTGTGGATGGACGCCGGAACGCGGTCCAGGGTCACCCGGAAGGATTCGGTGTCGCCGGACTGCGCGCCGAGTTGCTGAATGGACTCTTCCGGCGACTTCGGCTGGTTGAAGAAGACGAAGTAGCGGTCGTCCGACAGCTGCTCGTTGACATCGAGACCGAAACAGCTGATGTCGAAGGTGAGCCCGGGCCCGGCGATCTGGACGCCTACGTACAGATCGGTGCCCGCCGTGAGATCACTGATCTTGGCCTTGTGGCCGCGTTGGAATTCCCTGGCCATACGTAACGACCGTCCCCCATCCCGACTGTGAATGCGTGCCGCTCAGGCTAACGGCAACGGCCGACATCCGGCCAAGTCGGTACCGACCCGGTACATATCACGCTGTGTGACACGACGGGTGGGTACGGGATCTTCCGGCTCATTCGTCGCGGGCGGCGGGAACGGTCGGAAGGCGCTCGGCCGCCACCACACCCTCCAGGTACCCGCGGGCCCGCTCGGTGCGCGGGTACGCCTCCAGCAGCTCCCAGAAACGGGGCCCGTGGCCGGGCACCAGGAGGTGGGCCAGCTCGTGCAGGAGCACGTAGTCGACGACGTACTCCGGCATGCCCTGGATGCGGTGCGAGAGCCGGATGCTGCCTTCGGCCGGGGTGCAGGAGCCCCAGCGGGTGTTCTGGTTGGTGACCCAGCGGACCGAGCGGGGGCGTGCGCGGCCGCCGAAGTACTGCTCGGACAGACGCTCGGCGCGCTCGGTGAGTTCCGCGTCCCCGAGGGTACGTTTGCTCTCCTGGGCGGCGAGCTTGTCGAGCATGACACCCACCCAGCGCTGCTCCTCCGCCTCGGACATCCGGGCAGGGATGAGGACGACCGTACGGTCACCCTCGCGATAGGCGGATACGGTCCTGCGGCGGCGCGCGCTCCGGCGGACTTCGACGGCGCGCGGCGGTGGGTCGGCGGACACGCCACGACGGTACCCGGTGGCGGTGGCGGAAGTCCCGCCCGTCCGGGGTTCGCGTGCGAGTGATGCGGAGCCGATATCGCGAACCGCAATTCCCTTCATCTCATATGCCTAATAACCCTCGCCTGTGGACAAATTCGCGCAGAGAATCCGGCGGACGGGCAGTGTGGTGGGAGAGCCGGAAAACGGGCGGCTCGAGTGGGCCGGGGAAATCGAGGGGGATCGGTCATGTATCCGAAGGTGAAGGCCGCGCTGGCGCGGGCCTGGCGGGACCGGGAGACGGTGCAGTTCGGGGTGACCCCTGCCCACGCGGTGGTGCTCGGCCCGGTGGACACGGCGACGGGCGCGTTCATCGACCGGATCGACGGGACGCGGGGGATGGAGCTGCTGCGGGCCGAGGCCACGGGCATGGGGCTGCCGGACGGTCAGGCCGACGCGCTCGTCAGGCGGCTGGCGGGGGCCGGTCTGCTCGACGACGCCACGGCGGGCGGCCCGCGGGCCCAGGCCGTGCGCGGTCATCCGGAGGTCCTGGAGCGGCTGGGCCCCGATCTGGGCTCCCTCTCCCTGGTCCGCCGGGAGCCGGGCGGGGACTTGCGGGGGGTCGCCGCGCGCCGGGCGATACGGGTCCGGGTGCGCGGGAGCGGACGGGTGGGCGCTGTGATCGCCGCGGTCCTGGCGGGAGCCGGCGTGGGCCGGGTCGAGGTGCTCGACGGGGGCCGGGTGGAGCCGGCGGACGTGGCGCCGGGCGGACTGGATCCCGGGAGCGTGGGCCGGCTGCGGGCGGAGGCCGCGGGGAAGCTGGTGCGCGGGTCCGCCCCGGGGCGCGCCCCTCGGGCCGGGGAGGAGGAGGCGGAGCCGCGGCTGGCCCTGGTGGTGGTCGCGCCGCGGGACGGGCTGCACGCCTGGGCACCCGATCCGGACACCGCGGCCGACTGGGTCGCCACGGGCATCCCGCACCTGTACGCGGGGGTGTTGGAGGGGACGGGGCTGGTGGGGCCGCTGGTCCTGCCCGGAGTGACGGCCTGCGCGGGGTGCATGGAGCGCGACCGCGTGGACCGGGACGCGGCCTGGCCCCGGATGCTGGTCCAGTGGCGCTCGGCCCACCGCCGCCGCGCGAGCGCCGCCTGCGACCTGGGCCTGTCCACGGCGGTGGCCGGCCTGGCCGCGGCCCACGCGCTCTCCTTCCTCGACGGTGAACTGCCCGCGTCCACCGCCACCCGCTGGGAGGCGGCCCTGCCCTCCCTCCACTGGGAATCCGCCCCGGTCCACCCCCACCCTGACTGCCCGTGCGGAGCGCACGCGGAACGCACGGCCACCCCGCGGGAAGCCGGGGAAGGTGCCCTCCTCCGAGCCGCGAGGAGGCCATGACAGGATGCGGAGAACCGCTGTTCGCGGCCCAGCTGTCTGGGAAATGGAGGGGCGCATGTCTGATCTTCCCCGGAAAGCGGTCACCCGCACCGTCAAGCTGGCCGCGCTGCCGCTCGGCATAGCGGGACGGGCCACCTGGGGCCTGGGCAAGCGGATCGGCGGCAAGTCCGCGGAGATCGTGGCGGCCGAGCTCCAGAAGCGCACCGCCGAGCAGTTGTTCCGCACGCTCGGGGAACTGAAGGGCGGTGCCATGAAGTTCGGGCAGGCCCTGTCGGTCTTCGAGTCGGCGCTGCCCGAGGAGGTCGCCGGGCCCTACCGGGCGGCGCTGACCAAGCTCCAGGAGGCGGCCCCGCCGCTGCCCACGGCGACGGTGCACCAGGTGCTGGCGGACCGCCTCGGCGCGGACTGGCGGGAGCTGTTCGAGGAGTTCGAGGACAAGCCGGCGGCGGCGGCCTCGATCGGGCAGGTGCACCGGGCGGTGTGGCACGACGGCCGGCAGGTCGCGGTCAAGGTCCAGTATCCGGGGGCCGGTGAGGCGCTGCTGTCGGACCTGAAGCAGCTGGGCCGGTTCGCGGGGCTGCTGGGGCCGCTGATTCCCGGCATGGAGATCAAGCCGCTGATCAAGGAGTTGCGCGACCGGGTCGCCGAGGAGCTCGACTACGAGCTGGAGGCCGAGGCGCAGCGGACCCACGCGGACGCCTTCGAGGACGATCCCGACGTGGTCGTGCCGGATGTCGTGCACCAGGGCGACCAGGTGCTGGTGACCGAGTGGATGGAGGGGACCCCGCTGTCGGAGGTGATAGCCGACGGCACCGAGGAGGAACGCGACCGCGCCGGACAGCTGCTGGCCCGGTTCCTCTTCTCCGGTCCCGCGCGCACCGGTCTGCTGCACGCGGATCCGCACCCGGGCAACTTCCGGCTGATACCGGGGGCCGACGGCCGGATGCGGCTGGGCGTGCTGGACTTCGGCACGGTCGACCGGCTGCCGGGCGGCTGGCCCAAGCCGATCGGCAGGTCGCTGCGGATGACCCTGGACGGCGACGCCGAGGGGGTCTACGGGCACCTGCGCGCCGAGGGGTTCGTGAAGGAGTCCATCGAGCTGGACCCGGACGCGGTGCTGGACTACCTCAAGCCGATCATCGAGCCGGCCGAGGCCGAGGAGTTCACCTTCACCCGGCCGTGGCTGCGCGGCCAGGCGGCGCGGATCGCCGATCCCCGCTCCCCCGCACACCAGTTGGGCCGGCAGATCAACCTGCCGCCTTCGTACCTGCTGATCCACCGGGTGACGCTGAGCACGATCGGGGTGCTGTGCCAGCTGGGCGCGACGGTGCGGCTGCGGGACGAACTGGACGCCTGGCTGCCGGGGTTCGCCTCCGCCGAGTGACTCCGTAGGGTCCGGGTCCCCGGTGTCACCACCAGGAGGAGTCGAGCCTGCCTTCGATCGCCCGGAGGTTGGCGCGCGCGCAGTCGACGCAGAAGTACTGTCTGGTCCCGTTCTCCACCGAGCAGGTCCAGGTGGGCGGGGCGCCGTCGGGGGACTGTGTGCCACAGCGCGCGCAGACGACGGGCTGGGCCTCGGATCCCGACGGGGTGGGGTGGGGAGTCGGCTGGTCCACCTCCAGACGATATCCCCGTGAGGGGTCGACTGCCGTCCGCAACGCACCGGGGGGACCGGTCCGTTCGGACCGGTCCCCCCGGGGATGCTTTTTTCGGCCGTCAGTGCATGACGGCCATGGCCAGCGCGCGGCGGGCGCGCATCGAGACGCGCTCGGCACGCCGCTGCATGCGGCGGGCGGTGACCAGGCGTACGGCGTGACGTTCGACGTCCACCTCACGCATGAGCTCGTCCATATGGGCGCGAGCCAGGGCTTCTGGGATGAGTTGCATTTCGCGGGTCCTGTTCTGACGCGAGGTGTTCGCGCCGGCGGTGATGAAGTCTGCGTGGGCGGCGCCGTGGGGCTGCTCGCTCGTGGTGTGGGCGGTCATGAGGGCCTGCTTCAGGGGGTCGTGCGTCAGGGGGCGGTCGATGGTTCCGATGGCGGTCATGCCGCGACAACCGGGTTCTTGCGCGGACGGCCACGGGGCCGCTTGCGGGCGACGACGACACCCTGGACGAAGAGCTCGCCACCCCAGACACCCCAGGGCTCGCGGCGCTCGACCGCTCCGGCGAGGCAGGCCTCGACCAGCGGGCAGGTGCGGCAGAGCGACTTGGCGTACTCGACGTCGGCCGGGGACTCGGCGAAGAAGACCTCGGGGTCGAAGGTGCGGCAGGGGACGGGTACGCCGAGGTTCTCGATGGCGTCGTCGAGCGCGGTCAGCGCGGTGAGCGGGGTCAAGGTGTGGTCCTCCGGGACTGCGGGCGGGGAGATCGTGTGGGTCTGCGTTACGGACGGGGCGTGCGCTTCGAGTTGCACGGTGGTTTCTTCCTCGTCGTCTTGGTCGGCTAGTCGTTCCGGCCGGTCGGCCGGGTTCGGCTGTCACCTGGTTTTGCCAGTCCCGAGGCTCCTTCGCTGCGTTGCCCCTGTTCGGGGCAAACAGAAGGGCCGCGGATCCCGGGTGGGGTTCCGCGGCCCTGAAGGCGCCGGCCTGATCATGCGATCAGACTGGATCACTCCAGGGTTCGAGCCCACGGAAGGCCCACATCAGGTGGTGCTGCTGCTTCTTCGTCTGCTTCGTCTTGGCTCCGGCACCGGCTGCGGCCGCGAAGCCATAGGCGCCATGCGCCTGAGCTTCTGCTGCCAGTACTGCCACCGGTGCCAGGGTCGGTCGCTCGTTGCGCTCACTGACCGGAAGGGTCGCCAGCAGGGCGGGGCGGTCGGCGGAAATCGCGGACACACCGGTACCCGGAAGGGAGACGGAACCGAGCAGGCAGGAAGCGTCGACCGAGCGATCGGTCATTTTGGTGAAGGTCATGAAGCTGGTCACTGGTCTCGCCTCCTCTCGGCGTCTCGGGGACGTGGCCCGGGGGCCTGTCCCATGCGTATTCGGATAAGTACAGCACGGATCCAGGGCTTCGGAGAAGCCACCGTTTCCGTTGCTAAGAACCTATGGGTCTTCGCTGGGCATGTGCAAACTATTTTTCCGACGAGTTTCTACGCGTCGGCAGGATCTTCGGGCTCGGGCTCCTGACCTGCACATATGGCCAGGACCTCGGCTCCGTAGCGGTCGAGCTTGCGGCCGCCCACTCCGGAGATCATAGAGAGCTCCCCGGGCTCGGTGGGCGCGGCCTCCGCGATCGCCATCAGCGTCTTGTCCGTGAAGACGCAGTAGGCGGGCAGCCCCTGCTCCCTCGACTGGCCCGCGCGCCACTCCCGCAGCCGCTCGTAGAGCCCTTCGTCCATGTCGGACGGGCAGTCCTCACAGCGCATCAGTTTGAGCTCGCCGGCCTCGGTCAGGGTCTTGCCGCAGACCCGGCAGAGCACCGGGCCGCGGCGGCCCCGCTTGCGCGGCCCGCTCTCGGTCGCGGAGCCCGGCCCGCTGCGAGGCACCGCGGAGCCCGGCCGCAGGCCGTTCAGGAAGCGGCTGGGGCGACGGGAGGCCCGGCCGCCCGGAGCCCGGGAGAGGCCCCAGGAGAGGGTCAGGTGCAGCCGCGCCCGGGTGACGCCGACATAGAGCAGCCGGCGTTCCTCCTCGACCTGCTCGTCGGTCTTCGCGTACGTGATCGGGAGCATGCCGTCGGTGAGCCCGACGAGGAACACGGCGTCCCACTCCAGGCCCTTCGCCGCGTGCAGCGAGGCCAGGGTGACGCCCTGGACGGTCGGGGCGTGCTGGGCGGCCTTGCGCTCCTCCAGCTCGATCGTGAGGTCCGCGAGGGTGGCTCCCTGCCGGGCCCGGGAGAAGTCCTCGGCGAGCCGGACCAGCGCGGCCACGGACTCCCACTGGTCGCGCACGGCGCCGGAGCCGGCGGGGGGCTCGGAGGTCCAGCCGGTGGAGCTGAGCACCGCCCGGACCTGGGAGCCCAGCTCCACGACGTCGTCGAGCAGCGGGTCGTTCCCGCCGGAGCGGGCGGCTCCGCGCAGCGCGAGGATCGCCTTCTGGACCTCGGCGCGCTCGAAGAACCGCTCGGCCCCGCGCAGCTGGTAGGGGACCCCGGCGTCGGCGAGGGCCTGTTCGTAGACCTCGGACTGGGCGTTGATGCGGTAGAGGACGGCGATCTCCCCGGCCGGGACGCCCGCGGCGATCAGGTCCCGAATCCGGTGGGCGACGCCCTCGGCCTCGGCGGGCTCGTCGGCGTACTCGGCGTAGACCGGGTCCGGGCCGGTCTCGCGCTGGGAGACCAGCTCCAGCCGGTGCTCGGCGGCGCGGCCCTTGGCCTGCTTCAGCAGACCGTTGGCGAGGTGCACCACTTGGGGGGTGGAGCGGTAGTCGCGGACCAGCTTGACCACGGTGGCCTGCGGGTACTTGGTGCGGAAGTTCAGCAGGTGGTCGGGGGTGGCGCCGGTGAAGGAGTAGATCGTCTGGCTGGCGTCGCCGACGACGCAGAGGCTGTCGCGGTCGCCGAGCCAGAGGTCCAGCAGCCGCTGCTGGAGGGGGCTGACGTCCTGGTACTCGTCGACCACGAAGTGCTGGTACTGGGCGCGGATCTGCTCGGCGATGTCGTGGCGGTCCTGGAGGATGCCGACGGTCAGGAGCAGCACGTCCTCGAAGTCGATCATGCCGCGGTCGCGCTTGAGCTGTTCGTACGTCCCGTAGATCTGGGCGATCTCGGCCATGTCGCGGGGTGCCTCGCGCCCCGACTTGAGGGCGGCGGCCGGGTAGTCGGCGGGCACCGTCTGCGTGACCTTGGCCCACTCGATCTCGCCGGTGACATCGCGCAGCTCGCCGCGGTCGAGCCGGATCCGGCAGCGCGCGCCGGCCTCGGCGACGAGCTGGATCTTGCGTTCCAGGAGCCGGGGCACCTCGCCGCCGACCGCCTTGGGCCAGAAGTACTGGAGCTGGCGCAGGGCGGCGGAGTGGAAGGTCCGGGCCTGCACGCCGCCCGCGCCGAGGGCGCGCAGGCGTCCGCGCATCTCCCCGGCGGCGCGGTTGGTGAAGGTGACGGCCAGCACACTGGCCGGCATGAGCCGGCCTGAGCGGACGCCGTAGGCGATGCGGTGGGTGATCGCGCGGGTCTTGCCGGTACCGGCGCCCGCCAGCACGCACACCGGCCCGCGCAGGGTCGTCGCGACCTCACGCTGCTCCGGATCCAGGCCCAGGAGCACCGCGTCGGCCGAGTCGGCGGAGCCGGGGCCGGCCGGGAACGATGGGGAGTGCGTTGCTGATGTCACCCCGCCATGCTGCCAGGTCTCGTGGGGCGGGCGGGAAAACCGTCCACAGGCGGCACGTATCCGTCGTATCAGTCACACCGGTCGCGCGGGGACTGCCGTACGGGAATGGCGGTGGGGTCGCGTACGTTCGAGTACTCGGACCACCGAGCCCTCACGAAGGAGAGCGCAGCATGCAGGACACGGGCACCGTCACGATGTACAGCACGACCTGGTGCGGCTACTGCCGTCGGCTGAAGACCCAGCTGGACCGGGAAGGCATCGCGTACAACGAGATCAACATCGAGCTCGACCCCGCGTCCGCCGCGTTCGTGGAGAAGGCCAACGGCGGCAACCAGACGGTTCCCACCGTGCTCGTGAAGTCCGCCGCCGGCAACGAGTCCGTCATGACGAACCCGAGCCTGGCCCAGGTCAAGCAGGCCCTCGCCGTCTGAGGCAGCCCCACCCGCGCGCACCCGCGCGTGCTCGCGAGCACCAGAGAGGCCCCCGCCGAGGCGGGGGCCTTCTGCTGTGACGAACGTTACGCCGCCGTCTTCGGCAGCGGCTCGCCGTACCAGAGCTCGACCAGCCGGGCGGCGATGGAGATCCCCGACGGGGGCAGCACCTCGCCCGTCTCGAACGCGGCGCGCAGCTCCTCCCGGGAGAACCAGCGGGCCTCCTGGATCTCCTCGCCGTCCACCGTGATCTCGGAGGTGGTGGCGCGGGCCGTGAAGCCCAGCATCAGGCTGTACGGGAACGGCCACGGCTGGCTGGCCACGTACTCGACCTCGCCGACCCTGACGCCCGCCTCCTCCCACACCTCGCGGACGACGGACTGCTCGATCGACTCGCCCGGCTCCACGAACCCGGCGAGGGTCGAGAAGCGGCCCTCGGGCCAGTGCACCTGGCGGCCCAGCAGCGCGCGGTCGTGCTCGTCGGTGACCAGCATGATCACGGCCGGGTCGGTGCGCGGGTAGTGCTCGGCGCCGCAGCCCGGGCAGCGGCGGATGTGCCCGGCGGCCGCGACCACCGTGCGCTCGCCGCAGCGGGAGCAGAAGCGGTGCATCCGCTGCCAGTTCTCCAGTGCCACGGCGTGCACCATCAGTCCGGCGTCGCGCGGGGAGAGCAGCAGTCCGGCCTCGCGCAGGCCGGCCGGGCGGGCCGACTGGTCCATGCGGCCGGGCAGCGCGTCCTTCTGCAGCGCGAAGTACCGTACGCCGTCCTCGTCCGCGCCCAGGAAGTAGCGGTGGGTCTCGGTGACCGGGGCCTCGAAGGCCGGGGTCATCACGATGCCGGTGCCCCCGTCGGGGGTGTCGTCGATCAGGACCTGGCCGCCGGAGACGACGAAGACACGGGTCGTCGGGTGGCTCCAGGCGGCGGCGAGCCACGCCTCGTCGAGGCGGTGGTGCGCGGCGCGGTCGATTCCGCTGGGCGCGGCGAGCGAGAGGGGGCGCTCGGCGAGAGGGCGCTCGGTATGGGTGCTCACAGGTACTTCCAACTCCCCCGGTGGTGGGACAAGGCAGGCGTGCGTGCGTCGGTGTCAGGCGGTGGTGCGGTGGGTGGCGGCCAGGTCTCCCCAGAGGTAGGCGGTCGTCTCGACGCCTTTGAGGAGCAGGTCCAGTTCGACCTTCTCGTTCGGGGAGTGCCAGCCGTCGGACGGCACCGAGATGCCGAGGAAGAGGACGGGCGCTTCCAGGACGTCCTGGAGGTCCGCGGCCGGTCCGGAGCCGCCCTCGCGGGTGAAGCGGATCTTCTGGCCGAAGGCGCGGCCCATGGCCCGTACGACGGACTGCAGGGCCGGGTGGTCCAGCGGGGTCAGGCACGGCCGGGTGGGGGCGCCGAAGGTGAGGGAGTGTCGGATCCCGTCCGGGATCCGGGCCGCGACCCAGTCCCTGACGGCGGCCTCGACCTCGTACGGGTCCTGGCCGGAGACCAGGCGGAACGACAGCTTCAGGTGGGCGTTGGCGGGCACGATGGTCTTGCCGCCGGGGCCCTGGTAGCCGCCGCCGATGCCGTTGACCTCGGCCGTCGGGCGGGCCCAGACCCGCTCCAGGGTGGAGTAGCCGGCCTCGCCGGAGGCCGCGTGGGACCTGGCCGTACGGAGCCACTCGGACTCGTCGAAGGGCAGCTCGGCGATGAGCGCGCGCTCCGCCTCGGTGAGCTCGGCGATGCCGTCGTAGAAGCCGGGGATCGTCACGCGCCCGTCGTCGTCGTGCAGGGCGGCGACCAGGCGGGCGGCGACGGCGGCCGGATTGGGCACGGCCCCGCCGAAGGCACCGGAGTGGATGTCCTGGTCCGGGCCGTGGAAGTCGATCTCGCAGTCGGCGACGCCGCGCATGCCCGTGCAGACGGTGGGGGTGGTCTCGGACCACATGCCGGTGTCGGAGACGATCACGACGTCGGCGGCGAGTTCGGCGGCGCGGGCCTCCACGAGCTCGCGGAAGTGGGGGGAGCCGGACTCCTCCTCGCCCTCGACGATCAGCTTGAGGTTCACGGCGGGGGCGGCGGCGCCGGTGGCCGCCAGGTGCGCGCGCACCCCGAGGGTGTGGAAGAACACCTGCCCCTTGTCGTCGGCGGCGCCGCGGCCGTACATGCGGCCGTCGCGGACCACCGGCTCGAAGGGGTCGCTGTGCCAGCCGTCGGCGAGGGCGGCGGGCTGCACGTCGTGGTGCCCGTACACCAGGACGGTGGGGGCCTGCGGGTCCTCGCTCGGCCAGTGCGCGAAGACGGCGGGGGCGCCGGGGGTCTCCCAGACCTCGGCCAGCGGGAAACCGGTCTCCTTGAGCTTCGCCGCCAGCCATTCGGCGCTGCGGCGTACGTCGCCCGCGTGCTCGGGCTGCGCCGAGACGGAGGGAATGCGGAGCCACTCGGCGAGGTCGTCGAGGAAGGCGTCGCGGTGGGTGTCGATGTACGTGCGGACGACGTTGTCCGGCGGGGTGTCGCTCATGCCCACGAGCCTAGCCGTCCGCCTGATGGTCACCGCCGGTGTCCGTTTTGCCTTGGAGGATCCGCTCAAGGCGGGCCCGGTCGGGGAGGTTGCGGGGGCGGATCACGCGGCCGCTGCGGACGTGCAGGAAGGCCGCGGTGACCTGGCTGAGCGGGGTGTTCGTGGCCTCGGCCCAGGCCAGGCGGTAGACGGCGAGCTGGAGCGGGTCGGCCTCGGTGGTGCGGCCGGTCTTCCAGTCGACGATCTCGTACGAGCCGTCCGGGTTGCGGTAGACGGCGTCGATCCGGCCGCGGATGACGCGGCCGGCGAGGGTGAGCTGGACCGGGGCCTCCATGCGGTGGGGCGGCCGGTCGGCGTACGGGCTGCGCTCGAAGGCGGCCTTGAGGGAGTCGAGGTCGGCCTCGTCGGCGATCTCCTGGTCGGAGCCGGCGCCGGGGAGGTCGGAGACGGGGTCGAGGACGTCGAGGAAGGGCAGCGGGAGCTCGTCGAAGCGGGACTCGACCCAAGCGTGGAAGCGGGTGCCCTGGCGGGCCGCGGGCTGCGGGGGCTTGGGCATGGGGCGGGCGAGGTCGCGTACGAAGCCCTGCTCGTCGGCGGCGAGCCGGAGCAGCTGGCTGGCGGAGAGGGCGGCGGGCAGCTCGACGTCGCGGACGGCCGCGCGGGCGCGGCGGAGCTCGCCCTCCAGGGCGTCGAGGTCGCGGTCCCAGGAGGCGATGGCGCGCGCGTCCTCGGGTGCGAGTCCGGCTGCGCCGCCGGTCTGTCGGCCCCCGCCGGCCCAGGCCTCGCCGGCCCAGGCCCCGCCGGCCCAGGCCTCGCCGGCCCAGGGGTCGTCACCGTCCGGGACGGTGGCACCGGTGCGGGGCTCCGCCGCCGGGCGGGCTTCGCCCGGGCCCTCGGCGACGGCCCAGTGGGCCGCTTCCGGCCAGAGGTCGTCGTCGAGCGGGGCGGTGGGGTCGGCGGGGGCGGATTCCTCCCCCGCCCCGCCCCTTCCCGGAACCGGGGCGCTGCCCCGGACCCCGTCGTCGGCCGGGCCTGCGGCCCGCGGCGCGGGCACACGGCCGACGGCGTCCTGGCCGGAGCCCGGGCGCGCCTGCGCCGAACCCGGGACCCCGCCCTGGCCACCGGGAGCCGGCTCGCCGGCAGGGACCTGGCCCGGGCCGGGGTGCGGGTGCGCCGTGCTCGGGGCGGCGTCGGGGTGCGGCTCGGTTGGGGCGGCCTCGGGCCAGGCGTCGTCGTGCGGCCAGGGCTCCTCGTCGTAGGACGGGTCCTCGCAGTCCGGGGGCCAGAGGTAGGACTCCTCCTCCGGCGGGGGCGGGGCCGCCAGGTAGGACTCGACCAGGGCGGCCGCCGCACGGCGCAGGGTGAGGGAGTGCGGGTCGAGCGGGAGGGGCCAGGAGTGGTCCGGGGTGGAGTCGTCGGCGAGGGACGGGTTCTCGGCGGCCGCTTCCGGTTCCTCGGCCCAGGCCTCGATCTCGCCGTGGCCCGCCTCGCAGTGCTCGTACAGGGCCTGGAGGAAGGCCGACGGGCCGCGGCGCTTCTTCTGCGTCGGGCCCCACCAGTGGCCCGAGGCCAGCAGGAGCGAGCGGGGGCGGGTGAAGGTCACGTAGCCCAGGCGGAGCTCTTCCGTGGCCTTGTGCTCCTTCAGGGCCGCCTTGAACGCCTTCAGGCCGGCCGAGGTCCAGTCCGGGTCCGCCGGCAGGGTGGGGGCGTCGCCGCGCAGCGCGTACGGGAGGACCTTCGCGTAGGCGGTCCAGGCCTCCGGCGCCTTCTCCTTGGGGAAGGAGCCCGCGCACAGGTCCGGGACGACGACCACGTCCCACTCCAGGCCCTTCGACTTGTGGGCGGTCAGGACCTTGACGGTGTTCTCCCCGCCCGGCAGGGCGTGGTCCAGCCCCTTCTCGTACTGGGCGGCCGTGCGCAGGAACGCCAGGAACGCCGTCAGCGAGGCCTCGCCGTCCAGCGCGGCGAAACCGGCCGCGACGTCCATGAAGTTCGACAGGGTCTCGCGGCGGCGGGCCGCCAGCGCGTGTGGGGAGGCGGACAGCTCCACCTCCAGGCCGGTCGCGGACAGCACGCGGTGCAGGACGTCCATCAGGGGGTCGGCCAGGGAGCGGCGCAGGTCGCGCAGTTCCTGGGCGAGATGGGCGAAGCGGACCCGGGCCGCCGCCGAGAAGGGCAGGTCGTCCGGGGCCTGTCCGGCGCCGTCGAGGAAGGTCTCCAGCGCGTCGGCCAGCGACACGATCTCGGCCGGGTCCACGCCTTCCACGGCCGCAGCGAGCCGTTCGTCCGGGTCCGCACCGGCCGGCGCACGGCCCACCATGAGCCGGGCCCGGCGGCCCAGCAGGGCCAGGTCGCGCGCACCGATCCGCCATCGGGGGCCGATGAGGAGCCGGACGAGGGAGGCGTTGGCGCCGGGGTCCTGGAGGACCTCGCAGACCGCGACGAGGTCCGCGACCTCGGGGAGGTGCAGCAGCCCGGAGAGGCCGACGACCTCCACCGGGACGTCCCGGTCCACCAGTACGGCCTGGATCCGCGCGAAGTCCCCGGCCGAGCGGCACAGGACCGCGATCTCGCGCGGCTCCGTGCCCGTGCGGACCAGGTGGGCCACGGAGTCGGCGAGCCAGTCGAGCTCCTGGGCGTGGGTCTCCAGCAGGGCGCAGCGGACCTGCCCCGCGCCCTCCGCCCCCGGACCGGGGCGCAGCGCCTCCACGCCCTCGTGCAGGGCGCGCAGCGGGGCCGCGAGCCCGTTGGCGAGGTCGAGGAGCCGGCCGCCGCTGCGCCGGTTCTCGCTGAGGGAGAGGCGGGTGGCGGGGCTGCCGTCGGCGTGCGGGAAGTGCTCGGGGAAGTCGTCGAGGTTGGCCACGGAGGCGCCGCGCCAGCCGTAGATGGCCTGGCAGGGGTCGCCGACGGCGGTCACGGCGTGGCCGGAGCCCGCGCCGAAGAGCCCGGAGAGCAGGAGCCGCTGGGCGACCGAGGTGTCCTGGTACTCGTCCAGGAGCACGACCCTGAACTCCTCGCGCAGCAGGGCGCCGACCTCGGGGCGGGTGGTGGCGAGCTGCGCGGAGAGGGCTATCTGGTCGCTGAAGTCGAAGAGGTCGCGGGCGCGCTTGGCGGCGCGGTAGCGGACGACGAGCTCCAGCAGTTCGAGGCGGCCGCGCACGGCCTCGGGGACCTTGCGCAGGTCCTCGTTGGTGAGCTTCGTGCCGGCGAGCACGTCCAGCAGCGCGGTGTCGTGGAGGCGCAGCCGCTCCGGCTCGACCAGGTGCTCGGACAGCTCGCCGTCGAGCGCGAGGAGGTCGCCGACCAGGTCGGGGACGGACTTGGTGAGCGAGGGGTACGGCCCGGGGGCCTCGCGCAGCACCTTCGCGGCGAGCTGGAAGCGGGTGGCGTCGGCGAGGAGGCGGGAGCTGGGCTCCAGGCCGATGCGCAGGCCGTGGTCCTTCAGGAGCTGGCCGGCGAAGGCGTGGTACGTGGAGATGCGCGGCTCCCCGCCGGTCCCCTCGGCCCCGGCTTCGGCGCGGGCTTCGGCCGGTGAGGGGTCCGGGTCGGTGATGCCGGCTCGCGCGAGGGCCTTGCGCACGCGCTCGGACAGCTCGCCGGCGGCCTTGTTGGTGAAGGTCAGGCCGAGGACCTGCTCGGGTGCGACCGCGCCGGTGCCCACCAGCCAGACCACGCGGGCGGCCATGACGGTGGTCTTGCCGGAGCCGGCGCCGGCGACGATGACCTGGGGGGCGGGCGGGGCGGTGACGCAGGCCATCTGTTCGGGCGTGAAGGGGATCCCGAGGAGCTCTTTGAGCTGCTCGGGATCGGTGAGGACGGACGCACGCGCGGACACGTAAAAAGGCTAGCCGCCCGCACCGACAGCCCCGACCGTCCCGCTCACTCGACCGTCTGGCGGCCTTCGGGACGGGCGCTGCACGCGGTGCGGAAGGAGCAGTGGTCGCAGTGCTTGCCCGTGGCGGGCGCGAACCGCTCGTCCAGCACGCGGCCCGCGGCGGTCGCGAGCAGGTCGCCGACCCACTCCCCGTCGAGCGGCTGCTGGGCCTGGACCTTGGGGACGGTGTCGCCGCCGTCGCGCTGGGCCGCGCCCTGGCGGAGCTGGACGAGCTCGGCGCCGCCGGGGGCGGGGCGCAGCCCGTCGAAGACCTCGTCGACGGCGCCCTCGCGGACGGCGAGCTGGTAGACGGCGAGCTGGGGGTGGCGGGCGACCTCCTCGCGCGTGGGCGCGGACTTGCCGGTCTTGAAGTCGACGACGTACGCACGTCCCTGCGGGTCCGCTTCGACGCGGTCCATGGAGCCGCGGATGCGGACGGCGACCTCACCGGCTTCGAGTGTGACGTCGAACTCGTGCTCCGTGGCCACGGCCGTCCGGCCCCCGCGGTCGGTGGCGTGCCAGCGCAGGAAGCGTTCGAGGGCGGCCCGGGCGTTGTCCTTCTCCTGGCGGGACTTCCAGGGGGCGTCGAAGGCGAGGGCGTCCCACACCGAGTCGAGGCGTTCCATGAGGACGGCCAGGTCGGCGGGGGTGCGGCCGGAGGCGACCTCGTCGGCGAGGACGTGGACGACGTTGCCGAAGCCCTGGGCGGCGGTGGAGGGGGTGTCGGCCTTGACCTCGCGGCCGAGGAACCACTGGAGGGAGCAGGTCTGGGCGAGCTGCTCCAGGGCGCTGCCGGACAGGGCGACGGGCCGGTCCCGGTCGCGCAGCGGGACGCTGCTGCGGGTGGGCTCGTACAGGCCCCACCAGCGCTGCGGGTGCGCGGCGGGGACCAGGGGGCGGTCCTCGTCGTCGGTGAGCGCGGCGAGGCGGGCGAGGCGTCGGGCGGCGGCCTCGCGCAGGGCGGGCGAGGCGTCCGGGTCGACGGTGGTGGCGCGCAGCTCGGCGACGAGCGCGGACACCGCGAGGGGGCGGCGGGGGCGGCCGGTGACGTCCTTGGGGGTGACGCCGAGCTCGGTGAGGAAGCGGGAGGGCTGGTCGCCGTCGTCGGCGGGGGCCTTGACGGCGGTGACGACGAGGCGGTCGCGGGCGCGGGTGGCGGCGACGTAGAAGAGCCGGCGCTCCTCGGCGAGGAGGGCGCCGGGGGTGAGGGGCTCGGCGAGACCGTCGCGGCCGATGCGGTCGGCCTCCAGGAGGGAGCCGCGGCGGCGGAGGTCGGGCCACAGGCCCTCCTGGACTCCGGCGACGACGACGAGGGACCACTCCAGGCCCTTGGAGCGGTGGGCGGTCATCAGGCGGACGGCTTCGGAACGGACGGCGCGGGCCGTCAACGTGTCGGCGGCGATGTCCTCCGCCTCCAGTTGTTCGAGGAAGTTCAGCGCGCCGCGGCCGCCGGTGCGCTCCTCGGCGCGGGCGGCGGTGTCGAAGAGGGCGCAGACGGCGTCGAGGTCGCGGTCGGCGTTGCGGCCGGCGGCGCCGCCGCGGCGGGCGCTGCGCTCCAGCCGCTGGGACCAGGGGGTGCCGTCCCAGAGGATCCACAGGGCCTCTTCGGCGGTGCCGCCGCCCTGGAGCAGCTCGCGGGCCTTGCGCAGGAGCAGGCCGAGGCGCTGCGCTCCGCGGGCGTGGACGGGGTCGTGGGCGGTGAGCCGCTCCGGTTCGGCGAGGGCGCGCGCGAGCAGTACGTCGGAGGGCGCGGGCACCTTGACGCCGGCGGCGCGCTCCTCGTCCCGCAGGGCCCGGCCGAGCCGCCGCAGGTCGGCGGCGTCCATGCCGCCGAGGGGGGAGGTGAGCAGCGCGATCGCCGCCTCCACGTCTCCGGCGGGGTCGGCGGGGTCGGAGCCCGCCCCGGGCCGCGCCTCGCCCGCGGCGGCTTCGTCGGTTCCGGCGGCTTCGTCGGCTTCGGCTTCGGTGGTCCCGGCCGGGTCCCCGGTGGTCGCGTCGGCTTCGGCGGCCGGGGGCAGGGTGGCCGTGGCGGCGAGGCGCAGGGCGGTCAGGAGGGGGGTGATGGCGGGTTCGTGGCGCAGGGGGGTGTCCGTGCCGTCGGTCTCGGTCGGGACGCCCGCCGAGATCAGGGCGCGGCGCATCGCCGGGAGGGTGCGGCCGCCGGCGCGGACCAGGACGGCCATGTCCTGCCACGGGACGCCGTCCTCCAGGTTGGCCCGGCGCAGGATGTCGGCGATGTTGTCGAGCTCGGCGCCGGCCGTCGGGTACGTGAAGACCTCCACCCGGCCGCCCTCCCGCACGGGTGCGAGGTCGCGGTGCGCGCGGACGGCGTCGGACGGCAGGCGCGGGAGGGGCATCCGGGTGGTGAGGAGACGGGTCGCCGTCAGGAGGGCCGCGCCGGAGCGGCGGCCGACGGTCAGGGCCCTGATCCGTGCGCCCGGGAAGGCGGACTCGAAGTCGAGGACGTTGTTGATGTCCGCACCGCGGAAGGCGTAGATCGACTGGTCGGGGTCGCCGAAGGCGACCAGCGTGCCGCCCCGGCCGGTCAGGGCCCGCAGCAGCCGCAGCTGCGAGGCGTCCGTGTCCTGGTACTCGTCCACGAAGATCGCGTCGTAGGCGGAGGCCAGGGCGGGGGTGTCTTCCGCCAGCAGGACCGCACGGTGGAGGAGTTCCGCGTAGTCCAGCGTGCCCTGGAGGTCGAGGACGTCCAGGTACTCGGAGAGGAAGGCGGCCGCCGCCTTCCAGTCCGGTCGGCCGATGCGGTCGGCGAAGGAGGAGAGGGCCTGGGGGCCGAGGCCCAGTTCCCGGGCGCGGGCCAGCACCGCGCGGACCTCGTCGGCGAAGCCGCGCGTGGTCAGCGCCGCCCGCAGGTCGTCGGGCCAGCGGATGGAGCGGCTCCGGCGCTGGCCGTCCAGCAGGGTGCGGACCATCACGTCCTGCTCCGGGCCGGACAGCAGCCGCAGCGGGTCGGCGAAGAGGTCGGTGTCCTGGTGGGCGCGGACCAGGCCGTAGCAGAAGGAGTGGAAGGTGGTGGCCTGCGGGGCCCGCGCGCCGCCGAGCCGCAGGGCGGCCCGGTCGCGCAGCTCCACCGCCGCCTTGCGGCTGAAGGTGAGGATGAGGACGCGGGCGGGGTCCGCCCCCGCCTCCACCCGGGCGGCGACCGCTTCGACCAGCGTGGTCGTCTTCCCGGTGCCCGGTCCGGCCAGGACGAGGAGTGGTCCGCCGGTGTGGTCAACCACCGCCCGTTGCGCTGCGTCCAGCACAGGGGGATCCACCCGTTCCGGCCCGGTGCGCACCAGGCGGTACGCGTCCGGGGTCCGTGTACGCCGCCGCTCGGCGCGGTGGCTTTCGGAGGAAGAGGTGATCACGTGGGGTGCCGGTCCTGGTGGGTCTGCGGGTGTTGCCGTGACGGCTCGCGGAGAAGCCGAAGAGGCAACGCTACGGCAACCGGCCGGCGCCGCGCAGTCCCCCCGGGTACCCCGGACGGACGTTCGCACGGTCGCCCGATCGCCCGTCCGGGCCGCGCATGGCCGAAGCTGTCAGGTGTGAGCCTCGTCGCGCGTGCCGTCCCGTCCGGGGTCTCCCGGGGCCCCGTCCCAGCGCGCCCGGCGCATGTCCAGCCGTGGTTCGCCGGCCGCCGTCAGGCGCAGCGGGGTGGCCTCGGCCCGGTAGTGCTCCAGGGCGCGCAGCTCGTGGCCGGGCAGGGGTACGCCGTCCGCCCGCACCACGCGCCACCAGGGCACGGCTCCGCCGTACAGGGCCATGACACGCCCGACTTGGCGGGGACCTCCCTCGCCGAGCCATTCGGCGACGTCGCCGTATGTCATCACCCGGCCGGGCGGAATACGCTCGGCCACCTCAAGCACGTGCTCCGCGTACGCGGGCAGCTCCTCACTCATGCGGCACATGGTGCAGTACGCCGGAGGCCCGTCGGCGGAAGTCGGGGTTCCGGACCGGCGCGCACCCTGATGCCCCGCTGGCCCGTCGGTCCGTGCCACCATCTTCCGGGCGGTGACTGGTGATACGTGATCAAGAAGAGACGGATGTGACGACGAAGGAGCAGGGTGTGAGCCCTCCGAACGGCGCGGCGACGGACGACGGCGCGCGCCCGGACGACGGTGCCGCCTCCCGCCCCGAGCCCGCTCCGGCGACCCGCCCGGAGGCCACACCGGAGACCCCCTCGGGGGCCGTACCGGAGGCCCCGCCGGAGGCGCCGCCGAAGGTCCCGCAGAAGCCCCGGCCCGCCGAGGGTGCCCCCGGCACCACCGGCGGCGGTACGGACGGCGCGGCCGGCGACGCGGAGGGGCCGCACGGCCACGCGCCCACGGCGGCCGACCGCGTCGAGGTCGACGAGCCGCTGCTCGCCGCCCGCGTGCACCGGCCGTCCGACCTCGTACGCCTGCTCGTCGGCATCCTCGGCATCGCCGTCCTGCTCGCCATCGCCGCCTTCGCCCACGGCACCACGGTCGGTCTCGAGGAGGACATCAACAAGGGCACCGGCCAGGCGCCGGACCTGCTGATCAAGGTCGCGGCGCTGGTGTCCAGCATCGCGGTGCTGCTGCTGCCCGTGGCCTTCGCCATCGAGCGGCTGATCAAACGCGACGGGCTGCGCATCGCCGACGGCGTGCTCGCCGCCGTCCTCGCGCACGGCGTCACCCTCGCCACCGACCTGTGGGTCTCCCAGGCCGCCCCCGACACCATCCAGGACGCCCTCACCCGGTCGGCGGGCGGCGGGGCCCTCACCGACCCGGTGCACGGCTACCTCGCGCCCGTCATCGCGTACATGACCGCGGTCGGCATGACCCGCAGACCCCACTGGCGCGTGGCGCTGTGGGTGGTCCTGCTGCTCAACGCCCTCACCATGCTGGTCAACGGCTACACCACACCCTTCTCGATCATCCTCACCGTGCTGATCGGCTGGAGCGTCGCCTACGGCACCCTGTACGCCGTCGGCTCGCCCAACGTGCGCCCCACCGGGCAGAACCTCCTCGCCGGGCTGCGCCGGGTCGGCTTCCAGCCGGTCAGCGCGATGCGCGCCGAGATGCCCGAGGGCCCCGAGGCGTCCGAGGTCAGCGACCGGGGCCGGCGCTACCACGTCACCCTGGAGGACGGCCCGCCGCTCGACGTGACCGTCGTCGACCGCGAGCAGCAGGCCCAGGGCTTCTTCTACCGGGTCTGGCGCCGGCTGACCCTGCGCGGCATCACCACGGGACGCAGCCTGCTGTCGCTGCGCCAGGCGCTGGAGCAGGAGGCGCTCCTCGCCTACGCGGCCATCGCGGCCGGTGCCAACGCGCCGAAGCTGATCGCCACCTCCGAGCTCGGTCCGGACGCCGTGATGCTCGTGTACGAGCACCTGGACGGCCGGACCATGGACTCGGTCCCCGACGAGGAGATCACCGACGAGCTGATCCGCAACGCGTGGGAGCAGGTACGGGCCCTCCAGTCACGGCGGATCGCGCACCGCCGGCTCACCGGCGACGCACTGGTGGTGGATCGTTCCGGCAACGTCATCCTCACCGACCTGCGGGGCGGCGAGATCGCCGCGGGCGATCTGGTGCTGCGGATGGACATCGCCCAGATGCTCACCACGGTCGGCCTGCGGGTCGGCGCCGAGCGGGCGGTGGCCTCGGCGGTGTCGGTCCTCGGCCCGGACGCGGTGGCGGACTGTCTGCCGCTGCTCCAGCCGATCGCGCTGAGCCGTTCCACCCGGGCGACGCTGCGCAAGCTGGCCCGGGAGCGGGCGGAGCGGCAGCGGGAGGCGGTACTGGAGTCCTCGCGGGCGGCGAAGGCCGCGCGCGAGGCGGAGTCCGCGGCCGCGGCCGGCCCGACCGCCACGCCCGCCGCCTCCTCGGCGGCGGCCGACCGCAAGGCCGAGAAGAAGGCCCTGGACGACGCGCTCGACGGGGCCCGCGAGGAGGATCTGCTGAGCCAGATCCGCCAGCAGGTGCTGCTGATCCGCCCGCAGGCGCCGGTGGAGCCGGCCCGGCTGGAGCGGATCCGGCCGCGCACGCTCGTGTCGTTCATCGCGGGCGCGTTCGGTGCGTACTACCTGCTCACGCAGCTCGCCCACGTGGACTTCGCGACCATCGTCGGCGACGCGCAGTGGGGCTGGGTCGGGGCGGCCCTCGCCTTCTCCGCGCTGACGTACTTCGCGGCGGCGATGAGCCTGCTGGGCTTCGTACCGGAGCGGGTGCCCTTCCTGCGGACGGTGATCGCGCAGGTGGCCGGATCGTTCGTGAAGCTGGTGGCGCCGGCGGCGGTCGGCGGTGTCGCGCTGAACACGCGCTTCCTGCAGCGGGCGGGGGTCCGGCCCGGACTCGCGGTGGCGAGCGTGGGCGCCTCCCAGCTCTTCGGGCTGGCCAGCCACATCCTGCTGCTGCTGTCCTTCGGCTATCTGACCGGGACGGAGAAGACGCCCGAGATGACGCCGTCCCGGGCGGTCATCGCGGGGCTGCTGACGGTGGCCGTCCTGGTGCTGGTGGTGACGGCGGTCCCGTTCATGCGGAAGTTCGTCGTGACGCGGGTACGGGCGCTGTTCGCGGGGGTCGTGCCGCGCATGCTGGACGTGTTGCAGCGGCCGAAGAAGCTGATGACCGGCATCGGCGGGATGCTGCTGCTGACGGGCTGCTTCGTGATGTGCCTGGACGCCTCGATCCGCGCGTTCGGGGGCGGCGAGGCCATCAGCTACGCGAGCATCGCGGTGGTCTTCCTGGCGGGCAACGCGCTGGGTTCCGCGGCACCGACGCCGGGCGGCATGGGCGCGGTCGAGACCACGCTGACGCTGGGGCTGATCGCGGCCGGGCTGGAGAAGGAGGTCGCGATCTCGGCGGTGCTGTTGTTCCGGCTGATGACGTTCTGGCTGCCGGTGCTGCCGGGGTGGATCTCGTTCAACTTCCTGACCCGCAAGGAAGCCATCTAGGCCGGATCCTTCAGCCGGCGGCCTTCGGGCCGGGGGGAACCCGTTCGGGTCAGCGCGGGGGCGCGGGTGGCGGAGGGCGCACAGGATGGAGACATGCCGAGAAACGCCTTGCGGGTCACCGCCGCCGCCGCGCTCGCCGCCGGCCTGCTCACCACGGCCGCGTGCTCCGACGACGGCGAAGGGAGCCGGCCGAAGCCCGACGGCACCCAGCCGGCCAAGCCCCTGAAGTGGGGCGACTGCGACGCCCCCACCCCGGCCCAGGGCAGCGGCCCGGTCCCGCCCAAGGACTGGCAGTGCGCCACCCTCGACGTCCCCCTCGACTACGCCGACCCGGGCGGCGAGACCATCCCGATCGCCCTGATCCGCGCCAAGGCCCGCGACAAGGAGAATCGTCTCGGCTCCCTGGTCTTCAACTTCGGCGGCCCCGGCGGCTCCGGCGTCGCCACCCTCCCCGGCGCCGCCAAGGAGTACGAGGCCCTGCGCTCCCGCTACGACCTGGTCAGCTTCGACCCCCGCGGGGTGGGCGCCAGCGCCCCCGTCCGCTGCGAGGACGACAAGCAGCTCGACGTGTACTACGCGCAGGACTCCTCCCCGGACACCCCGCAGGAGGAGAAGGCCTACGTCGACAACATCAGGAAGTACCAGGAGGCCTGCAAGAAGAACTCCGCCAAGCTCCTCCCCCACGTCGGCACCCCCGACGCCGCCCGAGACCTGGACCGCATCCGCCAGGCCCTCGGCGACGAGAAGCTGAACTACTTCGGTGTCTCCTACGGCACCGAGCTCGGCGGGGTCTACGCCCACCTCTTCCCCAAGAACGTCGGCAGGGCCGTCTTCGACGCCGTCGTGGACCCGACCAAGAACTCCGAGGAGGGGGCGATGGGCCAGGCCAAGGGCTTCCAGCTCGCCCTCGACAACTTCGCCCAGGACTGCGTGGACCGCGGCGACGAGTGCCGGCTCCAGGGCAGCACGCCCAAGGAGATCGAGGCCAACGTCATCAAGCTCCAGAAGGAGCTGGCCGCCAAGCCGATCCCGGGCATCGGGGCGCGGCAGCTCACCGAGAGCGCCGCCACCAACGGCATCGCGCAGGCCCTGTACTCCAAGGAGCTCTGGCCGCTGCTGGAGCAGGGGCTCGACGAGGCGGAGGGCGGGCAGGGGCAGCTGCTGATGGCCTTGTCCGACGCCCTCAACGGCCGTGACCAGCAGGGGCGTTACAGCAACATCGGCGCCGCGAACACCGCCATCAACTGCGTGGACTCCAAGGACCGTTACACCCTGGAGCAGACCAAGGCCGGCCTGCCGGCGTTCCGTTCGGCCTCGCCCGTCTTCGGTGACTTCCTCGGCTGGGCGATGATGAGCTGCACCGGCTGGCCGGTGCCCGGCACCTGGGAGACCCCGGACGTGTCCGCCCCCGGCTCCGCCCCGATCCTGGTGATCGGCAACACCGGCGACCCGGCCACCCCGTACGAGGGCGCCCGCAAGATGGTGGAGCGGCTCGGCCCCGGTGTGGGCGTGGAGCTCACGTACAAGGGCGAGGGCCACGGCGCGTACAACAGCGGTGACACCTGCGTGCAGGAGGCCGTCAACTCCTACCTGCTGGACGGGAAGGTGCCGGGCGCGGGCACCGTCTGCACCCCGCCCCCGGGCACCTCGCAGCCCCCCGCCCAACCCTCGGCCCCGACGGAACCCCTCGGCGCCTGACCCCGGCCCGGCCGGAAGGACGTCACGCCCCCTCCGGGGCCCCGTGCGGGTAGGCGGCCTTGAGCCGCCTCCTGCGGGAGATCTCCTCACGGACGTAGAGGCCGCCCAGAAAGACGAGCAAGAACTTCGCCAGCACGGGCGTCTGCACCACGAAGATCCATTCGAACACCGGGTTGGCCGTCCACGCCGACGTCTGGTGGGCCATACCGACGTACCAGCCGGACCAGACCAGGGAGAACGCCCACCATCGCAGCGCCCTCGCCCGGGGCCGCTTGGGATCCCGGCTGCTCGCGGCCAGCAGGGAGAGCACCGTGCCGTAGTAGCTGACCAGCCACATCCATCCGGCCGACCACCACGAGTAGTGGCCATTTGTCTCCACGGCCTGGTACAGACCCGGTCCCTGCATGGCCAGGCAGCACAGGATCACCGTGATCATCAGCCCCCGCCGCACGGCCGGGCCGAAACGGGGGTGCCGTTCGTGGAAGTCGACCGCGGGCACCGCCATGTCGTACGGAAGACCGCCCACGGGGGTCGGCTCCACGTCGTCGGAGTGCCGGCCACGGAGCCTGTTGACCTTGCGTATCAGGCTCTGCCCGAAGCCGACCTCGATCGGCCTCACCCGGTCGTTCTCCGCGATGAACCGGCGGATGCGAAGGACCACGGAGGCCACGGTGTCGGCGTCCAGAACCGCCGCTTCGCCGACGGGAACGCTCTTCGGGGTCCTGCCCCGCTCCAACTCGTGGAGCAGGTACTGGGTGAGGTTCGCCCAGAAGAGCTTCTTGAGGTCCGGGTCGTAGACCACGCCGATCACGGGAATCCTGCTGCGCGTCCAGTCGTGGAGGTGTTCGCGGCAGGAGATCCCGTACCCCACCGCGCGGCGGTACGCCGTACCGCTCTTCACCTGTACGGCGACGAGGTCGCCGGTCCTCTCCCCGTTCAGAGTGAAGCTCAGATAGCAGTCCTCGCCGTAGTCGTTTCCGCCGTCGATCTCCTGGACTATGTGCCCCGCGGCCTCCAACAGCGTCCGGAACTCGTTCACTCCGGCCCGCTCCGTCTTCTTCGTGGGCAGCACCCTGGCCATCGCCCGTCCCCCTCCGCCGTCGCCTGGCGGCTTCATCGTAGGGACGAGCGCCGACAACGGCGGGCGAGAGGGCATGACGAAGGGGTGTCCCGTACGGGACACCCCTTCGTCGGACCGCTACGTCTTAGTAGACCGGCTTCTCGGGCTCGATCTGGTGGACCCAGCCGATGACGCCGCCGCCGACGTGCACCGCGTCGGCGAAGCCCGCCGACTTCAGGACCGCGAGGACTTCCGCACTGCGGACACCCGTCTTGCAGTGCAAGACGATGCGCTTGTCCTGCGGCAGGTCCTGGAGGGCCGTGCCCATCAGGAACTCGCCCTTGGGGATCAGCTTCGCGCCGGGGATCGAGACGATCTCGTACTCGTTGATCTCGCGGACGTCGATGATCTCGATGGGCTCGTCGTTGTCGATCCACTCCTTGAGCTGCTTGGGAGTGATCGTGGAGCCGAGCGCCGCCTCCTGGGCCTCCTCCGACACGACGCCGCAGAAGGCCTCGTAGTCGATGAGCTCGGTGACGGTCGCGTTCGGACCGCAGACCGCGCAGTCGGGGTCCTTGCGGACCTTGACCTGGCGGTACTGCATCTCCAGGGCGTCGTAGATCATCAGGCGGCCGACCAGCGGCTCGCCGACGCCCGTGAGCACCTTGATGGCCTCGGTGACCTGGATGGACCCGATGGACGCGCAGAGCACGCCCAGCACGCCGCCCTCGGCGCAGCTCGGGACCATGCCCGGCGGCGGGGGCTCCGGGTAGAGGCAGCGGTAGCACGGGCCGTGCTCGGACCAGAAGACCGAGGCCTGGCCGTCGAAACGGTAGATCGAGCCCCACACGTACGGCTTGTTCAGCAGCACGCAGGCGTCGTTGACCAGGTAGCGCGTGGCGAAGTTGTCCGTGCCGTCGACGATGAGGTCGTACTGGCTGAAGATCTCCATCACGTTCTCGGCTTCGAGCCGCTCTTCGTGCAGGACCACGTTCACGTACGGGTTGATGCCCAGCACGCTGTCGCGGGCCGACTCGGCCTTGGAACGGCCGATGTCCGCCTGGCTGTGGATGATCTGGCGCTGCAGGTTCGACTCGTCGACCTCGTCGAACTCCACGATGCCCAGGGTGCCGACGCCGGCCGCGGCCAGGTACATGAGGGCGGGCGAGCCGAGGCCGCCCGCGCCCACGGCCAGCACCTTGGCGTTCTTCAGGCGCTTCTGGCCGTCCATCCCGACATCGGGGATGATCAGGTGGCGGGAGTACCGACGGACCTCGTCAACGGTGAGCTCAGCAGCTGGCTCGACCAGGGGTGGCAGCGACACGGGGACTCCGTAGATGGTGACGTCTTAACGGTGGTTCTCTCCGTAACACTGCCACGCCCGTCTTCATTCCAAGACACCTGTCCCAATTCTTGAGACGATTTCGTCCCAGTAGCCGGGCATCGAGGCCCACGGGTCACGGTCGCCGACGGCCCGCCGGTCCGTGAACCAGATGGTGCCCGCGCCCTGCCAGCGGGCGATCCGCATCGCCTCCTCCAGGTGCGTGCGCGGCACCCCGTGGACCAGGTGGCAGAACCGCTCCGCCGGATGGTCCGCGGTCCACTCCGCCACCTGCGACCACCGGTAGTCCGCCCAGGGACCGGAGAAGGTGACCAGCTGGTCGGCGACCTCCGCGTAGCCCTCGTACGGGTGCGTCCCGTGGCCGAGCACGATCCGCAGGTCCTCCCCCAGACCGCGCAGGGTCTCGACGACCCGGCGCACCGAGGCCAGGTCCGCCTGGTCGGCCGGGGTCTCGGCGAGGTAGAAACCGCCGACGCCGTACCAGTCGCGGAAGCGGTGGGCGTCGGAGACCAGCTCCCCGAACGACCGCGATCCGTCCCGCATCGCGAGATGGCCGAGGACGGTACCGCCCGCCCCGCGCAGCTTCGCCGCCGCTTCCGTGCAGTGCGGGTCGGGCCGCCCGCCGGGACCTTCCGTGACGTTGAGCACGGCCCAGTGCAGCGGGGTGCCGGGGCGGGTCAGCTCGGCCCACTCGACGGGGGCGAGCAGCGGGTGCGCGTAGCCGGGGATGCCGAGGCCGAGGCGGCCGGCCTCGGCCTCGGCGGCGGTCACCGACCCCGGCGGCGCGGTCAGATGCGGCACGCCGCCTCCATCCAGATGTCGGCGAGGGATTCCTCCAGGTTGATCCGGGGCCGCCAGCCGAGCCGGTCCCGGGCGGTACGGACGTCCGCCTGCTGCCAGGCCCCGCAGCCGTCGGGGTACGGGTACGGCTGGGGGGCCGCGCCGGACAGCTGTTCCGCGGTGGCCTCGGAGCGGGGGGCGCCGATGGAGGCCAGCCCGGCCGGCCGGCCCGGGTGCGGGTGGCCCTGCTGGGCTCCGCCGTGCGGGACGTCCAGCTCGTGCAGGGCGCCCGCGTACCCGGCGACCCGGGCCAGGACGGCGGCCGCGTCGCGCAGCCGGACCGCGCGGCCGGTGCCGATGTTGACGACGCCCTGGGCGGCGGACAGGGAGGCGGCGTGCACGGCCCGCGCCACGTCCCGTACGTCCACGAAGTCGCGCTGCACGCCGAGCCCGCTGAGCTTGAGCTCGCCGTCGCCCGACTGCATCGCGCGGCGCATGGCCTCGGCGAGCCGGCCGAGCGGGGATCCGGCGGGGGTGCCGGGGCCGACGGGCGAGAAGATCCGCAGGACGACGGCGTCCAGGCCGGAGCCGAGCACCAGCTCGGTGGCGGCCAGTTTGCTGACGCCGTACGGCCCGCCGGGTCTCGGCACGGCGTCCTCGGCCGTGGAGGACCCGGGCTGACTGGGCCCGTACTCGGCGGAGCAGCCGAGCTGCACCAGCCGCGCCCCGCAGCCGCTGCGGCGCAGCGACTCGCAGATCGTGGCGACGGCGACGGTGTTGTGCCGGGTGAGCTCCCGGGCCCCGCCCCGGGTGGCGCCGGCGCAGTTGATGACGACGCCCGGGTGGACGGCGTCGAGGAAACGGGTGAGCGCGCCGGGGCTGCCGGTGGCGAGGTCGAAGCGGACGTCGGCGTCGTCGCCGCGGCCGAGCGCGGTGAGCTGGACGGCGGGGTCGGCGAGCAGCCGGTCGGCGACGTAGCGGCCGAGGTATCCGTTGGCTCCGATCAGCAGCACCCTCATCGCGAGACCCCTTGGTTGGTTGGCTGGCCGGTCATGTCTGTTTCTCCTTGCGGACGGGTGGGTGGATGGGGCGGGGTACGGGTACAGCGCCTCGGCGTCGGCTCCGAAGGTCGGTGGTCGTCCCTGCCCCGTCAGGGCCGCGCGTGCGCGGATGCACGGGACAGGGCGAGGACGGCGTGCAGGAGGAGTCCGGCCGCGGCGGCGATGGCCGCCGCCGGGACCGGGATCAGGGCGAGGGCGAGGGCGGCGCCGACGGGGCCGCGGTGGGCGCCGTGCCGGAGCAGGAGCCGCGTCAGGAACAGCAGGAGGGCGAGCGGCACGGCCACCGGGAGCGCGGTGCCGGCGAGCGCGGCCGCTCCCGCGGCGGCCGCGGTGAACACGGCGGCGGCCGCGACGAGCAGGGGCCGGGCCCGGTCCGCGAAGTCCTCCAGGGCGCGGCTCCCGCCGAGCCGGGCCCGGGCCCCCGCGGCGAACGCGGCGGCGACCAGGTGCCCGGGGGCGACGGACAGCGCGAGGCCGACCGCGAGGGCGGCGCCGTGCCGGTGCGCGGCCCCGGCCACGAGGGCCGCGGCCAGCAGGTGCGCCGCGTACGGGAACCGGCCCCCGGCGGCCCGCCCCGGCCACACCAGGGCGGCGACGGTGACGGCAACGGCGACGGGCCCGGCCCACGCCGGGTCGACGGCGGCCGCGCCGAAGGCGAGGGCCCCGGGCAGCAGCGCGTAGCCGAAGCCCCGGAAGGCGGGGGCCCCTGCGGGGGCCCGGCCGGGCCGGGCGGCGGGGTGTTCCCCGCGCGGGCTCCGGGCGTACAGCTCCTCGGCGAGGGAGAAGACGTCGCGGTGGCGGAAGCGGGCGGCGGTGCGGTCGGTGATGCCGTGCGCCTCCAGGCCGGCGGCGATCTCCAGCGGGTCCACGGCCCGCTCGCACAGCTCCCGGTGCCGGTGCAGCAGCGCCTTGACGGGATCCCCACCGGGCCGCCGCCGCACGGGCTTCGCGGCCGCCTCGTCGCTCGCGGCCTCGCCGTTTCCGCCCTCGCCGGTGTGTGGGCCGCGGGGGTCCGGGGGCAGCGTTCCGGGCATCGGCGCCGCGCCGGACCGGGCACCGGCGGGCGTCCTCGGACCCGGGGCGCCGCTGCCGGGGGTCCGCCCCGCACCCCGCGCCTCGAACACCGGCGGGGCCGGCAGGGCCGGGGGTGCGGTCTGCGGGTCGACGGTGGTCATACGGCGGCCTCCGAGCTCGGGTCCGGGAGGGGCTCGGCCCAGGTCGGGCTGGTCCAGTGGCCCGGCACGCGCGCCTCCGGGGGCCGGGCGAAGGGGACCTCCCCGGCCGGCCGGGCGGAGCCCTTCGCCAGCATCCGCAGGTAGATCTCCTGGAAGGCGGCGACGTTCTGCTCGACGGTGAAGAGCTCCAGGGCCCGTGCCCGCGCGGCGGCGCCGAGCCGCTGCGCCCGCTCGGGATCGCGCAGCAGCGACAGGCAGGCGTCGGCCAGCGCCCGGGGGTTGCGCGGCGGCACGACGAGCCCGGTGCCGCCGATGACCTCGAACACCGCGCCCACGTCGGTGGAGACGGTGGCCCGGCCGCAGAGCATCGCCTCGGCGAGGGTCACCGGGAAGCCCTCGATGACGGAGGACAGCACGACGACGCGCCCGGCGCCGTACGCCTCGGCCGGGGACGGCGCGTCGGGCCCGCCGATCTCCTCGAAGGTGACGGGGTTCTCGCCGACCGTGACCGCGTCGGCGGCCTCGTCGGGGAAGAGCTGCGCGGCCAGCGAGCGGCAGTCGGCGAGGTAGCCGGGGGCCGCGGCCGTGGCGAAGATCCGCAGCCGGGTGTCGGGCGCGGCCCGGCGGACCTCGGCGAAGGCGTGCAGCAGGGCGATGAGGTCCTTGGCGGGCTCTATCCGGCCGACCCACACGAGCGTGTCGGGGTCCCCGCAGTCGGCGGCCTCCCCGACGGAGGCGAATCGGTCCGCCTCCATTCCCGGGTAGACGGTGCGCAGCCGCTCGCGGGTGGCCCCGCACTTCTCCTGCCAGCGCCGGGCGTGCGCGTTGCCGGGGGTCAGGAAGTCGGCCCGGGCGTAGATCTCGACGGCCAGCCGCAGGTGGAAGGCGGCGAGCAGGGCCCGTACGGCGGGGCGGTCGGCCGGCTCGCGCCGTGCGTCGAGCTGGGCGAGGTAGTGGGCCCGGAGCTGGACGCCGTACTCGGTCACCAGCAGCGGGACCCCGCAGAAGCGTTTGGCCAGCAGGCCCGGGAGGGCCGCGACCCCGCCCGCCGCGGCGTGGCAGATGTCGGCCGCGCCGAGACCGCCGGGGTCCTCGTACCAGTCGAGGGACAACGGCCTCAGCAGCCGCTCCAGTTCGTCCACGAACTCCAGCAGGTCGGTCACCTGCGCCGCCCGTACGGTGCCGCTCGCGCCCGGCGCCCGGCAGGCGGACTCCAGCGCGCGCACCGCGGACTCGGAGCGCAGGGCCGCGTACAGCCCGCCCTGTTCGCGGGCGAGTTCGGCGAGTCCGTACAGCCCGGAGGCGAAGGGGTCGGGCGCGCCGGCGCAGATCCCCTGGACCAGCTCCCGGAAGCACTCGCCGAACCGCCTGCGTTCGCGCCGGGAGTAGCTGCGCCCGTCGTCGGCGGGGGCCCACAGGGGGGCCGTCCGGACGGTGGTGACGTGCTCGGGCAGCGGGACCCGTGCGCGTTCCTGCTCGGCGGTGCGGCTCAGTGCGTAGAGCTCGAACTCGTGCTGCGGGAGCCCGCGCACGAGCCTGTCGCACCACAGCCTCGCCTCTCCCGTCGCATACGGATAACCACCTTCCGTGACCAGTCCGATCCGCACGAGTGGCACCCCCGATCTCCCGTTCAGGCGGTCGCCGTCGGTCAGGCGACCCGCCGCGGGAGAACTCAAGCGGATATGCCGAAGGCGCGACGGACGGTTGTCCGTCGCGCCACCGGAAGGGGTGAAGAGTCGTAACTTTCCCGTACGGTTCGCGTTCGAGCACGCTAGAAGTACGGCCTGGCTACTGGGCGAAGGCCTCCTGCCGCGAGGTGCGGCGCTCGGCGGCCCGTACGGGGTCCAGTGCCGGGACCGCGGCCAGCAGCCGGCGCGTGTACGGGTGGACCGGGCGGTCGTAGACCTCGTCCACCGGGCCCTCCTCCACGATCTCGCCGGCCCGCATGACGGCCACCCGGTCGCTGACCTGCCGGACCACCGCCAGGTCGTGGGCGATGAAGACCAGCGCGATGCCGAGCTCCCGCTGGAGCTCCGCCAGCAGGGCGGTGACCTGCGCCTGCGTGGTCACGTCGAGGGCGGAGACCGGCTCGTCGCAGACGATCAGCCGGGGGCGGGGCGCCAGGGCCCGGGCGATGCCGACCCGCTGGCGCTGGCCACCGCTGAACTCGTGCGGGTAGCGGTCGTAGTGCCCCGGCTCCAGCCCGACGCGCAGCAGCAGTTCCCCGACGCGGGCGCGCACGGCCGCCTCGTCCCGTTCCCCGGCCGCCCGCAGCGGGTCGGCGACGGACTCGCCGACGGAGCGGCGCGGGTTGAGGGAGGACACCGGGTCCTGGAACACCATCTGCACGCCGTCCGTGATCCCGACGGCCTCGGCGCCGTCCCGGCGCACCTGCCCGGAACCGGGCTCCAGCAGTCCGACGAGCATCCGCCCGAGCGTGCTCTTGCCGCTGCCGCTCTCCCCCACGATCCCCAGCGTCTCCCCGGCCCGCACGGCCAGCGACACCCCGTCCACGGCCACGACCCGTCGCTTGCCCCGCCCGAACTCCCGGCGCAGCCCGAACACTTCGACGACGGGCTCCGCCGAAGCCACCCCCGCCGCAACCTCCAGCCCCGCCGGCGATTGGGGCGCGGGGCCCGGGGCGGGGCCCCGATCTTTGAGCCCCGCCGGCGATTGAGGCGCGGGTCCGGGCAGAGCCCGGGAGGCCCGCGGCGTGTCCAGCCTCGGCACCGCCGCCAGCAAGGCCCGCGTGTACGGCTCCTTCGGTGCGGCCAGCACGGAAGCCACCGCCCCCCGCTCCACGGCGGAGCCACCCCGCATGACCAGCAGTTCGTCGACGTTCTCCGCCGCCACCCCCACGTCGTGGGTGACCAGCAGCAGTCCGAGGCCGCGCTCCTCCCGCAGCCCGTGCAGCAGGTCCAGGATCTGCGCCTGGACGGTGACGTCCAGCGCGGTCGTCGGCTCGTCGGCGATCAGCAGCCGCGGCTCGCAGGCCAGTGCCATCGCGATGAGGGCCCGCTGCCGCATGCCGCCGCTGAACTCGTGCGGCCGCGCGCGGGAGCGGCGTACCGCGTCCGGGATCCCGACCCGGTCCAGCACCTCGACGGCCCGCGCCCGCGCGGCCCGCCGGGAGACGTCCGCGTGGACCCGGTACACCTCGGCGATCTGGTCGCCGATGGCGTAGTACGGGTCGAGGGAGCTCAGCGGGTCCTGGAAGACCATCGCGGCGGTCCCGCCCCGCAGCCGGCGCAGCTCGGCGGCCGGGGCCGCGGCCACGTCGGTGCCGCCCACCCGGACGGTGCCGGTCAGCCGTGCGCCCGTGCCGCGGTGCAGTCCCAGCAGGGCCGCGGCCACGGTCGACTTGCCGCTGCCGGATTCGCCCACGATGCCCAGGGCGCGTCCCGGGTCCAGGGTGAAGGAGAGCGCGTCCACGGCCCGTACGTACTCCCCCGCGCCGCCGACCGGGAAGTCGACCACGAGGCCGTCGACCTCCACCAGTGGTTCCGTCATGCGAGGGTCACCCTTCGGTCCGCGGTGGCGTACAACACGTCGGCGAGCGCGCCGGCGAGGACCACGGCCGTGCCGATGGCCAGGACGACGCCGACAACGACGGGCAGGTCCACGACCCGTACCCCGTCGATGAGGGTCTTGCCGAGGCCGGGGATCCCGAACAGCGACTCGGTCAGTACGGCGCCGCCGATCATCGTGCCGAAGTCCACGGCGCTGAGCGCGATCACGGGGGCCACGGCGCCGCGCACCGCGTGCCGCGTGACGACGGCCCGCTCCCCCACCCCGTAGGCGCGGAAGGTGCGGATGTGGTCCTCGGCGAGGGTCTCCAGGGTCGAACTGCGGGTGAGCCGGGCGTACTTGGCGCTTTCGAAGAGGCCGAGCGTCACCCACGGCAGGAGCAGGTTCCAGGCCCACTGCTCGGGGTCCTCGGTCAGTGGCACGTACGTCGGGAAGGGCAGCCACTGGAGGTAGGCGCACACGCTCATGAGCAGCAGCAGACCCAGGATGAAGACGGGGGTGCCGGTCCCGGCGAGCGTGAGGACGGTCAGGGTCCGCTCGGTGATGCCGCCGCGGCGCAGCGCGGACAGCAGTCCGGTGCCGACGCCGACCACCAGCCAGATCACCAGCGCGCCCAGCGCGAGGGAGAGGGTGGCGGGCAGCCGCTCCAGGATGAGCTCGGTGACCTGCTGGTCGTTCTGGTACGAGAATCCCAGGCAGGGCGCGTCGCAGTGCAGGACGAGCCCGGCTCCGCCGGAGTGGTCGCGGCCCACCAGCAGCCCCTGGAGGAAGTGCAGGTACTGGGTGAGCGCCGACTCGTTCAGCCCGAGCTGTTCGCGCACCTGGGCGATCTGCGCCGGGTTGCAGCGCTCCCCGCAGGCGAGCCGGGCGGGGTCACCGGGGGCGAGGTAGAAGAGGGCGTAGACGAGGACGGACAGGGTGAGCAGCACGAGCAGGGCGCCGCCGGTCCGTTTGAGTACGAAGCGGGTCACTGCTCGCGTTCCTTTCTGGTGCCGACCCGCAGGCGGGAGCCTTCGCGCGGGTCGAGGGCCGTGCGGACGGCGTCGCCGAGCACGGTGAAGGCGAGCACGGTGGCGAAGAGCAGCCCGGCGGGGAGCAGGACGTAGGCGGGGTCGGCGCGGAACCAGGTCTGGGCGCTGGACAGCATCTGTCCCCAGGACGGGGTCGGCGGTTTCACGCCGACGCCGAGGAAGGACAGGGAGGCCTCGGCCACCATGGCGGTGGGGACCTTGATCGCGGCGTAGGTGATGACGGGCGCCGCCAGCGAGGGCAGCAGTTCGCGGCGGGCGACGCGCAGCGTGCTGTTGCCGGAGAGCCGGGCGGCGTCCACGAAGTCCAGGCCGCGCAGGGCGAGGGTCTGGGCGCGCACCATCCGGGCGACGCCGCCCCAGTCGAGCAGCCCGATGATCAGGACCAGCAGCAGCGGCCGGGGGAAGTCGGGCGGGACCACGGCGGTGAGGGCGATGCCGAGGACCAGCATGGGCAGGGCGATCATCACGTCGGTGAACCGGCCGATGAGCTGTCCCACGAAGCGGTTGCCGAGGGCGGCGGCGAGCCCGGCGGCCACCCCGACGGCCGTCTGGACGAGGGTGGCGCCGAGGGCGACGAGCAGGGAGACCCGGGCGCCGTACGCGAGCCGGGTGAAGAGGTCGCGGCCGGTGCCCGGTTCGACGCCGAGCCAGTGGTCTGCGGAGATCCCGCCGAAGGAGCCGTACGGGACGCCGCCGCGGGCGGAGTCGACGAGGTCGTCATGGTAGGCGTTCGGGTCCTGGCCGGTGAGCTGGGCGAGCAGGGGCGCGGTGAGGGCGATCACGACGAGGAGGGCGAGGACGCCGGCCGCCGCGAGGGCCGCGGGGCGGCGGCGCAGGCGCCGCACGATCCGGCGGCCGGTGCCCGCGCCCGGGGTGATGATCCCGGGCGCGGTCACTGATCGTTCGGTGGTGACGGTCACTTGACGGAGACCTGCGAGATGTCGAGGACGCCCGTCCAGTCGCTGATCACGACGTTCTTGACGTCCTTGCCGACGAGCCGCTTGTAGACCGGGTGGAAGAGCGGCACGTCGAGGGCCTGCTCACCGATCTTCTTGTCGAGGGCGCCCCAGCGCTTGCCGGCCGCCGCGAGGTCGGTGAGCTTGGCGATCTCGTCGATCTCGGCGTTGACGGCCGGGTCGTCGAGCTGCGCGTGGTTGTAGTTGGAGCCGTTGGTCACGATCTGCCGGCCGTCGAAGATCGGGGCGAGGAAGGGGCCGCCGGACGGCCAGTCGGCGCCCCAGCGGGAGAGGAAGAAGCCGGGGGTGTTCTTGGCGTCCCAGCGCTTCTCGTTGAAGGCGTTGTTCTCCAGTCCCTCCAGCTTGACGGTGATGCCGGCGGCGGCGAGGGACTGCTGGACGGCGGTGGCGACCTCGGGGCTGGTCTGGCGGTTCTGCGCGGTGGAGTGGGTCAGGGTGACGGTGAGGCCGTCGGGGAAGCCCGCCTCCGCCAGCAGCTGCTTTGCCTTGGCCGGGTCTCCGGTCTTGCCCGCCGGGAAGTGGTCGTACGGGGTGAAGCCGAAGGCCTCGCGCTCGGGCAGGAAGGTGGTGGCGGGCTCGGCGAGCGCGGAGCCGCCGGCTGCGTTGATCACGCTGGTGCGGTTGACGGCGTAGGAGACGGCCTGGCGCACCTTCGGGTTGTCGAAGGGGGCCACCTTCGGGTTGAAGGCCAGGTAGTTGACATAGCCGAAGTGGCCGGTGCCGATGCGCCCCTCCAGTTCCTTGTTGCTGCCGATCTGCGCGAGTTCGGCGGGTCCGAGGTTGGTGTCGGTGGTGATGGCCGCCGCATCGGGGCCGGAGCTGGTGGACAGGCGCTGGTTGATGACGGCGGAGTCCAGTCCGGAGCGGACGTCGATCTTGTCCGGGTAGGCCTTGCGCTCCTCGTCGGTCTTCTGGTCCCAGTGCTCGTTGCGCTCCAGGGTGAGGTGCTCGCCGTCGTTGTCGTTCTTGACGACCTTGTACGGGCCGGAGGAGACGGGGTGCTCCTCGTACTTGACGCCGGTGTCCTTGGCCTTGGGGACGGGCGCGAACTGCGTCTGCGTGGCGACGAAGGGGAACTCGCCCTCGGGCTTGCGCAGTTTGAAGACGATCGTCTTCGCGTCGGGCACGACGATCGAGTCGAGGCCCTTGCCGCCGTCCTTGTAGGGACCCTCGTACGTCTCCCCGCCGACCAGCCAGTCGCGCAGGTAGGGGGCGCCGCCCGACAGCTCGCCTGCGAAGGACCGCTCGATGCCGTACTTGATGTCGGCGGTGGTGATCGGGGAGCCGTCCTCGTACTTCAGCCCGTCCTTGAGCGTGTACGTCCACTCGGTGGCGTCGGCGTTGGGCCTGCCGGTGTCGGTGGCCAGGTCGGGCACGACCTTGGTGCCGGCCGCCCCGGCTTCGCGGTTGCGGGTGGTCAGGGTGCGGAAAACCAGCGAGGGAACGTTTCCGCCGCCCGAGGTGTAGAGGCGGGCCGGGTCGAAGTCGCTCTGCGGCTCGGAGTTGAGCACGGTCAGGGTGCCGCCCTGCTGCGGCGCACCCCCGGCGGCGCCCGGCTTGTCGCCCGAACCGGCCTTGTCCGCGCCGTCCTTGGGCCCGCAGGCGGCGGCGCCCCCGGCCAGTACGAGGCTGACGGCGACCGCGGCCACGCGGCGCGATATGTGGGACTGACGCAACATCGGAGAAGGACCTCTCGGCGTGAAGGAGGAAAAGGAGGAGAAGGCCACGCCAGGGGCAGCGATCGGTGCCGGAAAAGGGGTCACCGATGACAAAGGAGCCGCGCCTGCGGGCATGCGTACACCCGGGCGCGGCGAAACGGGGAAAAGGGTCGCGGCGCTTCAGGCGGGCGTCAGCGACAGAGGATGTCGGCCACGCTGTGCGCGGTCACACCAAGCAGCGCCAGCTCGATGGCGGCGCTCGCGGTCATGGTGTGGTGCTGCGACATGCGGAGAACCATCGCCGATGATCGGACGGATTGTCAACGCGCCCGCCCGCCCCGCCACCGCGTCCCGACATCAACTGCCGGGGAACACCCAGGGGTTGGGCTTGCACGGGATGCCGCCGATGTCGAGGGACTTCGTCTGCTGCTGCATGATCGGCGCGAGGGCGCCCGGCGTCTGGCAGTTCACGTGCCCGTGTCCGAGCCGGTGACCGACCTCGTGGTTGATGAGCATCTGGCGGTAGGCGAACATCTGGTCCGGGCCGTAGGTCGCGGAGCCCTGCGCCCAGCGGAACGCGTTGATCATGACCCGGGAGGTCGACGCGGAGTCGCAGGAGACGTTGTCGACGGTGGTGTCGAGGTCGGACTTGGCGCACCAGACGCCGGTCGTCCCGGGGCTGGCCAGTGTGATCACGAAATCGGCCTCGCCGCCCGGCACCCGCTCGAAGGTCATCGTGCCCCCGTGGGCCCAGCTGCGCGGGTCGTTGAGGGTGCGCTGGACCGCCTCGGCGAACAGCTGCGGGTCCAGGCCGAGGCCCTGCTCGACGTCGACGCGGTAGCGCACGAGCCTGCCCTTGCCGGGGGCTTTGGCCACCCCGGGCACGGTGTCGAAGGTCCCGGGGCCGGTGAGCTTCGCGTCGATCGGCAGCTGCTGGGCCATCTGCTGCTCGTACGTCAGCTCCGGCGCGGGTGCGGCGGAGGGCGCGGCCGCCGCGGCGCCCGGGGTGGGGCGGCCGTCCGAGCGGGAGGCGGCCGTGTCGGACCGGCCCTTGCCGGGGGCGGCCGCGGTACCGCTCTTGGCGCCGTCGCCGTCCGCGAGCACCTGGCCCGCGACGACGACGGCGAGGACGGTGGTGACGGCCGCGGCGGCCATGCCGGTGTACGTACGGACCTTGTGGCCGCGGCCGGGGCCGGGCGGCTCCTCGACCGGGTCGACCGGTGTGCGCGGCCCGGGCACGCGGCGGTGCGAGCCCGTGGAGGTGAAGGGGTCGGGCTCGGGAGCCGGGGCCGGGGGCCGGGCCGGGGCTTGGGCCGGCTGCTCCAGGACCACCCGGGGGAAGCCCACCGCGGGGGTACCGAAGGCCGGGGTGTCGGAGTCCAGGAGGGCCGCGCCCGCGGCGGGCGCGGCCGGGGCGGCGCCGTCGGTGGCGCGGCGGGGGCGCGGGACGCCGTGCCAGTCGCCGTACACGGAGTCGGGGCGGGCCCCCCAGGCGCCGCCGGGCTCGTACTGCTGGGGGTGCCCCCCGGCCCGGGCGCCGGCGAACGGCGGGTCCTGGGAGACGTACCCCTGGTGGGTCACGGTGGGTTCGGGCCAGTGCGCGGCGGGCGGTTCCTCGTACGGCGGCCACGGCTCGTACTCCGCCTGCTGCGGGGCGGGAGCGGGGGCCGCGGCGGGAGCCGCGGCCGGACTCGGGCCCTTGCGACTATGTCGTCCCACGGTCCTCAGCCTCTGCCGTCTTCGGTATCTCGGTCGGTCTCGCCCTCGCCCGTGCCCGTGTCGTGCAGCAGCTCCCGGAAGGCGGCGGCGACCACCTCGGGGTACTCCATCATCGCCACGTGCCCGGCCTCGGGCAGGCTCAGCAGTCGCGAACCCCGGAAGGCGGCCGCGGCCTTGTGCGCCATACGGTACGAGACCAGTTGGTCCCGGCCACCGTAGACCAGCAGGGACGGCGCGAGAACCCGCTGCGCCTGACGCCACAGCCCGTGCTGGCCGCCGAGGGTGTAGGCGTCGACGATGCCGCGCGAGGAGCGGGTCATCGCCTCCCAGAAGTACGGCAGGGCCATCCGCCGCTCCATCTCCTCCACGGCGTGCCGGAACCCCTCGGGTGTCACCCGGGAGGGGTCTCCGTAACAGAGGTCCGTCACCCCGCGGGTGCGCTGCTCGGCGCTGAGGCCCCGCGTCAACCGGCTGAAGAGCCCGGCCACCCCCGGTACGGCGAGCAGCGCGGTCGGCACGGCCGACTTCTGCACGCGCAGTTCGGGCAGGGCGGGCGAGATGAGCGTCAGGGTGCGCACGAGGTCGGGCCGGACGGCCGCGACCCGGGTGGAGACGGCGCCGCCCAGGGAGTTCCCGAACAGGTGGACGGGACCGCGCCCGGCGGCGTCGAGGTGGCGGATGACGGCGCGGGCGAACGCGGTGACGGAGTAGTCGCGGTCGGCGGGCGGCGGGGACCAGCCGAAGCCGGGCAGGTCCAGGGCCTCGCCGTCGACGGTGTCGGCCAGCTGTGCCATCAGGTCCGACCAGTTCTGGGAGGAACCGCCCAGTCCGTGCACGAAGAGCGCGGGCGGCAGCCCCGTGCGCTGTGGCGGGCGCACCCGCACGGCCAGTTCCAGCCCGGGCAGCGAGGCGGTGCGCAGCTGCTCTCCCTCGGCCACCCGGACGGCTCCCACCAGGGAGGACAGCTCGGCGGTGGACCGTACGCCCGGCAGCTCGGTCGAAGACATGCGGGCAATGTTACGAGACGATCACGCTCCACTTCCTGTGTTCGCGGTCACAGACACAAGCGGATCCGGATCCGCATAGCGGTGCATCCGCGATCCTCCTAGGCTCATAGGTGAGAGCAAGGAAGCGAGGGGAGCGGCATGACTGTCGACCCTGCGGAGCCGGACACCTTCCGGGAGCCGTCCCCGGAAATCCTCGATCCTGAGGCGCCCGAGGCGGATGTGGCGGAGCAGCTGGCCGAGCTCCGGCCGGACGAGGACGACCCGATGACCGGTGCGGAGGTGGGCGAGGCCGCGGACGGGGACGCGGCCGAGCAGGCGCGGGTGGTGCCGATCGACGAGGACGACTACCGCTGACCGACCTCCGACCGACCGCTGACCAGCGCCTCCGGGCCGTCCGTACCTCGAGAAAACTCGGCTTGGACCCTCCAGATTCGGTTACCGAAAAGTACGATGGCGGGCGCGGCGCAGAGCGCACTGTGTTCTTAGAGAAAGTGGGAGGCGGCGTGACAGCCATCGAGCAGACCGAGGCAGCGCGTCCGCGGGGCACGCGACTGCCGCGCCGAGCCCGACGCAACCAGCTCCTGGGCGCGGCGCAGGAGGTTTTCGTCGCGCAGGGGTACCACGCGGCGGCGATGGACGACATCGCCGAGCGGGCCGGAGTGAGCAAGCCGGTGCTCTACCAGCACTTCCCCGGCAAGCTCGACCTGTACCTGGCGCTGCTGGACCAGCACTGCGAGGCCCTGTTGCTGGCCGTGCGCACCGCGCTCGCGTCGACGACGGACAACAAGCTGCGCGTGGCCGCGACGATGGACGCGTACTTCGCGTACGTGGAGGAGGAGGGCGGCGCCTTCCGGCTGGTCTTCGAGTCCGACCTGACGAACGAGCCGGCGGTGCGCGAGCGCGTGGACCGCGTCTCGCTCCAGTGCGCCGAGGCCATCTGCGAGGTCATCGCCGAGGACACCGGCCTGTCCCGGGACGAGTCGATGCTGCTGGCCGTCGGCCTGGGCGGGGTCTCGCAGGTCGTGGCCCGCTACTGGCTGTCGAGCGAGAGCCCGGTCGCACGTGACACGGCGGTCGGCCTGCTGACCTCGCTCGCCTGGCGCGGTATCGCCGGCTTCCCGCTGCACGGCGCGGAGCCGACTGGCGAACAGGTCTGAGCCGACCAGCGCGCGGCCCGTACCTGCCGTTGTTCGCTGCCAGCGTGTCCGTTCCGCGCGGTCCCCATCCCCTCACCGGGCTAATGTGGACCGCGTACGGCGCGGCTGATCGCGCGAACCGGATCGTCGGAGGGACAAAGCCGTGGAGGTCAAGATCGGCGTGCAGCACGCACCCCGGGAGATCGTGCTGGAGAGCGACCTGAGCGCCGAGGAGCTGGAGAGCATCGTCACCGCGGCGCTGTCCGGCAACGAGCCGCTGCTGAGCCTCACCGACAACAAGGGCCGCAAGGTCCTGGTGCCGTCCGACCGCCTGTCGTACGTCGACCTGGGTGAGCCGAGCGTGCGCAAGGTCGGCTTCGGCGCGCTCTGAGAACTGTCGCGAACGGCCCGGTGGTTGCTTCCACCGGGCCGTTTCCCTTTCTTCCGCTTCGGGTAGGACCGCAGTGACCCGGTTTGCCCTGACGTATGGGAGAGACCTCATGCTGCTGATGGAAGTGCTCGGCTCCGCTCTGTTGGGCCTCGCCCTGTCCGCAACAGCCGCCCGAGTGCTCGCACGCCGACTGCCGTCCCGGAGAGTGGTGCTGGTCAGCGGGGTGCTGGGGGCGTTGTTCGGGGCGTATCTCACCCACTTCGCCCTGGGTCCCGGGCACAACACCCTGCCCGCCACCTTCGTCGGCGGGGTGCTCGTGTCGGCCGTGGTCCTGTCCCTGTTGCTCCGTCCGGCCGCCGGGCCCCGCAGGCCCGCCCGCAGGACTCCGTTTTCACTCCCGTCGCAAGGCTGACCCCTGAGGATCCGCTGACGGACGTAGGCCGGCCCCGGCGCGCACGATGCGCGCCGGGGCCGGCGTACGAAGCCCTGGGGGCCCTGGGGAGCCGTGTGGGGCCCGTCCGGTCAGGCGGCGAGGCCGAGGGCGGCCATCCGCTTGGTGTGGGCCTTGGTGATCCGGGTGAACATCTCGCCGACGGCCGCCAGGTCGAAGCCGGCCGCCATGCCGTCGACGCCGCCGACCAGCATGGTCGAGAGGGCGTCGCGCTCGGCGACCACCCGCTGTGCCTGCGAGAGGGCCTCGCCCATCAGCCGGCGGGCCCACAGCGCGAGCCGGCCGCCGCAGCGCGGGTCGGCCTCGATCGCGGCGCGCACCTTCTCGACGGCGAAGTTGCCGTGGCCGGTGTCGTCGAGCACGCCGAGCACGAGCGCGCGGGTGTCGGTGTCCAGGTGGGAGGCGACCTCGCGGTAGAAGTCGCTGGCGATGGAGTCGCCGACGTACGCCTTGACCAGGCCCTCCAGCCAGTCCGACGGAGCGGTCTGGCGGTGGAAGTCGTCGACGCCCTTGGCGAAGGGCTCCATGGCGGCGGTGGGCGCGACCTCGATGGCCGTGAGCCGGTCCCGCAGCCGCTCGAAGTGGTGGAACTCGGCGGAGGCCATCGCGGCGAGCTCGGCCTTGTCGTCCAGGGTGGGCGCGAGCTTCGCGTCCTCCGCGAGGCGCTCGAAGGCCGCGAGCTCTCCGTACGCGAGCGCGCCGAGCAGGTCCACGACGGCGGCCCGGTACTGCGGCGAGGCAGAGGCGGTCGCCCAGTCCTGGGAAGCGATGCCGACGGCTTCGTCGGGTGCGCTGTCGTCGGCGGGCGAGGCGTTTTCTACGGTCGACATGCTCCGCACAATAGCCCGCCGAATGGCCCTCCAAGGCACCACTCCGGTTGACCGGCTGTCCAGCTAAACGCGTCTACCCGGTGAATTCACCCGACACACCTGCGCGATTCCGGGGTACAGTGGTAATGCGCCTGCCGAACTTTCGGCGGGCCATCCGAATGAGGATGCCCGGTCGGTGGCCCGATCGGCTCCAACCGACCGCCCTCGGTGTGGTGCGTACGTTCATGCGTACCGCCTCCCACGAGGGGCCCCCTCAGCGGCAGATGCGCCTGAGCGAAGGCTAGTGGTCCCGCGCAGCTTCGTACGTAGCAGTACTGCAAGCACGGCACGGTACGACCCCCCTCGCCGCCTCGCGCCGCGTCTCACAGAAGAGGCAGCACCCTGACTACGTTCCGAGACCTCGGGATCCTTCCCGAGACGGCCGAGGCCCTTGAGGCCGTCGGCATCGTGTCCCCCTTCCCGATCCAGGAGATGACCCTTCCCGTCGCCCTTTCCGGCACGGACGTCATCGGCCAGGCCAAGACCGGTACCGGCAAGACGCTCGGTTTCGGCCTTCCCCTGCTGGAGCGGGTCGTCGTCCCCGCGGACGTGGAGGCCGGCCGGGCCAAGCCCGAGCAGCTGACCAACGCTCCGCAGGCCCTCGTGGTGGTTCCGACCCGCGAGCTGTGCACCCAGGTCACCAACGACCTCCTGACCGCGGGCAAGGTCCGCAACGTCCGCGTCCTCGCCATATACGGCGGCCGCGCGTACGAGCCCCAGGTCGAGGCGCTCAACAAGGGCGTCGACGTGATCGTCGGCACCCCGGGCCGCCTGCTCGACCTGGCCGGGCAGAAGAAGCTCGACCTCTCGCACGTCAAGGCGCTCGTCCTGGACGAGGCCGACGAGATGCTCGACCTGGGCTTCCTGCCCGACGTCGAGAAGATCATGAACTACCTGCCGGCGAAGCGGCAGACGATGCTGTTCTCGGCGACCATGCCGGGCGCGGTCATCGGCCTCGCCCGCCGGTACATGACGCAGCCCACGCACATCCGCGCCGTCTCCGAGGACGGCGAGGGCGCGACCGTCGCCAACATCGCGCAGCACGTCTTCCGCGCGCACAACATGGACAAGCCGGAGCTCGTCTCCCGCATCCTGCAGGCCGAGGGCCGCGGCCTGGCCATGATCTTCTGCCGTACCAAGCGCACGGCGGCCGACATCGCCGAGCAGCTGGAGAAGCGCGGCTTCGCCTCGGGCGCCGTCCACGGCGACCTGGGCCAGGGTGCGCGCGAGCAGGCGCTGCGCGCCTTCCGCAACGGCAAGGTCGACGTGCTGGTGTGCACCGACGTCGCCGCGCGCGGCATCGACGTCGAGGGCGTGACCCACGTCATCAACTACCAGACGCCGGAGGACGAGAAGACCTTCCTGCACCGCGTGGGCCGCACCGGCCGCGCGGGCAACAAGGGCATCGCCGTCACCCTGGTCGACTGGGACGACATCCCGCGCTGGCAGCTGATCAACAAGGCGCTGGAGCTGGACTTCCACGACCCGGTGGAGACGTACTCCACGTCCCCGCACCTGTTCGAGCAGCTGAACATCCCGGCCGGCACCAAGGGCATCCTGCCGCGCGCCGAGCGCACGCGGGCCGGCCTGAAGGCCGAGAACCTGGAAGACCTGGGCGAGACCGGCGGCCGCGGTGGCCGCGGCGGGCGCTCCGGTCCGGCCGCTGCCGCCGTGGTGACCGAGGAGCGCCCCGCGCGCACCCGTACGCCGCGTCAGCGCCGCCGCACCCGTGGCGGTGCGGAGCAGGCCGAGGACGCCGTGGCCGCCGCCGTCACCCCCGTGGTGGACGCGCCGGCCGGGCCGGCCGTCGACGAGCCGCGCCGGCCGCGCCGCCGCCGCACCCGTGTGGGCGCGGTGCCGGCCCAGGCCGTGGAGACCGCTCAGGTCGTGGAGGCCGCTCCGGCCGCCGTGGCCGCGGCTCCCGCGGCCGCGGTGACCCCGGTCGCCGAGGAGGCCCCGGCCGCGCCGCGGCGCGCCCGCACCCGCAAGGTCGTGGAGAGCGCCCCGGAGCCGGACTTCCAGATGGCCGCGCCCGTGGAGCCCGCGCCCGTCCGGGCGCGCCGCCCGCGCAAGATCGTGGCGAGCGCCCCCGAGCCGGACTTCCAGATGGCCCCGCCCGTCGAGCCGGTCAAGGCGCGGCGCACCCGCAAGGTCGCGGCCGCCCCGGTGACCCCGGTCGCCGAGGCCGCCGTCGTCGCCGAGGAGGCGCCGGTCAAGCCGAAGCGCACCCGGACCCGCAAGGTCGCGGAGGCCGCTCCGGTCGCCGAGGCCGCCGCGGTGGCCGTGGCGGAGGAGGCTCCGGCCAAGCCGAAGCGGACCCGCACCCGCAAGGTCGCCGAGGCCGCTCCGGTCGCCGAGGCCGCCGCCGTGGCCGAGGAGGCGCCCGCCAAGCCGAAGCGCACCCGCACCCGCAAGGTCGCGGCCGCCCCGGAGGCGTAGGCACCCGAGCACCGCACCGACGGCCCCGTCCCCCTTCCGAGGGGGCCGGGGCCGTCGGCGTACCCGGGGTCGTCCGGGGGAGGCTGCGCCCGGAACCTACGGGCCGGTAACCTCTGGCCCATGAGCAAGCCGCCGCGCCTGACCCTGCCCGCCGCCGCCCGCGCGTACCTCCTCACCACCGATCGCGGCGCCTTCGCCGTGCACGAAGCCGGTGAGCCCGTCCGCGGCACCGCCCTGCTGGTCCCCGGCTTCACGGGCAGCAAGGAGGACTTCATCGGCCTCCTGGAGCCGCTGGCCGCCGCCGGCTACCGGGTGATCGCCGTCGACGGGCGCGGCCAGTACGAGAGCCCGGGCCCGCGCGAGGAGTCGGCGTACGCCCTGGAGGAGCTGGGACGGGACGTGCTCGCGCAGGTCCGCGCCCTGGGATCGGACCGGGTGCACCTGGTCGGCCACTCGCTCGGCGGGCTGGTCTCGCGCGCCGCGGTGCTCCGCGACGCCTCGCCCTTCGCCTCGCTCACCCTGATGAGCAGCGGCCCCGCCGCGATCGCCGAGGAGCAGCAGGCGCGTACGAAGCTGCTGGTGGCGGCGCTGGAGGCGATGGGCGGGGACATGCCGGCCATCTGGGCGGCGATGCGCGCCCACGATCCGCAGGACGCGGCCGCGGACTCCGCCGAGCTGGCGGAGTTCCTGCGGGGGCGGTGGGTGGCGACCGTTCCCGAGCAGTTGATCGTCACGGGCCGGGTGCTGATCTCCGAGCCCGACCGGGTGGCGGAGCTGGGCCGGACCGGGCTGGCGAAGCTGGTCCTCTCGGGGGCCGTCGACGACGCGTGGCCGGTCCCGCTGCTGGACGAGATGGCCCGGCGCCTGGGCGCCGAGCGGGTGGTCGTCCCGGGTACGGGGCACTCCCCGAACGCCGAGGATCCGGCGGTCACGGCCGCCGCGCTGGCCGCCTTCTGGGACACCTGCACCGGCTAGTACTTAGCCAGTGAAAAAATTTCCTTAGCGTAGGGAATGATTGCGGCCTACACTTCGTTGAACCCTCTGCAAGGAGAACACTGACGAAGGGAGAAGCCCCATGCGCTTCGAGATTCTGCGCCTGGACGACGTCGACGGATCCGCCGTGGACAGCACCGTCGTGGACGCGGCCTCCGTCAACCGGATCGTGCAGCAGGCCGCAGCCGTCGGCCAGCGCATTCTGATCCGACCGGCCGAGAGCGCGTCCCTCTGACGCCCGCACGAAAACGTTCGCGCCCCCGCACCGACCCGGTGCGGGGGCGTTCGCATGCGCGGGGCCGTCGGCTCAGGCGCCCCGTACGACCTGGAGCACGCCGTTGATGATCTGCTGGACGGCGATCGCCGACAGCATCATGCCGGCGAGCCGCGTCACGAGGACGACGCCGCCGTCCTTGATGACCCGGATGATCACCAGCGAATAGCGCATGGTGATCCACAGCACGACGTGCATGGCGATGATCGCGGCCCAGACGGAGACCTGGCCGACGGCGCCGTCCGCCTTCTGCACGGCCAGGATCACGGACACGATCGCACCGGGCCCGGCGAGCAGCGGCATGCCCAGCGGCACCAGGGCCACGTTCACGTCCTTGGTCTGCTTCGGCTCGTCGGTCTTGCCGGTGAGCAGGTCCAGCGCGATGAGCAGGAGCAGCAGACCGCCGGCGATCATCAGCGCCGGGACGGACACGTGCAGGTAGTCCAGGATCTGCTGACCGCAGATGCCGAAGACGGCGATGACACCGAAGGCCACGCAGACGGCCTGCCACGCCATCCGGCGCTGCACCTTGACGGGGCGGCCGGAGGTCAGGGCGAGGAAGATCGGCGTGATCCCCGGGGGGTCCATAATCACAAAAAGCGTGAGAAAAAGGGATCCGAAGACGGCGAAATCAAACACAGTGATGCCTTGCAGGAGAGAGGGGTGTCGCGAAAAGGGGTGGGGACGGGTGGAGCGGGCCGTGAGGGGCCGGTCAGCGCTCGCGTCCGCCGGCGCCGGGCACGGGGAAGGCCCCGGTCGCGCGGCGCGTGATCTCGCCGTAGATCTCGGGGTCGGTCGTGTACTCCCCGAGGCGGCAGGTCTTGCGGCTGCCGTGGTAGTCGCTGGACCCGGTGGTCAGCAGTCCGAGGTCGGCCGCCAGGCCGCGCAGCCGCGCGCGGGTGTCGGCGTCGTGGTCCATGTGGTCCACCTCGATGCCGTCCAGGCCCGCGGCCGCCAGCTCGGCTATCGCGGACTCGGGCACGCACCGGCCGCGCTTGACGGCGGCGGGGTGCGCGAAGACGGTGACACCGCCGGCCGCCTTGACCAGGCGGATGGCGTCGAAGGGGTCGAGCTCGTGCTTCTCGGCGTACGCGCGGCCGCCGTCGGCGAGCCAGTCGGGCGTGAAGGCGTCCGAGACGGTGGGCACGACACCCAGCTCGACGAGGGCGGTGGCGACGTGCGGCCGCCCGACCGAGCCCTCGCCGGCGATCCGCGCCACCTGCTCCCAGGTGACGTCGACGCCGAGCGCGCGCAGCTTGTCGACCATGGTCCGGGCGCGGGGGGTGCGGTCGTCCCGGACGAGCTCCCGCTCGCGGGCGAGCTCCGGCTCCTGCGGATCGAAGAGGTAGGCGAGCATGTGCACGCCGATCCCGTCGAGCCGGCAGGACAGCTCGGCCCCGGTCACGAGGGTCAGTCCGGCGGGAAGGGCCGCGAGGGCCTCCCCGTATCCGCCCACGGTGTCGTGATCGGTCAGCGCGACCACGTCGAGCCCCGCGGCGGCGGCGCCCAGCACCAGCTCGGCAGGGGTGTCCGTACCGTCGGACGCCGTGGAGTGGGCGTGCAGGTCGATGCGCACAGCCGAGCTCCAGAGGTCGTACGGACGGGTGGGGGACACTCCAGGATAACCGGGCGCAAGGGGCACCCCGCCCCGGAAGGATCTACGCCGGGCCCAGGATGCGCGGGCTCAGGGCCCCGCAAGGAAGGAGCTCGACCTCCGCTCCCGCGTCGCGGAGGTCGGTGAGGACGAGCTCGTCGTACATGAGGAGGCCGGACTGCTCCGGCCAGACGATGGCCCAGAGCCACAAGCCCCTCGCCTCCCCCGCGAAGACGGCCCGGTCGTCGGGGGCTCCGTTCAGGTGCCACAGCGGGCTCGGCCGGCCCGCGGCGACGACCTTGGCGTGCGGCGGTGACGAGACGTCGATGTAGGAGCCGGGGTCGGGTCCGTCGATGCCCGCGTACCGCGCACCGAGGCCCACGCCCAGTTCCTCGGCGACGAGCACCAGCTCGCCGATGCCGCCCAGCGGGCCGGGGCCCGAACAGGCCACGGCCGTCGCCCGGCCGCCGCTGCGGTCGTCACCGGCGGACGCGATCCCGGTGAACAGCCACCCCACCGGCAGCGGCCACGGCATCCACACCGGCACCCGGGCCCGGTGCACCACCACGCCCAGGCCTTCGACACTGGGCGGGATGACGGGTTGGAGGGGGTGGACGGCGCCGTGCAGCGCACATTGCCAGGAGTCGGAGAAAAGTCCGGGCGCCCTGACCCGGCCACCGCACTTCGGGCAACTTGGTTCACCCCTCATAGGAAGCCACGCTCCTCCCCGCCCGGCCGCCCGTCAAGGCGCGGTCACCCGTCCGGGCCGTCAGTCCAGCGCGACGGCGGTACGCAAAGGGTCCCGCAGGTCCGTCCCGCGCGCGAGCCAGCGTTCCTGGAGGGCGGCCGCGCCGTGCACCCGTTTCCACGCGGCCTCGTTCGCCGTCATGGGCAGCAGGGGCAGGAACTGCACGGGATCCATGGGCTCGTCGAGCTCCAGGTCCTCCACCAGACCGCCGGGTTCCGCCACGAGGACGGAGCTGAAGGGGGCCCCGTCCCACAGCGGATCGCCCACGTCCAGCGAGGCCCCGGGCGCCACGACGAGCCCTTCGACCTGCGGGGACGCGGCCAGCACCGCGAGCGGCCTGAGCAGTTTGTCGGTGGGCGCCAGCCCTCCCCGTACGGTCAGCACGAGCTCGGCGCGCGGGCCCCGTACGGGGTCGGCGACCACGGCGGTCGGATCGGTCATCGGGTGCGCGGACATCCCGAGGGTCGCGTAGCGCACGAGGTCGCCCTCGGCGAAACGGAGTACCTCGATGCGGTCGGTGCCCAGGAAGGTGACGGCGGCGCGGGCGTCGGGTTCACCGAACGCGGTGCGCAGCCGGGCCTCGACGAGGGCCAGAATTTCTGCCATGGAGCGAGCATAGAACTCGTATCAGGCGGGTAAAGGGCGGGTCTTGACCATCCGTCGGCTGATAGTGTTGACAGCTGTTCGGGGCCGCGTGCCGAAGCATGCCTGGCACCCCGGAGACAGGACCTCCCCCACGGGGGACCGGCCGGAGGAGGTGGGGCTGCAATGGATCGAAGTCGATCGTGCAGTACCAATCGCTCTTCCGCTTCTGTGACGGCCGCTTCCCGCCCCGTCTGATCTCCCGATCAGTAGAAGAGCGACGGCAGAACTTTGTCCTCCCGTCCTGTTCCCTCCCCCGAGCCCGGGCCTGCCCGCCCGCGGTCGTGGAGGGTCTCCCACCCGTACGGTCCGCAGCCGTGCGTGCGAAGGAGCCTGCCATGTCGATGCTGCCCTACCTGCGTGCGGCCGTCCGCCCGGCGCTGCGCAAGTCCACCCCCGCCCAGCCCGGCTACGACACCACCCGTGACCCGTCGGCGAGCAGCGCGGTGGTCGACTGCGCCGTGTACCGCGACGGCCGGCGCGTGCTGGGGCCGGCGTGTCTGACGCCGCGTGAGGCGATCCGCCGGGTCCGCGAGGACGGCGGTTTCGCCTGGATCGGCCTGCACGAGCCGACCGGGGCCGAGTTCGCCGGGATCGCCGCCACCTTCGGACTGCACCCGCTGGCCGTGGAGGACGCGGTCCACGCCCACCAGCGGCCGAAGCTGGAACGCTACGACGACACGCTCTTCACCGTCTTCAAGACGATCCACTACGTCGAGCACGCCGAACTGACCGCCACCAGCGAGGTGGTGGAGACCGGCGAGGTGATGTGCTTCACCGGGCCCGACTTCGTCATCACCGTGCGGCACGGCGGCCAGGGCTCCCTCAAGGGGCTGCGGCACCGGCTCCAGGACGACCCCGACCTCCTCGCCAAGGGCCCCTCCTCGGTCCTGCACTCCATCGCCGACCACGTCGTCGACGGGTACATCGCGGTCGCGGCGGCCGTGCAGGACGACATCGACGAGGTGGAGAGCGACGTCTTCGCCGCCCCCGCCAAGGGCAGTGCGCGCGGCGGCGACGCGGGCCGCATCTACCAGCTCAAGCGCGAGGTGCTGGAGTTCAAGCGGGCCGTCTCGCCGCTGCTGCGTCCGATGGAGCTGCTGAGCGAACGGCCGATGCGGCTGGTGGACCCGGACATCCAGAAGTACTTCCGGGACGTCGCCGACCACCTGGCGCGGGTGCACGAGCAGGTGGTGGGCTTCGACGAGCTGCTGAACTCGATCCTGCAGGCCAACCTCGCGCAGGCGACCGTCGCCCAGAACGAGGACATGCGCAAGATCACCTCGTGGGCGGCGATCATCGCCGTGCCGACGATGATCTGCGGCGTGTACGGGATGAACTTCGAGCACATGCCCGAGCTCCAGTGGAAGTACGGCTACCCGATGGTGATGGTCACGATCGTCGGGATCTGCTTCACCATCCACCGCGCGCTGCGCCGCCACGGCTGGCTGTAGGGCGGACGGAGGGACCCCCTACCCTGTCCGCATGACTCTCAGCACGCTCGACCTGGCCCTCGTCGAGGAGGCCACCAAGAAGTCCGGCCTGATCTGGGTCCGCGGCGCCGGGGCGGACCGCGCCCTGTGGCACGCCTGGGTGGACGGCGCGGCGCACGTCGTGGGCGACGGGCCCGGTGAGCAGCCGTTCCCGGGGCTGGCGGACGGCGCGGCGGCCGAGGTGACCGTGCGGAGCAAGGACAAGGGCGGTCGGCTGGTGGCCTGGACGGCGACCGTGCGCGAGCTCCCGCCGCGCGGCGAGGAGTGGGCGGCGGCGGTGGCCGAGCTCAAGGGCAAGCGGCTGAACGCGCCCGACTCCGAGGACATGACGGAGCGGTGGGCGCGGGAGTGCCGGCTGCTGCGGCTGGAGCCGCTGTCGGTGCGGTCCGAACTGCCGGAGGGCTCGCTGGCGGCGGCCCCCCTGGCCTCCCCCGCGATCACGCGCAAGCCGATCCCGGCGGGCCTCCCGAAGCTCCTCCTGAAGCGCAAGAAGGCCGCCCGGGGTTAGGCCGTCTCCTTCGGTTCCTGCCTGACCGCTCCGCGACCCTGGCGGAGCGGTCGGTGGCCCGAGGACGGCTCAGGGCTTGGTGGGGTTCGCGCCCTGGCCGGAGCCCTTGGAGGAGGCCGGGGCGGGCTCGCCGCTCTGGTCCTTCGTCTCCTTCGTCGTCGGCAGCTGGCTGCCGTAGTCGACCGTCTGGTCCTGCGCGGGCGGGTCCAGCGGGAACGGCTTGCCCCACTCCGCGAGTTCGACCCGGCCGGCGCCGCCGGCCCGCTCCATGAGCAGCGGGTACGGGGTGCCCTCCAGGGACACCGAGAGCTTGCCGCCCTTGCCCGCGTCCGCGGTGACCTGCACCGCGCGGGTGTGCCCGACCTTCGTGTACGAGCCCTTGGCGAGCTCGCCCTCCAGGCCGAGCAGCCCGTCCAGCAGCACGTCCATGTCGGTGAACCCGCGGAACTGCTTGTACGAGGGGTCGCCCTCGGGCACCTTCACGTACTTGTCGCCGAGCTTGCCGGCCGAGTCGGACTGTCCCCAGAACGCCGCGCTCGCCTTGAGGTACAGCTGCTCGCCCACGCGCAGCAGCTGGAAGGTGTCGTCCTTCGACTTCACCTCGCCGGAGCCGCCGTCCGACTTCAGCCGCATGTCGAGCGTGAAGGACTTGCCGCCGCTGACCAGCGTGCCGGACAGGTGCACCGAGTCGGCGCCGGTGGCGGCCGCCTTCGCCTTCTCCTCGATCTTGTCGGCGGAGAGCTTGCCGACACCGTTCGTGCCCTCGTCGGGGTCCTCCCCGCAGCCCGTACCGGTGACGGCGAGGCCCGCGCACAGCACACCGATGAAGGCGGCCCGGCGCAGCCGCGCGGCAGGGAAGTAGGCGGTCACGTGCGGGTGCCTCTCGTCGGTCGTCTGCGAGCAGCAGGCAGCGTACCCGGCCGTACGCCGCCGCCCGCGACCGCGCCCCGCGGAGGCGGGGGGAGGGCCCGCCGGGCCCCGGGCGGACCGCCCACCAGGACGCTTGCCCGCGGCACGGGCTAGCCTGAGGGCCCGTACGACTGTTGGTGGACGCTCTAGGAGGCGCTCGGATGGCTGCAGGCGCCCCGCGGATCTTCGTCTCGCATCTGTCGGGTGTGCCCGTCTTCGACCCCAACGGCGACCAGGTCGGGCGCGTCCGCGATCTGGTCGCGATGCTGCGCGTCGGCGGCCGGCCGCCCCGGCTGCTGGGTCTGGTGGTCGAGGTGGTCAGCCGACGCCGGATCTTCCTGCCGATGACGCGCGTCACGGGCGTGGAGTCCGGGCAGGTCATCACCACCGGTGTCGTCAACATGCGGCGCTTCGAGCAGCGCCCCACCGAGCGGCTGGTCCTGGGCGAGCTGCTCGACCGCCGGGTGACGCTGGTCGCGAGCGGCGAGGAGGTCACCGTCCTGGACGTGGCCATCCAGCAGTTGCCGGCCCGCCGGGACTGGGAGATCGACCGGATCTTCGTGCGGAAGGGCAAGTCGGGGGCCCTGCGCCGGCGCGGCGAGACGCTGACGGTGGAGTGGTCGGCCGTGACGGGCTTCTCGCTGGAGGAGCACGGGCAGGGCGCGGAGAACCTGGTCGCCACCTTCGAGCAGATGCGCCCGGCGGACGTCGCGAACGTCCTGCACCACCTGACGCCGAAGCGGCGCGCCGAGGTCGCCAACGCCCTCGACGACGACCGGCTCGCGGACGTCCTGGAGGAGCTGCCGGAGGACGAGCAGGTGGAGATCCTCGGCAAGCTGAAGGAGGAGCGCGCCGCCGACGTCCTGGAGGCGATGGACCCGGACGACGCGGCCGACCTGCTCTCCGAGCTGCCGGAGGACGACAAGGAGCGGCTGCTGACGCTGATGCAGCCGGACGACGCGGCCGACGTGCGGCGCCTGCTGTCCTACGAGGAGAACACCGCGGGCGGTCTGATGACCACCGAGCCGATCGTGCTGCGGCCGGACGCGACGGTCGCGGACGCGCTGGCCCGCGTACGGCAGGCGGACCTGTCGCCGGCGCTGGCGGCGCAGGTGTACGTGTGCCGGCCGCCGGACGAGACGCCCACGGGCAAGTACCTGGGCACCGTGCACTTCCAGCGGCTGCTGCGGGACCCGCCGTTCACGCTGGTCAGCTCGATCGTGGACACGGACCTGCCGCCGCTGCGGCCGGACGCCTCGCTGCCCGCGGTGACCACGCACCTGGCCGCCTACAACATGGTGGCGGTGCCGGTGGTCGACGAGAGCGGCTCCCTGCTGGGCGCGGTGACCGTGGACGACGTACTGGACCACCTGCTGCCGGACGACTGGCGGGAGACGGAGTTCCATTCCGAGGAGGCCTTGCGTGGCCAGTGAGCGAGGGCGCTTCGACCGGGGGCGCGGTGAGCAGGCGCGTGAGCGGCGGCGCGAGCAGATCCGGGAGCGGCGCGAGCAGGCACGGGTGCAGGCGCGCGAGCACGGGCTGGCGGCGGAGGCGGCGGAACGGTCCGCGGAACGGGCGGGGAAGTCGGCCCAGGGCACCGGGTCGAGCGCGCTGACCCGCTCGCGGGTCCGCCTGGACCTGCCGCGGGCGCCGCGGCGCTCCCTGCTGCCCGAGTACGACCCGGAGGCCTTCGGGCGGCTGTCGGAGAAGGTGGCGCGGTTCCTCGGCACGGGCCGGTTCATCGTCTGGATGACCCTGGTCATCGTGGTGTGGGTGCTGTGGAACATCTTCGCGCCGGACGACCTGCGGTTCGACAAGTACCCGTTCATCTTCCTGACGCTGATGCTGTCGCTGCAGGCCTCGTACGCCGCTCCGCTGATCCTGCTCGCGCAGAACCGGCAGGACGACCGCGACCGGGTCAACCTGGAGCAGGACCGCAAGCAGAACGAGCGGTCCATCGCCGACACGGAGTACCTGACCCGCGAGATCGCGGCCCTGCGGATGGGTCTGGGGGAGGTCGCGACGCGCGACTGGATCAGATCCGAGTTCCAGGACCTGATCAAGGAGATGGACGAGCGGCGGCTATTCCCGGCTGAACGTGATGAAGGCGACCGCTGACGGGCTTTCCCGAGCCCTGCTACCGAGCCGTACCATCGGGGCATGGCTACCGACACAAGCTCCGCCGCCGTGCCTGAGCAGGACGCGATCCTGGACGCTCTGGCGACGGTGAACGACCCCGAGATCCACCGGCCGATCACCGAGCTCGGCATGGTCAAATCGGTGGAGATCGGTGACGGTGGCGCGGTCGCCGTCACGGTCTACCTCACGGTGTCGGGCTGCCCCATGCGCGAGACCATCACCAAGAACGTCACCGAGGCCGTCGAGAAGGTCGCGGGCGTCACCTCCGTCGCCGTCACCCTCGACGTGATGAGCGACGAGCAGCGCAAGGACCTGGCCGCCACCCTGCGCGGCGGCACCGCCGAGCGCGAGGTGCCCTTCGCCAAGCCGGGCTCGCTGACCCGCGTGTACGCGGTCGCCTCCGGCAAGGGCGGCGTCGGCAAGTCCTCGGTCACGGTCAACCTGGCCGCGGCGATGGCGGCGGACGGTCTGAAGGTCGGCGTGGTCGACGCCGACATCTACGGCCACAGCGTGCCGCGCATGCTGGGTGTCGAGGGCCGCCCGACGCAGGTCGAGAACATGATCATGCCGCCGTCGGCGCACGGCGTGAAGGTCATCTCCATCGGCATGTTCACCCCGGGCAACGCCCCGGTGGTGTGGCGCGGACCGATGCTGCACCGCGCCCTGCAGCAGTTCCTGGCGGACGTGTTCTGGGGCGACCTGGACGTCCTGCTGCTGGACCTGCCGCCGGGCACCGGCGACATCGCGATCTCGGTGGCCCAGCTCGTGCCGAACGCCGAGATCCTCGTCGTCACCACCCCGCAGCAGGCCGCGGCCGAGGTCGCGGAGCGGGCCGGCTCGATCGCCGTACAGACCCACCAGAAGATCGTCGGCGTCGTCGAGAACATGTCGGGCCTGCCGTGCCCGCACTGCGACGAGATGGTGGACGTCTTCGGCTCGGGCGGTGGCCAGAAGGTCGCCGACGGGCTGACCAAGACGGTCGGCGCCTCGGTGCCGGTGCTGGGCTCCATCCCGATCGACGTGCGCCTGCGCGAGGGCGGCGACGACGGCAAGCCCGTCGTCCTGTCCGACCCGGACTCCCCGGCCGGTGCGGCCCTGCGCTCCATCGCCGGCAAGCTCGGCGGCCGCGCCCGCGGCCTCTCGGGCATGTCCCTGGGCATCACCCCGCGCAACAAGTTCTAGGCCGCCTCTTCCGGATCGGGCCGGGCACGGCCCGCACCGGGGCGGCGCAGCACGAGAAAAAGGGCACCGCCGGCCGGCGGTGCCCTTTTCCGTACCCGCGCGCCTACTCGTACGTCGCCAGGTCCGCGATCGCCGAGAAGCCGAGCCCGTACGCACTCATCCCGCGCCCGTAGGCGCCGAGGTGGACCCCGCTGCCGGTCGAGCCGGCCAGCACCCACCCGAACTCGGACTCGCGGTAGTGGAACGGCGTCGGCTCCCCGTCCACCGGCAGCGACAGCGTCGACCAGTCCTCCCCGGCGAGGTCGTCCGCGAGCTCCCACGCGGCCTCGGTCTGCTGGTCGAGCCAGTCGTCGCGCAGGGAGTGGTCCATCTGCCCCGGCCAGCTGTAGGCCAGCAGCCCGGAGCCGGCCAGCCAGGCCGCCGAGGAGACCGAGGTGGCCTCCAGGACGCCGGTGCCGTCGGCGCTGCGGCGCAGCGGGTTGCTCGCCACGGTGATGACCACCGCGAAGCGCTCCTTCTCGCCGGTGGCGATCTCGCCCCGGGCGGAGGGCTCGTCGCCGTGGCCGGTGGAGCCGTGCTCCACGGTCCCGTCGGCGGCGGTGCCGACCTGCATCAGCCAGCGGGGGCCGGTGAAGGCCCCGTCCAGCCCGTACCAGGGGAAGTCGGCGGCCAGGAAGCCCTCGGCCGTCCGCCGGGCGGCCGGCACCGGTGCGGCGGCCTCCTGCGGCTGTGTGTCGGTCTGCGCGTCGGTCTGCGCGTCGGTCTGCGGTTCCTGCGCGGGTGCGGCGGCGGTGGCGGGTGCCTCGGCGGTCTGCGCCCCGACCCGGCTACTGCTCGTCGTCTCCATCTGAGCGGCCTCTCGTTCCGTGGGGTCCGGAACGGCCCTCCCCCTCGCTGGGCTGGGGGGACCCCCTCCCTCGGGCGTCCTGGGTCCGGACAACAGATGGAGGATAGCCACCCGACCGCGAAACGCCGGGCAGGCCGCGTGTCACGTGGCGTCGGCGTCGAAGCGCGAGGGCTGGTCCCCGGCTGGGGCGACGGGCTTCTTGAGCAGATCGGGGCCTGTGCCGATGGGCGTGGCGGCGGCCGACGAGGAGGGCGCCGCGGGGGTGGCCCCGTCGCCGTTCACGGCGTCGGTGACGTCGTTGAGCTCCTTGCGGAGGTCGAAGCTGCTACGGAGTTCCCTCAGGTCCTCGTTCTCGGTCAGCTGCTTGCGGATGAACGTCTTCGGATTCAGGTCCTCGAACTCGAAGTCCTTGAATTCCGGGCCGAGTTCGGAGCGGATGTCCTGCTTCGCGCTGTCCGAGAAGGCACGGATCTTCCGGATGAAGCCGGTCACGTCCGCGATGACCTTGGGCAGCTTCTCCGGGCCGAAGACGAGGATACCGAGCACCACGATCGTGACGAGTTCGAGTGCGCCTATGTCGTTGAACACCTTGCCGCTCCTCGGCTCTGTCTCACTTCGGGCCCGAACACACGGTACCCGGCGTTGTCCGCACACCCATACCTGTGTGCGGCCTCCGTGACGGTTTCACCCGCCCGTCACCCGCCGCTCATGATCCGTTCGCCGATCCGAGGACCACCTGCAGCGTGCGTTCGCGGCCCTCGCGCAGCACGGTGAGGGTGAGCGGATCGCCCGGGCGGTGCGCCCTGATCTTGATGATGAGCTCGTCACCGCCCCGGACGCGCTGTCCGTCCACCTTGGTGATGACGTCGCCGGCCTTGATCCCGGCGCGGGCGCCCGGCCCGTCGGCGATCACGGAGGGCTTGCCGTCCTCGCCCTTGTCCCCGACCCGGGCTCCGTCGCCCGTGTAGTCCATGTCGAGGGTGACCCCGATGACGGGGTGCGTGGCGCGGCCGGTGCGGATGAGCTCCTCGGCGACGCGCTTGCCCTGGTTGATGGGGATGGCGAAGCCGAGCCCGATGGAGCCGCCCTGGCGGCTGGGGTCGTCCTTGTCGGCGCCGCGGATGGCGCTGTTGATGCCGACCACGTGGGCCCTGGCGTCGAGGAGGGGGCCGCCGGAGTTGCCGGGGTTGATCGGCGCGTCGGTCTGGAGGGCGTCGACGTAGCTGATGTCGCTTCCGTCGCCCTTGTCGCCGCCCGCGGTGACGGGCCGGCCGGTGGCGCTGATGATGCCGGCGGTGACGGTGTTGGAGAGGTCGAAGGGCGCGCCGATGGCCACCACCGGGTCGCCGACCTTCACGTTCTCGGAGTTCCCCAGGCTCAGCGGGCGCAGGCCCCGTACGCCGCTGACCTTGACCACGGCCAGGTCGTACCCGGAGTCGCGGCCGACCAGCTCGGCGGTGACGCTCTCGCCGGTGCTGAAGGTGACCGCTATCTCCTTGGAGTCGGCGACCACGTGGTTGTTGGTCAGGATGTGGCCCTGCTCGTCGAGGACGAAGCCGGTGCCCGTGCCACCGCCCTTCTCGCCCCGCACGTGCAGGGTGACCACTCCGGGGAGCGCGGTGGCGGCGATCCCGGCCACGCTCTCGGGCGCCCGGCCCTTGTCGGCGACGGCGGCCTGGGGGAGCTCCAGCCGGGTGCTGCTCTGCCGTTCGGCGAGGACCCCGACGTAGCCGCCGATCCCGCCGGCGAGCAGGGCGGTTCCGGCGCTGAGGGCCGCCACCTGCCACAGCCGGAAGCCGCGCCGGTCCTTGCCGCGGTCCACGACCTGGAGCGGCTGCTCGCCCCAGGGGTCGTAGCGCACCTCGCGGGCCGGCGGTTCGCCGTCCGGGCCGCTCTCGCGGGCCGCCGGTACGCCGTCCTCGGCCGCGGACTCCTGCCCCGCCCCCCGGCCGGGCCCGTCCCCGGCTCCGGGCCGTGGGGCGGGCACTGTGTCGGGGCGGCCGTCAGCCGTGCCCTCGGGCCGGCTCCACCACTGTGGAGCCGGATCGGTCTGCTGCCTGTCGGCCATGGGCGCTCCCCGCGTACCTGTGCGCATGTGCAGCTGATTCAACCAGCTCCGGGGTCAGCGCAGCAGGGAGACCGGACGCGCGGGGCTCGCGGGGGTGGGGTGTACGGGCGGGAGGGGCGTCGCGGCGGTCGACAGGAGGGTCGGGACGGCCGCGGGCGTGGGCATGCGCTCACGGACCGACGCGTCGGTCACGGGCAGGGCGGGGCCGGTCCTGGAGGCGGGCGCGGGGGAATCCCCCCGGACGCTCGGGTCCAGGCCCTCCTGCGGCAGCGCACCGCCCAGGGCGAGCGCGGCCAGGGACACGGCTCCGGCGGCGACGAAGGCGAACCGCCGGCGCGGCCGGCCCATCTCGTGGATGCGGAAGCCCTGCTGCGGCCGGGCGGCCGGGGGCAGCCCGTACGCGAACGCGTCGAAGGGGTCGGCCGCCGTCGGGCCGGGAGGGCCTGGCGGACCGCCGAGCGGACCGGCGGAGCCGTCGGGGGCGCCGCCCGGGAGCCCCTGGAGCCGCGCCAGCAGTCCCGCGGACAGCGGCGGTGGCGCGCTCTCCACGAACATGGTCTTCAGACGGCGCTGGGCATCGGCCTCGGCCTTGCACTTGGCGCACGTCGCCAGGTGGGCCAGGACGCGCTCCCGCGCGTCGTGCTTCAGCTCCCCGTCCACCAGGGCGGCAAGCCGGTCGCCCAGGTGCTGTTCGGCAGGAGACGGACTGACTTCGCTCACTCGGCTCCGCCCTCTCCCCCGGCGCCCGGGGCGCCCATGGACACACCCGCCAGGGCGCGCTGCTCGGCACGGGCCGCGGGAGACCGGTGCTTGAGCGCCTTGCGCAGGTGCGAACGGCCGCGGTGGATCCGGCTGCGCACGGTGCCGAGCTTCACGCCGAGCGTGGCGGCGATCTCCTCGTACGACAGGCCCTCGATGTCGCAGAGCACCACGGCCGCGCGGAACTCGGGCGCGAGGGTGTCCAGCGCCTGCTGGACGTCCGCGTCGAAGTGGGTGTCGTGCAGCACCTGCTGCGGGGACGGCTCACGGCTCGGCAGCCGCTCGGCGGCGTCGTCGGCGAGCGCGTCGAAGCGGATCCGCTGCTTGCGGCGGACCATGTCCAGGAACAGGTTCGTCGTGATGCGGTGGAGCCAGCCCTCGAAGGTGCCGGGCGTGTACGTGGAGAGGGAGCGGAAGACGCGGACGAAGACCTCTTGCGTCAGGTCCTCGGCGTCGTGCTGGTTACCCGTCAGACGGTAGGCAAGGCGGTAGACCCGCGCGCTGTGCGTGCTGACGATCTCCTCCCACGAAGGGGGGGTCCACGCCTGGGAGCCCGCATCGGCGGCAAAGGTCGCGGTGGTTGCGGCGTCGGCGGTGTGGAAGCGGTCAGCAATGTAGGTCACGGATTTCGGCTCACCCGCCGACCAGAAGAGGCGTCTCAGTACGCCCCCACGATCCACAGGCGCAGCCGCACCTCCCCTGTCGGCTCTGGTGGTGTCCAGTGGAGTCCCTACCATAGCCACCCCCTCTGTCAGCTCCGGATAAGCGTTTTTGCAGTATCTTTACGCGGGATTTAGGTCCCGGAGCGGCCCCGGCCGTCGATCTGCCCGGCGCCGTCCCTTCTGATCCCGCACACACCCTGCACAACGCCCGGTCCCATCTGCGGGTTCCCGACGTCAGCGGATACAGTCACCGTTGCGCCAACTATGGGGACAGGAGAGGGTCATTACCGGCAACCGGCAGACGAGCTGGGCGTTCGCCGACGCGTTTGTCGCCGAGGACGACGCTCTGCGATGGGCCCGCGACCGGTCCAGGGAAGCGGGCCTGCGCTCCGTCTCCCCCGGCACCGGGGCCGCGCTGCGCCTGCTGGCCGCCACCGCGGACGCCAAGGCGGTCGCCGAGATCGGCACCGGAACGGGCGTCTCCGGCATCCACCTCCTGCACGGCATGCGCCCCGACGGGGTGCTGACCACGGTGGATCCCGAGCCGGACCGGCAGGCCTTCGCCCGCCAGGCCTTCCGCGCCGCCGGCTTCGCGGGCAACCGCGCCCGCTTCATCCCCGGCCGCGCCCTCGACGTCCTGCCCCGGCTCGCCGACGGCGGGTACGACCTCGTCTTCTGCGACGGGGACCCCACCGAGTCCCTCGACTACCTCGCCGAATCGTTGCGGCTGCTGCGTCCCGGCGGGCTGGTGTGCTTCGAAGGGGTCTTCTCCGACGGCCGTACGGTCGACTCCGCGGCCCAGCCGGTGGAGGTGCTCCGCGTCCGCGAGCTGCTGCGCAGCGTCCGGGAGAGCCCGGCCCTGGAGGCCGCGCTGCTGCCGGTGGGCGACGGGCTGCTCTGCGCCGTCCGACGCTGAGCGCCGCACGCCGGCCGCCCGGCCCCTCGTGTGCTCAGCTCAGGAGCGCGAAGGTGAGCGCGGCCGTGCCGCCCAGAGCGGCGCCGGCGAGCAGCTGGGCCGGGGTGTGCGCCTTCAGCACCAGACGGGACCAGCCGACGGCGGCGGCGATCAGGGCCGCGGGCAGCACCGGCGGACCGAAGACGAGCGCCAGGATCATCACCGTGCCGCCGGCCACCGACATGTGGATCGATATCTGCCAGCCGACCGTGACCAGCAGGGACGAGACCAGGCCCACGAGCATCGCGACGACGAGCGCGAAGACCTCCCCGGGCGCGCCGAGGACGTGCAGCAGGGTGATCCCGGCGACGACGGAGAGCAGGCTCAAGCCCATCGGGACGAGCCGCTGGCGCCGCACCCGGATGTGCTGGTCGGTCAGCGCCCCCCGGCGCACGCCGAGGACGATGACGCCGATCGGGACCACCCCGCAGAACAGCGCGCCGAGCAGGCCCCAGCCGAGCCCGGTCCACGAGGCGGTGCTGTGCCAGCCGATCAGCAGGAGCAGGGCCACCACCAGGTTCGCCGGCGCCAGCACGTCGGAGAGGACCCGGGCCGCCTTCTGGCGGGGGCTGCAGTCGGCGAAGGCGGGCGGGGCGGGCGGGGAGAAGGTCACGGCGTGGCTCCGGAGGGGATGCTGTCCTCGAACACGACACAACGCTGCCCCGGCCGCTGATCGCGGTCGGGGCAGCGCAGAGAATGCAGAAGGTGGAAGTGCTGTCAGCGTCCTTGGGGGGTCAGCCGACGACCTTCTTCAGGGCGTCACCCAGGGCGTCCGCCTCATCAGGGGTCAGTTCGACGACAAGCCGACCGCCGCCCTCGAGCGGTACGCGCATGACGATGCCCCGCCCCTCCTTGGTGACCTCGAGCGGGCCGTCGCCCGTCCGCGGCTTCATGGCCGCCATGCTCGTTCCCCTTCCTGAAACCAGCTCATCGTCAGCCGACGGCCCCGTTCAGGCGCCTAATACCCGGCATCGAACACATTGCTTCCCAGCCATTATCCCGCATGTCAGGACCCGATGACCAACATCGCCCGGGAACGCTTGCGCAACGCGCTCGACCAAAACCACTCATTTCGGGGATCCGCCTGCGATACTGCGCGGCCGCACGGCGGGAACGGCTCCGGCTTTCTTTGACGCACATCACATGTGCGCACCGCGTCCGGTCCGCCATGCTGGCCCTTGCACCGGCCGGTACCGGCCGGTAGCCAAGCCCGCGACGAAGGGGGACCCCCTGCCATGGCCGACAGCGTGCTCTACGAAGTGACCGACGGACTCGCCACCATCACGATCAACCGTCCGGACGCGATGAACGCGATGAACACCGAGGCCAAGGTCGCCCTGCGCGACGCGGTCGAGGCCGCGGCCGGGGACACGGCGGTACGGGCGGTCCTGCTGACCGCGGCCGGCGACCGGGCCTTCTGCGTGGGCCAGGACCTCAAGGAGCACATCGGCAACCTGGCCTCGGACCGCGAGAGCGGTACGTCGCTGACCATGAGCACGGTCGCCGACCACTACAACCCGATCGTGCGGGCGCTCACCGAGATGCCGAAGCCGGTCGTGGCCGGGGTGAACGGCGTGGCGGCCGGGGCGGGCTTCGGCTTCGCGCTGGCGGCGGACTTCCGGGTGGTCGCCGACACCGCCTCCTTCAACACCTCGTTCGCCGGGGTGGCGCTGACCGCCGACTCCGGGGTCTCGTGGACCCTCCCCCGCCTGATCGGCGCCTCCCGCGCCGCGGACCTGCTGCTCTTCCCGCGGTCGGTCAAGGCCCAGGAGGCGTACGAGCTCGGCATCGTCAACCGCCTGGTGCCCGCGGGCGCCCTGCACGCCGAGGCCGAGGCCGTGGCCCGCACCCTCGCCGCGGGGCCCACGGTCGCGTACGCCGCGCTGAAGGAGTCCCTGGCCTACGGGGCCTCCCACTCCCTTCAGGAGGCCCTGGCCCACGAGGACGTCCTCCAGACCCGCGCGGGGGCCTCCGAGGACCACGGCATCGCCGTCCAGGCCTTCCTCGCGAAGCAGCCCCCGAAGTACCTCGGCCGCTAACGCCCGTCCGGGCCCGGCGGGGCCGAATGGGTGCGGCGCAGCTGGAGGGCGCGGCTTACAGACCGGGGCTCCGCCCCGCACCCCGCGCCTCAAACGCCGGCGAGGCTGAATGGGGGCGGCGGAGCCGAATGGTGCGGCGCACCTGAAGGGTGCGGCTTACAGATCGGGGCTCCGCCCCGGACCCCGCGCCTCAAACGCCGGCGGGGCTGAACCTGCCGGTTGGGGTGGGGGTGGGGGTGTGTCGGGGTGATCCCCGCAGGGTGCCGAACGCACTGCCGCCGAGGTGTCCGACCTCTCGTCACGTTCGGCGCCCGAGGAGACGCCCCGGCGCGCGCCCGCCCCCACCACAACCGGCCCCACCCCCCGACCCCGCACGCGCGGCGCAGCCACCCGCAGCCGACCGGCTACGCCGCCTCGCGGGACGCGCACTGCGCCAGGTGGTCGTTGACGAGCCCGCAGGCCTGCATCAGCGCGTAGGCCGTGGTGGGGCCGACGAAGCGGATGCCGGCCTTCTTCAGGGCCTTGGAGAGGGCGGTGGACTCCGGGGTGATGGCCGGCACCTCGGTGACCGTCCGCGGCGCCGGGCCGGGCTCCTCCGGGACGTGGGACCAGATCAGGGTGTCGAGCTCACCCGGCTCCCATCCGGCGAGGACCTTCGCGTTGGCCAGGGTCGCCTCGATCTTGGCCCGGTTGCGGATGATCCCCTCGTCGGCCAGCAGCCGCGCCGCGTCCCGCTCGTCGAACTCCGCGACCGCCGCGATCTTGAAGTCGGAGAAGGCCGTGCGGAAGCCCTCGCGGCGCCGCAGGATCGTCAGCCAGGACAGCCCCGACTGGAAGGCCTCCAGGCACAGCCGTTCGTAGAGGGCGTCGTCGCCGTGGACCGCGCGCCCCCACTCGGTGTCGTGGTAGGCGACGTAGTCCTGCGTGGACAGCGCCCACGGGCAGCGCGGCAGCCCGTCCGCTCCGGCCAGCACGCCGCTCACCGCTCGCCGCCCTTGCCGAGGTCGACCCGGTCGGTCACGTCCGCCGGCGCGTCGGGGCCGGCCGTCGCGGCGGTCAGCTGCGCGATCCGCGCGTCCCGCTCGGCCAGTTCCGCCGCGAGCCGCTCCAGTACGTCGTCCACCTCGGCCATCCGGTAGCCGCGCGGCGCGACGGGCAGCCGCAGTGCGTCGATGTCCGCCCGGACGACGGGCCGGGTCTCCGGCAGGCCGTCCGCCACCCGGTCCGGCTCCGCTTCGGGCAGGACGGCCTCCGAGCCGCCTCCGATCACGGCCAGGGTGACCGCCGCCACGACCACGACCAGCGCGATCATCAAGAAGAAGAACACGATCAACTCCCCTGAGAGACTCCGGCCACCAGGTTAAGGTCGCAGGCGAGGCGCGAGGGCCGCCGAAGGAGGTAAGAGCAGGATGCTGCGACTGGGCAGGCGCGAGTTCGACACCCACGAGCCGGTGATCATGGCCATCGTGAACCGGACTCCGGACTCCTTCTACGACCAGGGCGCGACGTTCCGCGACGAGCCCGCGCTGGACCGGGTCGAGCAGGCAGTGGCCGAGGGCGCGGCGATCATCGACATCGGCGGCGTCAAGGCGGGCCCGGGCGAGCACGTGGACGCGGCCGAGGAGGCGCGGCGCACGGTCGGCTTCGTGGCCGAGGTCCGGCGCCGTTTCCCGGACGTGGTGATCAGCGTGGACACCTGGCGGCACGAGGTCGGCGAGGCCGTGTGCGAGGCCGGGGCGGACGTGCTGAACGACGCGTGGGGCGGGGTGGACCCCAAGCTGGCCGAGGTCGCGGCGCGCCACGGCGTCGGTCTCGTCTGCACCCACGCGGGCGGGGTCGAGCCGCGCACCCGCCCGCACCGGATCACGTACGAGGACGTGATGGAGGACATCCTGCGGGTCACGGTCGGCCTCGCGGAACGCGCCGCCGCGCTCGGCGTCCGCCGGGACGCGATCATGATCGACCCGGGCCACGACTTCGGGAAGAACACCCGTCACTCGTTGGAGGCCACGCGCCGGCTGGAGGAGATGACGGCGACGGGCTGGCCGGTGCTCGTCTCCCTGTCCAACAAGGACTTCGTCGGCGAGACCCTCGACAAGCCGGTCAAGGAGCGTCTGCTGGGCACCCTGGCCACGACGGCCGTCTCGGCCTGGCTGGGCGCACAGGTCTACCGCGTCCACGAGGTCGCCGAGACCCGCCAGATCCTCGACATGGTCCGCTCGATCCAGGGCCACCGCCCTCCGGCGGTCGCCCGCCGCGGCCTGGCCTGACCGTCCCGCCCGGAGGGGACGGGGGCCCGGGCCGCGCGGGCCCGGGCCCGGGGGCTACTTGCCGACTTCCTTCGTCACCAGCGCGATCGCCTCGTCCACGTCGTCCGTGACGTGGAAGAGGTAGAGGTCGTTCTCCGAGGCCTTGCCCTGGGCGATCACCGTGTTTCGCAGCCAGTCGATGAGGCCGCTCCAGTACTCCGTGCCGAACAGCACGATCGGGAAGCGGGTGATCTTCTGGGTCTGGACCAGGGTCAGCGCCTCGAACAGCTCGTCCAGCGTGCCCAGGCCGCCGGGCAGGACGACGAAGCCCTGGCTGTACTTCACGAACATCGTCTTGCGGACGAAGAAGTACCGGAAGTTCAGCCCGAGGTCGACGTGCTGGTTGAGTCCCTGCTCGAACGGGAGCTCGATGCCGAGGCCGACCGAGATGCCGTTGGCCTCGCGGGCGCCCTTGTTGGCCGCCTCCATCGCTCCCGGACCGCCTCCGGTGATCACCGCGAAGCCGGCGTCGACCAGCGCGCTGCCGATCCGTACGCCCGCCTCGTACTCGGGCGTGCCCGCCGCGGTGCGGGCCGATCCGAACACGCTGATCGCGGGCGGCAGCTCGGCGAGCGTGCCGAAGCCCTCGATGAACTCCGACTGGATGCGCAGGACCCGCCAGGGATCGGTGTGCACCCACTCGGAGGGCCCGGCGGAGTCCAGCAGCCGCTGGTCCGTCGTACTGCCCGCCTGCACCTGGCTCCGCCTCCTCAGCACCGGCCCGAGCTGCTGCTCCTCGGGCCGACGACGAGCGTCCCCGTCAGGAATACCGCGGTTGCCCATGATGTGCTCCCTCCTGCTGATCGTTGGATCAGGGTAGGCGCACGAAGGTGACGGGAAGCGGAATTCAGGCGGTCAGCCAGGCGCGGAGTCGTTCCTCGCAGTGCAGGATCGCCTTGGTCTCGACCCGCTCGTCGACCTTGTGGGCCAGCAGGGCGTCGCCCGGGCCGTAGTTGACCGCCGGGACGCCCAGCGCGCTGAAGCGGGAGACGTCCGTCCAGCCGAACTTCGGCATGGCGCGGCCGCCGACCGCCTCCATGAACGCCGCGGCCGCCGGGTGCGAGAGGCCGGGGAGGGCGCCGCCGGAGGAGTCGTCGACGACGAACTCGGCGATGTCGCAGTCCGCGAACACCTCCCGTACGTGGGCCAGGGCCTCGGCCTCCGTGCGGTCGGGGGCGTAGCGGAAGTTGACCGTCACCGTGCACGCGTCGGGGATGACGTTGTTGGCGACGCCGCCCTCGATGCGCACCGCGTTGAGGCCCTCGTGGTACTCCAGGCCGTCGATGACCGGCTTGCGCGGTTCGTACGCCGCGAGCCGGGCCAGGATCGGGCCCGCGGAGTGGATGGCGTTGGAGCCCATCCAGCTGCGGGCGGAGTGGGCGCGCTCGCCCGCGGTGCGCAGCAGGACGCGCAGGGTGCCCTGGCAGCCGCCCTCGACCTCGGCGTTCGAGGGTTCCAGCAGGACCGCGAAGTCCCCCGTCAGCCAGTCGGGGTGGGCCTCGGCGACCTTGCCCAGGCCGTTGAGGTCGGCGGCGACCTCCTCCTGGTCGTAGAAGACGAAGGTGAGGTCCCGGTTCGGCTCGGGCACGGTGGCGGCGATGCGCAGTTGGACGGCGACACCGGACTTCATGTCGGTGGTGCCGCAGCCCCACAGGACGTCGTTCTCGTCGAGGCGGGACGGAACGTTGTCGGCGATCGGCACGGTGTCGAGGTGGCCGGCGAGCACGACGCGCTCGGCGCGGCCGAGGTGCGTGCGGGCGACGACGTTGTTGCCGAAACGGTCCACCGTGAGGTGCGGCAGGCCGCGCAGCGCGTCTTCCACGAGGTCGGCGAGTACCTTCTCGTCGCCGCTCACGGAAGGAATGTCGACGAGCCGGGCGGTCAGCTCGGCGGCGTCCAGGGTGAGGTCCAGCTCGGATTCGGGCATGGAACCGACCCTAACCCCCCGGACCGGGGCGGGGCCTCGACGTCCGGCCGGTGGACGCGTCATATGCCTCAAGTACGGTGGGCCGCGTGTCCGAGAACCGTGTTCCCCGTCCTCGCCGCCGCCGGCCACTGCGCGCGGCCGTCGGTCTGCTCGTTCTCCTCGCGGTGGTGGGCTACTTCGCCGTGCAGCGCGCCTCGAACGGCGGAGGCGGAGCCCCGTTCTGCGTGGCCAGCGCGAACCGGGACGACACCGGCGGGACCACGGAATCGTACGAAATGTCCCCGGAGCAGGCGGCGAACGCGGCGACGATAGCCGCGGTCGGCGTGGCGAAGGGCCTGCCGGACCGGGCGGTGACCATCGCGCTGGCGACGGCCATGCAGGAGTCCGCGCTGCGCAACCTCGACCACGGCGACCGGGACTCGCTGGGGCTCTTCCAGCAGCGGCCCTCGATGGGCTGGGGCACCCCGGAGCAGATCACGGACCCGGTCTACTCGGCCGGCATCTTCTACGACCGCCTCGTCGACGTGCCGGGGTATTCGCGGCTGCCGCTGACGGTGGCCGCGCAGAAGGTGCAGCGCAGCGGGTTCCCGCAGGCGTACGCGAAGCACGAGCCGGACGCGACGGTGCTGACGGCGGCCTTCGCCGGGGGCGGCAGCCTGGACTGCGGCGGGCCCCGGCCCGCCGGTCCGGGCGACCCGGAGAAGGTACGGACCGAAATGATCCGGATCTTCGGCAAGGACGGGCTGCACACCCTTCCCCCGCAGGCCGGCCAGGCGGGCCAGGCCGGCCGCAACGGCGGCGGGGGCAAGGGCGTCGCGGAGGCCGAGGTCACCCTGAGGGAGAAGGCCAACGGCGGTGAGGCCGCGGTGCGCCTCAGCCGGGCGATGGCCCACTGGGCGGTGGCCAACTCCCGGGAGATGGGCATCTCCCGGGTGTCCTACGACAGGCGCGCCTGGGTCGGGGGGCAGGACCGGGGCCGGTGGCAGGTGAAGGGCGCCGCGGGGGCGAAGGACGGGGACGGGGACCCGCACGACGCGAATCCGGGCGAGGTACGGATCTTCATGGCCCGCTGACCCGCGTCCCGGCCGGTGCCCACCGGCTCCGGCCATCGGTCGGGCGTCCCCGGCGACACGCCGGGGCTGACACCCGGCCGCGCGTACGAGTGATCACTCCTGCGAGGGTGATCCGTTCGGCGGGTCACGGACCCCGGGCCGGACGGAACCCCTGGTCGGCCGCGTCCGATGCGCTTGTCGCGGAAGCCGATTAAACGATGCGTTACCGATCCTTTACCCACCGGCACCGCAACTCCACCCGCCCCGCGAGCGGTTAGTCACGGCGTACTCAGCCGCTACCGCTTAGGAGCAACATGTCTCTCCCCCTGACCCGTCGGATCGCCCGTGCCGCGCTGCTCCTCGCAGCCGGGGCAGCGCCCGTGGTCGGTGCGGCCGGCGCGGCCAGCGCCGCCGGTCTGGAGTCCGTGCCGCAGCTGGGCGCACTCACCGCGCAGGACGCGCCCGAAGCCGCCACCGACGCGACCGCGGGTGCGGCCACCGAGGCCGTGGGCTCCACCGCCAAGACCCTGCCGGCCCCGGCCGCCGACGTGGCCGGCAAGGCGGGGGGCCTGCTCGGCGGGCTGCCCACGACGAAGGAACTGCCCGTCTCCCAGCTGCCCGTCTCCCAGCTGCCGGTCTCCCAGCTGCCGGTGTCCGAGCTGCCCGTGGGCAGTGTCCTGCCGGCGGGACTGCCCGGTGGCGCGCCGCTGGGCGGCTGACGCCGCGGGAAACACCGAGGGGGCCGGGAGTGCGAACTCCCGGCCCCCTCGGGCCGTTCCGGCGCGGCCCGGAGCTCAGCCGAGGCGCTTGACCGCCGCCTCGACGCGCTCGTCGGTGGCGGTGAAGGCGACGCGTACGAACCGCGCGCCCGCCTCACCGTAGAAATCGCCGGGCGCCACCAGGATGCCCAGGTCCGCGAGGTGGGCGACCGTCTCCCAGCAGGGCTCGTCCCGGGTGACCCACAGGTAGAGGCTCGCCTCGCTGTGCTCGACCCGGAAGCCGTGCGCCTCCAGCGCCGCGCGCAGCGCCGTACGGCGGGCCGCGTAGCGCTCGCGCTGCTCCTCGACGTGGTGGTCGTCGCCGAGCGCCGCCACCGTGGCCGCCTGCACCGGGGCGGGGGTCATCATGCCGCCGTGCTTGCGGATCTCCAGGAGTTCGCCGAGCACGTCCGCGTCACCGGCGACGAAGGCCGCCCGGTAGCCGGCCAGGTTGGAGCGCTTGGAGAGGGAGTGGACGGCGACGATCCCCTCGTACGAGCCGCCGCACACCTCGTCGTGCAGGACGGAGACGGGCTCGGCCTCCCAGCCCAGCTCCAGGTAGCACTCGTCGCTGAAGAGCAGGATCCCGTGCTCGCGCGCCCAGGCCACGATCCGGACGAGGTCCTCCTTGGCGAGGACCTTCCCGGTGGGGTTGGACGGGGAGTTCAGCCACAGCAGCTTCACGCCGGCCGGGTCGAGCTCGGTCGGGTCGTCGTAGACGACCGCTTCGGCGCCGCACAGCCGCGCGCCGACCTCGTACGTCGGGTAGGCGAGCCGGGGGTAGGCGACCTTGTCGCCGGCGCCGAGGCCGAGCTGGGTCGGCAGCCAGGCCACCAGTTCCTTCGAGCCGACGACCGGCAGGACGTTGCGGTGCTCGGCGGCGCTCGCCCCGAGGCGGCCGCGCACCCAGCCCGTGATCGCGTCGCGCAGGGCGACCGTGCCCCACACCGTCGGGTAGCCCGGGGAGTCGGCGGCCTCGATCAGGGCCCGCCGGATCAGCGGCGGGACCGGGTCCACGGGCGTGCCGACGGACAGGTCGACGATGCCGTCCGGGTGGGCCGCCGCCGTCTTCTTGTACGGCTCCAGCTTGTCCCAGGGGAAGGCGGGAAGACGGTCGGATACTGCGGCCACGATGGTCTCTGCTCTCTCTGAGTACTGGCTGGTAACGGGTCCGCAAACGCCTCGGTCCCGTGCGGCGACGAGGCCGTACGGGACCGAGGGGCGCGTCTGCCTGACGGGTCAGTGCTCGCCGTTGATTCCGGCAGGCAGCGCGGCGACGAAGGGGTGATCGCGCTCGATCAGGCCCAGCTTGGAGGCACCACCGGGCGAACCGAGCTCGTCGAAGAACTCGACGTTCGCCTTGTAGTAGTCCTTCCACTCTTCCGGAGTGTCGTCCTCGTAGAAGATGGCCTCGACCGGGCAGACCGGCTCACACGCACCACAGTCGACGCACTCGTCCGGGTGGATGTACAAGGACCGCTGGCCCTCGTAGATGCAGTCGACGGGGCACTCTTCGATGCATGCCTTGTCCTTGACGTCGACACAAGGCTCCGCGATGACGTAGGTCACGCTCTCGTTCCTCCTCGGTAGGGCTTTCCATATCGCGCGGGAGCGCGGCGTCGTCGATGCCCGCACCTAGTATCTCCGTTCCCGGGCACGATCCGAACAGGAGGGGCGGACAGAGCTGTGGAAATCAACGCCGGAGGACTGCTGGAGGTCCGAATTACCCCGGCTGACGTGGGTAAACGTGTCTCTGTACGACGGGTGGAGGCCCGGCTGAGCGGATCACCCGAGTTCACGGACACGGTCGGTGTTCTCACATCCTGGGACCAGGGTGTGCTGCTGATCACAAAGAAGAACGGGCAGTCCGTCCGCATCGCGGAATCCTCCCTGGTCGCGGGCAAGGTCGTGCCCGCGGCACCGGCCCGGCGGCGGGGTCCGGCGGCCTCCTTCGAGGAGCTGTCGCGGATCGCGGCGCGGTCCTGGCAGCCGCTGGAGAGCGAACGGCTGGGCGAGTGGACCCTGCGGGCCGCCGCCGGTTTCACCCGGCGGGCCAATTCGGTCCTGGCGGTGGGCGACCCGGGGATACCGCTGGACGATGCACTCGCGCGAGTGACCTCCTGGTACGCGGAACGAGAGCTTCCGGCCTATGTGCAGGCCGCGACCGGCGCCGTCGGCACGCAGGAGCTGCTCTGCGCGGAGCTGGAACGGCGGGGCTGGGCGTCCGAGGTGTCGGCGGAGGTACGGATCGGGGCGCTGGCGACGGTGGCCGACGTGGCGGCTCCCGCCGCCGGATCCGTACGGCTGACCCGCGTCCCGGACGAGGAGTGGCTCGGACGCTACGGGAAGGTCGACGACCCGGACGTGGCGCGGCGGCTGCTGGTGGAAGGGCCGTCGGTGTGGTTCGCGGCGCTGCCCGGGGGCCGGGCCGTCGGGCGGTGCGTGGTGGACGGGCGGTGGGCCGGCTTCTCGGCGGTGACCGTCGATCCCGCGGAGCGGCGCCGGGGCCTGGCGACGGCGGTCATGGCCGCGCTGGCCCGCAAGGCCCTGGAGGAGGGCGCGTCGGCGGCGTGGCTGCAGGTCGAGACGGACAACGCGGGGGCCCTGACCCTGTACGACGGGCTGGGCTTCGCGACGCACCACGCGTACCACCACTACCGGGCGGCGGGGTGAGCCGGATGGACTGGCGGGAGCAGTTCGCGGCGGAGGCCCGCTCGGAGCGGCCCGATCTGGCGCTGCTGTGCCTGCTGCTGGCGACGGAGGCGGACCCGGACCTGGACGAACGCGCCATGGACTGGGCGCAGATCGAGCTGGACCGGCTCGCCGGGATGCTGCCGTACGGGCTGCGGGGCGCGCGGGCGTGGGCGTCGGCCGTGACGGAACTGCTGGGCGGGCGGCTCGGCTTCCACGGCACCCCGGCGGACTACGGCCGGCTGTCGTCCTCGCTGCTGCACGAGGTCCTGCGGCGGCGACGCGGCCTGCCGATCCTGTTGTCCGTCGTCTGGCTGGAGGTCGCCCGGCGGGCGGGGGCGCCGGTGTACGGGCTGGGGTTGCCGGGGCACTTCGTGGTGGGCTTCGGGGACCCTGAGGAAGGCGTGGTCGTGGACCCCTTCGCGGGCGGCGCGTCGCTGGGCGCCGGGCCCGCGGAGCTGGCGTCGGGGCCGCGCACGCCGGCCGGCACCCTGGCCATCGTGCTGCGGATCCTCGGCAACATCCGGGCCTGGGCGTCGACCCGCCCGGAGCAGTCGGGCGTGGCCCTGTGGACGCTCGACCTGTCGCTGCTGCTGCCGTCGCATCCGGCGGCGCTGCGGTACGAGCGGGCGCGGCTGCTGGTGGAGCGGGGCTCCTTCCGGGAGGGGGCGGCCGAGCTCGACGCGTACGCGGAGGTCATGGCCGCCATCGACCCCGACGCGGCGGCCCGCATCCGCGCGGAGGGCGTCTCCGCCCGCGCCCTGCTGAACTGACCTGGGGCTCCGCCCCGGACCCCCGCGCCTCAAACGCCGGCGGGGCTTGATGTGCCGACGCCGTCCGCTCAGTAGGGCTGGATTGCCCTCAGGGCAAACCCAGCCCCTCCGGCGTTTGAGGAGCGGGGGTCCGGGGGCCGGCCCCCGGCGACGGTGGCGCGGGCGACCGCGGCGCGGGTCCCGGCGGGGTTCGGGACGCAGCCCCGGGAGCCGACGGCCTAGAGCCAGCCCTTGTCGCGGGCCACGCGCACGGCTTCGGCGCGGTTGCGCGCCGCCAGTTTCTGGATCGCCGTCGAGAGGTAGTTGCGGACCGTGCCCGCCGACAGGTGCAGCCGCGCCGCGAGTTCCGCGTTGGTCGCGCCCGACTCGGCCTCCCGCAGGACCTCCCGTTCGCGGTCCGTCAGCGGGTTCGCGCCCTCCGCCAGGGCCGCCGCGGCGAGCGTGGGGTCGATGACGCGCTCCCCCCGGAGGACCTTGCGCACCGCGTCCGCCAGTTGCGCGGCCGGCGCGTCCTTGACCAGGAAGGCCGAGGCGCCCGCCTCCATCGCGCCGCGGAGGTAGCCGGGGCGGCCGAAGGTGGTGAGGATGACGATGCGCAGGTCGGGCAGGGCCGTCCGCAGGGCCGCGGCCGCCTCGATGCCCGTCATGCCCGGCATCTCGATGTCCAGCAGCGCGACGTTCACGTCGTGCGCGCGGGCCGCGTCCACCACCTCGTCGCCGCGGGCCACCTGCACGAGTACGTCGATGTCGGGTTCGAGGCCGAGCAGGGCGGCGAGGGCCTCGCGGACCATCGACTGGTCCTCCGCCAGCAGGATGCGGATCGGGCGTGCGGTCATGATCCTGATCCTAGGGCCAGGGGGACGCGGGCCGTGAGGGCGAAGCCGGTCCGGCCGGCGGGGCCCGCCGACAGGGTGCCGCCGACCGCGGCCAGACGTTCCGTCAGGCCCGTGAGGCCGTTGCCGGGGGTGGCCGGGCCGCCGGGGCCGCCCGAGCCGTCGTCCGTCACCGTCAGCTCCAGCACCGGGCCGTCCAGCGTCTGGCGCGTCTCCAGGCAGACCCGGCAGCGTTTCGCTCCGCTGTGCCGGACGACGTTCGTCACGGCCTCGCGCAGGGACCAGGCCAGGGCCGATTCCGCTTCCTCGGGGAGTTCTCCGGACGGCTCCGCCGGGAGCTCCGCCACCACGCCCGCCGCGGCCAGCGCCGTCCGCGCGCCGGCGAGTTCGCCGGGCAGGGTGGGGCGCCGGTAGCCGCTCACCGCTTCGCGCACGTCGACCAGCGCCTGCCGGCTGACCCGTTCGATGTCCGCGACCTGCTGGGCGGCCGCCTCGGGCTGCCCGGGCAGCATCCGGCCCGCCAGCTCGCTCTTCAGCGTGATCAGCGACAGCGAGTGTCCCAGCAGGTCGTGCAGGTCGCGGGCCATCCGCAGGCGTTCCTCGTTGGCGGCGAGCTGCGCCACCGTGGCCCGCGCCTCGCGCAGTTCCATCGTCGTCCGGATCATCGCGCGGACGCCGACCATGGCGAACCCGCCCATCAGCGCGGGGATCAGCAGGCCCGCCAGGTAGGCGGTGCCGTCCGGGACCGCGTTGGCCGTGACCGCCAGCAGGGCGGTCGTGCCGAGGACGGTCCAGCGGGCGTACTCGGCGGGCAGCGCGGCTCCGGACGAGATGGCCACGTAGACGAAGAGCACGAGCCATTCGCGGCCCAGGGTCAGCGACAGGACCGTGGCCTGGGTGGCGAGCACCGCCAGGGAGAAGAGCACCCGGCGGACCGGCATCGGGCGGGCGGTGCGGAAGACCAGCACCAGGTACCAGGCGACGAAGGCCGCGAGGCCGAGGCCCCCGAGCAGCCTGGCCCCGAGGCTGTGTCCGCCGCCGGCCAGGTCGGTGACGGGGGCGCTCAGGTAGAAGAGCCAGATGCTGATCCAGAGCATCTTCACCATCTTCTGGTGACGGTTCTCCGGTTCCTTGGCGATCTCGGGGAAGTCCCGGTCCGCGCGGTCTTCGTACGCCTGCTTCAGTGCCTGTTTCAGCGCCACGGGTTTCATGCCTTCAGTGAGTCCTTGCGGTACAGCCATGCGGCGGCACCGGTGAACAGTACGAAGTACACGGCGAGGATCGCCACGTCCTTGGCGTGCGGTGCGCCGCCTAGCTCGATGGCCTGGCCGAGGCCCGCGTAGGCGTGGGTGGGGAGCCAGCTCGCGATGGTCTGGAGCCATTGCGGGAAGTTCGTGGTGGGCATCCACAGGCCGCCGAGGATCGACAGGCCGAAGTAGAACAGCATCGAGACGGGCCGGACGCTGTCGCCGGTGGCCAGGTATCCGATGGCGACGCCGAGCGCGGCGAAGACCAGGCTGCCGGCCCAGATCGCGCCGGTGAGGGCGAGCCACTGCCAGGCGTCGAACCGTACGTCCTTGACGACGGCCGCCACCGCGAAGACGGTCAGGATGGAGGGGAGCGAGAGGACGCCGGCGCCGGCGGTCTTGGCGAGGACGTAGCCGTGGCCGGGGAGGGCGGTCAGCCGGAGCTGGCGGACCCAGCCCTGCTCGCGCTCCTTGGCGATGCGCTCGCTGTTGCCCATGAGGACGGCGGTCAGGGCTCCGAAGGAGGCCATGGCGACCATGTAGAAGGCGGGCATGGTCAGCTCGGTGCCCATGACCTTGGTGGTGCCGTCGAGGGTGCCGCCGAGCATCAGGAAGAGGGCGGCCGGGTAGAGGACGGTGAAGAAGAGGTACTTCTTGTTCCGCAGGGCGCGGACGATCTCCAGCTTGATCAGGGCGTTCACAGGGCGGCCTCCTCGGCCTCGGTGAGGGCGATGAAGGCCTGTTCGAGGCCGAGGCCCGCGACCTCCAGATTGCGGGGGTAGAGCCCGAGCGCGTACACGGCGTGGACGGTCGCGTCGGGGTCGGCGGACTGGAGCCGCACGGTCGCGCCGTGCCGCTCGAAGGCGGTGAGGGCGGGCAGCGCGCGGAGCATCTGCTCGTCCACGGCTTCCCGGGGGTCCAGCTCGAAGGAGACCTTCCGGGCGCCGGCCATGGCCTTGATCTCGGCGGCGGTGCCGTCGGCGAGCAGCCGGCCCTTGCTGAGGACCAGGACCCGGTCGGCGATGGCGTCCGCCTCCTCCAGGTAGTGGGTGGCGAAGAGCACGGTGCGGCCCTGGTCGGCCTGTTCGCGCATGGTGGCCCAGAAGGACTGGCGGGCGGTGACGTCCATTCCCGTGGTCGGTTCGTCGAGCACGATCAGGTCGTTGTCGCCGGCCGTGGCGAGGGCGAAGCGCACGCGCTGCTCCTGGCCGCCGGAGAGCTTGTCGACCTTGCGGTCGGCGATCTTGTCGATGCCGGCGCGGGCGAGCACCGCGTCGACCGGGTGCGGCCGCGGGTGCAGGGCGCAGCCGAGCGCGACGATCTCCCGTACGGTCACCTCCGCCATCAGGCCGCCGCTCTGCAGCATGGCGCCGACCCGGCCGGCGGCGACGGCCTCGCGCGGGGTGGTGCCGAAGAGCCGCACGGAGCCGGAGTCGGCGGGGCGCAGGCCGAGCAGGAGGTCGAGGGTGGAGGACTTCCCGGCGCCGTTGGGGCCGAGGAGCGCGACGGTCTCGCCCGGGTGGAGTGCGAGGGTGAGGCCGTCGACCGCCCGGACCGTGCCGTAGTGCTTCGTCACGTTCTCGAAGCCGACCACGGTGTCGGGGGCGGTTTTCGCGGTGCGTGCCGCGGTCGTCGTCGTCATGGGTAGAGGTTCGCCCGTACGGGGTGCCGGGCGGCAGTGCCGGGCGTCGTGTGTGCCGCATGACGGATGTCATGCGGCGGACATGACAGTGCCCCCGCCCGGGGGCGGGGGCACTGGTCTGTCGTGACGCGGCGCGGGCTAGCTCGCGTTGGTCTCGATGACGGCGGTCCGCTCGGCGGTGGTCTTGCCGCGCAGGGCCTTGCCGAGGGCGCCGGCGACGTCCTGCGGGGTGACCGCCGTCTTGGCTCCGGTGCCGCGGGTGATCAGGACCCCGTCGAAGGTGTTCCCGTAGACCTCCTTGAGCGCCTCCAGGTCGAACTTCTCCGTGAGGCGGCCGTCGACGGCCTGCATGCTGAGGAACTTCGGCAGGGACTTGGAGCCGAAGGGGAGGGACTTGCCGCCCGCCTTGACCGTGGCGATGGCGGACATCGCGGGCTCCGCGAACTCCTTCATCGCCCGGTCCAGTTCGGCCTGGTTGACGGTCGGTTCCTTGGTGGTGGTCGGCAGTTCGGTCACGGCCGCCTTGCCGGTGGCGACCTGGTCGCGGAAGGCCTTGGTGACCAGGTCGACGGAGCCGTCCACGTCCAGGGTGGTGCCGGGCTTGCCGGGGACGGCGACGGCCTTGCCGGTGTCGAAGGTGATCGTGCCCTCGGTGGCCGAGCCGGCGGTGCCCGCGAGCTCTTGGAGCGCGACCTGGAGCTTCTCCTCGTCGACCGGCATCACGGGGTCGGCGACGCGCTCGTTGCCCAGGAGGGAGCCGATGACCGTGACGGGGTTGTAGTCGCTGCCGGCCGCGTTGCGGACGGTGGTCTGGCCGTCGAGGGTCAGCCCGGCCTTCTCGGGCTTCAGCTCGACCTGCTTGCCGCCGACGCTGAGCTGGATCGGGGTGGAGGCGCGGGTGCCGAAGGCCGTCTGGAGCTTGGCCACGGCCTCGTCGCGGCTGCCGCCGATGTCGACGCCGAGGACGGTGGTGCCCTTGGGGACGTCGGAGTGGTTCAGGAGCAGCCCGGCGCCGTAGGCCACGCCGATCAGCGCCACGACGGCGCCGCCGAGCAGGACCAGCTTGGAGCGGCCCTTCTTGGCGGGCTTGGCGGTGTCCTTCTGCTGTGCGGGCGCCGGGCGCGGGGCGGCCGGTGCCGGCGCCGGTACGGGGGTCGGCGCCGGTGTGTCCAGCTCGGGGCCGGGCCAGCTCGCCTCCTCCTCGACGCGGGGGCCGCCGCCGGGGCCGCCGACCGGGCCGGAGCCGAAGCCGGGGCCGCCGGTGGGTCCGGCGGGCTGACTGCCGTAGACCGGGAAGGCCTCGGTGACGGGGCCGCCGTCGCCCTGCTCGCTCCCGTACACCGGGAAGCCCTGGGTGGACCCGACGCCGGGGCCGCCGGGCATCGGGGCGGCGGGCGCGGGCGGCTGGGCGTAGCCGGTGCCGTAGTCGGCGACGGGCGGCGGCGGGGTGCGCGGCGGCGCGTAGGCGCTGTCCGGCGCCGGCGGGGTCTGGGTCCGCGGCGGGGGCGCGTAGCCGCCGCCCGGCACGGGCGGAGGCGGCGTCGGGCCGGGCGCGGTGCGGGGCACGGGCCGCTGCGCGAGCGGCGGCGGGGCGGACGCGGCCGGCGGCGTCTGCGCGGCGGCGGGCGGCGGCGAGGCCGCGGGGGCGGCGCCCGCCGGCTTGCGGGGGGCGAACCAGTTGCTGGTGGCCGACTCCTCGGCTTCGGCCGGGCGCTGGGCCGGGGCCGGCCGGGCCTGCTCCGGCTCCCGTTCGGCCTCGATCCGCGTCGGCTGCGGCCGCTGCGCGGGCGCGGGCTTCGGCTCGCGCGGCTGCTCCGGACCCGGCTCGGGCGCGGTGGCGGCCGGGCCGGAATTGGTGCCCATCGACTTGCGCACGACCACCGGCGGGATCGGCCGGGAACCCGGGATGTTGATCCGGATCCGGGTCGTCAGGGTGGTCTCGGTCTTGGGCCCGTCGGATTCGGGCGTGGACGGCTTCGAGGTCACAGGGTTCTCCTCCGGAGCGGTCGACGCGCCAGGTCCGGACGGCACGGTCGTGGACGGGTGCTGGCCGGTTCCGTACGGCGGCGTCCCCGAGGGGTATGCGGCTCCCCCGTGCCCCTTGGGCCCGGAGGACGAACTGTCGGTTTCACGACTCAAGGCAGGTTCTCCCGGTTGGCTCCGCCGCCCGTCATACCGTGCGCGGGCAGCTCGGCGGCCCGTCCACCATACTGGCCGCCGCCCGCACGCAACTGACGGCCGGGATTCAGGGGTTCCGCTCAGCGCCCGTCAAACCCCCCTGAACCGGCCCCGCAGACCCCTCGCGCGGCCCCGCGCCGATCTCCCTACGAGGTCCGACACCACGTCACTTGGCAGAGCGCGCGGCCGAAACCGGCCGGTCCAGCGGACCGCGCATCGTGGCACACATCACAGCCAGCACCGTTCCACCCAAAAGGTAGGCGTACATGGCGATTCCGGACGAACTGAGGAGGAAGTCCCCCTCGGGGCGCGGAACGCTGAGCAGCACGTACCCGAGGAACCAGCCGGCCGCGGCCCCGCCCACGCCGAGGCCGGTGCCGAGGGCGATCCGCCCCCCGAGGAAGAGTCCGAAGAGTGCCGCCAGGGCGAGCAGCAGCCCGCCGGGGAACCACAGGTCCACCACCAGCCAGCCGGCCGCGCCGGTCAGCGCGCCCGCGAGCAGCAGGCCGAGGGCGCCGGCGATCCGGCCCACCGTCAGGCGGCCGGTCACGCCGGCACCCCCGCGAAGAGGTCGTGCTCGCGCGTCCCCTCCGGTACGCCCGGCCGGCCCTCGACCAGTTCGTAGTACTCGCGGGTGAACAGCGGCTGCGCCAGGTCGTTGGAGAGGGCGAAGAAGGGCCCGTCCACGGCGATCTGGGTGGCGTGGGCCCGCATGGCGGCCGCCTTCGCCGCGGCGAAGGCCTCCTCGGCCCCGATCTCGGCCGTGATCCGCTCGTCGGCCACGACCCCCGGCACGTCCTCGGGCGAGCCGAGTCCCGGGAAGGGGTTGTCGGCTCCGGCGGCGCGCAGGCGGGCGAAGCCCTCCTCGACGACGGAGAGCGGTACGCGGTTCCAGTAGATCTTCCCGACCGCGTGCGGGTCGCCGAGGTCGCGCCGGTAGGCGGCCTCCGAGGCCAGTTCGGCGGCGCGCATGGCGACCCGGTGGGCCTGGATGTGGTCCGGGTGACCGTAGCCGCCGTCCGGGTCGTACGTCACGAGCACCTGCGGGCGGAGCTCGCGGATCACCTCCACGAGGTACGCGGCCGCCTCGTCCACGTCTGCGGACCAGAAGGCCCCCGGGCGGTGGTTCTGCGGGGCGCCCATCATCCCGGAGTCCCGGTAGCGGCCGGGGCCGCCGAGGAACCGGTGGTCGTGGACGCCCAGCTCGGCCATGGCGGCGGCGAGTTCGCCGACGCGGTGGGCGCCGAGGGTGTCGTCGCGGTCGGCCGCCAGGTGGGCGAGGGCGGGCGGGATGACCTCGCCCTCCTCGCCGAGGGTGCAGGTCACCAACGCGACGTGGGCGCCCTCGGCCGCGTACTTGGCCATGGTGACGCCGTTGTTGATCGACTCGTCGTCCGGGTGCGCGTGCACGAGGAGCAGACGACGGGCGGGAAGACCGTTCATGGGCCTAGCCTACGAGGCACGGCTCAGAACTTGAGGCCACTGATCATGCTCGCCACGTTCGAGGTGAGCTGGCTCAGGGTCGGGGCGATGGTGGAGCTCGCCAGATAGAAGCCGAGCAGGACGCAGACGACCGCGTGTCCCGCCTTCAGGCCGGCCCTCCGGACCAGCAGGAAGACGATGATCGCCAGCAGCACCACGGCGGAGATCGAGAGTGCCACGGCGTTTCACCTCCACGTCGAGCGGACATCGGTACGCGCATCAGCGCTCGGCGAGAGTCATACCCACCGTGCGCTACGGATCATAACTATCCGTGCCAGCGCATCGATCGAAATCCGGCAGCACGAGGGGCGCATGGCGCGCACGGGCGGGGTCACGGGGAGGTCGGCCGGGGCGGTCGTACGCCTCCCCGGCCGACTGTCGGCACCCGCACGGCCGCACGCCACCCAGGCTGCATGCCCCAGATCTCGGGGCAGAAACGGTCAAGTTGCCCCCGTGTAAACCACGTTGGGAGGCGGTGTTCACACCCCCACCTCCTACCCCGTGGGTGGCTGGAAATGATCGGTCGGCGAGGGGTCCGTCCCACGGACAGGACAGGGCGGCACGCGCCCGGAAGAGACGGCCTAGCCCTGCGTGTCCTGCGGCGGCGTCTGCGGCACCACCTGTTTCTCCGCCGCGAAGTGACACGCCGAGGGGTGGGCCGCCGGGCCCGAGGGGAAGACCTGTGGCACCGCGAGCAGCGGAACCTCCGCCGCGCAGCGCGGCTCGGCCTTCCAGCAGCGGGTGCGGAAGGGACAGCCCGAGGGCGGGTTGGCCGGGGACGGCACGTCGCCGGAGAGGATGATCCGCTCCCGGTGGGCGCGGGCCTGCGGGTCGGGCACGGGAACGGCCGAAAGCAGGGCCTGGGTGTACGGGTGCGTCGGGTGGTCGTAGATCTGGCTGTCGGTGCCGATCTCCACGATCCGGCCCAGGTACATGACGCCCACCCGGTCCGAGATGTGCCGCACGATCGACAGGTCGTGCGCGATGAAGACGTAGGACAGGCTGAAGTCCTTCTGGAGGCGGTCCAGGAGGTTGATCACCTGCGCCTGCACGGAGACGTCGAGCGCGGAGACCGGCTCGTCGGCCACGATGATCTCGGGCTGGAGCGCGAGGCCGCGGGCGATGCCGATGCGCTGGCGCTGACCGCCGGAGAACTGGTGCGGGTAGCGGTTGATGTACTCCGGGTTCAGGCCGACCACGTCGAGGAGGTCCTGGACCTTCTGCCGGCGCGAGCCCTTGGGGGCCACCTCGGGGTGGATCTCGTAGGGCTCGCCGATGATGTCGCCGACCGTCATGCGCGGGTTCAGCGAGGTGTACGGGTCCTGGAACACCATCTGGATGTTGCGGCGGACGGCCTTCAGAGCGCGGCCGGACAGCCGGGTGAGGTCCTCGCCCTTGTAGAGGATCGAACCCGCCGTCGGCCGCTCCAGGTGGACCAGCATCTTGGCCACGGTCGACTTCCCGCAGCCGGACTCTCCGACGATGCCCAGCGTCTCGCCGGCGCGCAGATCGAAGGAGACCCCGTCGACGGCCTTGACCGCGCCGACCTGTTTGCGGAAGACGATGCCCTGGGTCAGCGGGTAGTGCTTGACGAGGTCCTTCACTTCCAGAAGCGACTCAGCCATGGAGGCACTCCTTCCAGAAGAAGCACGCGCTGGTCCGCTCCTCGGCGACCCGCGCCAGCGGCGGGATCTCGGCCCGGCAGACGGCCTGCGCCATCGGACAGCGGGGGTTGAAGGCGCAGCCGGGCGGGATGGCCAGCAGGTTCGGCGGCAGGCCCTTGATGGCGTACAGCTCCTGCCCCTTCTGGTCCAGGCGCGGGATGGAGTCCAGCAGTCCGCGCGTGTACGGGTGCGCGGGCGCCTTGTAGATCTCGTGGACGGGGGCCGCCTCGACGATGCGGCCCGCGTACATGACGGCGATCTTGTCGGCCACGTCGGCGACCACGCCCAGGTCGTGGGTGATCAGGATGAGGCCCATGTGCAGCTCGCGCTGCAGCTCGGCCAGCAGGTCCATCACCTGCGCCTGGACGGTCACGTCCAGGGCCGTCGTCGGCTCGTCCGCGATGATCAGCGAGGGCTCCAGGGCCAGCGCCATGGCGATCATGATGCGCTGGCGCATGCCGCCGGAGAACTGGTGCGGGAAGTCCCCCACCCGCTGCTTCGCCGCCGGGATCCGCACCCGGTCCATGAGCTCGACGGCCTTTGCCTTGGCGTCCTTGCGGGACATCCCGCGGTGGACCTCGTACATCTCGCCGAGCTGCTTGCCCACGCTGAGGACCGGGTTCAGCGAGGAGAGGGCGTCCTGGAAGATCATCGCCATGTCGGCGCCGCGGATCCTGCGCCGCTCCTCCTCCTTCATCGTGAGGAGGTCCTTGCCCTTGAAGAGGATCTCGCCGCCCGCGATCCGGCCCGGTGGCATGTCGAGGATCCCCATCACGGCCTGGGCGGTCACCGACTTGCCGGAGCCCGACTCGCCGAGCACGGCGAGCGTCTCGCCCTCGTCCACCGAGTAGTCGACGCCGTTGACCGCCTTCGCGACTCCGTCGCGCGTCTTGAATTCCACGTGCAGGTCGCGGACTTCGAGCAGCATGTGCGGGGCTCCTCAGCGCAGCTTGGGGTCGAGGGCGTCGCGCACCGCGTCGCCGAGCATGATGAAGGCGAGCACCGTGATGCTCAGCGCGCCCGCCGGCCAGAGGAGCATGTGCGGGGCGTTGCGGATCTGCGAGGCGGCGTTGGAGATGTCGATGCCCCACGAGACGGTGGGCGGGCGCAGGCCGACGCCGAGGAAGGACAGGGTGGCCTCCAGCGCGATGTACGTGCCGAGCGCGATGGTGGCGACGACGATGACGGGGGCGACGGCGTTGGGCGCCACGTGGCGCAGCAGCATCCGGCCGTTGCCGGCGCCGAGGGCCCGGGCGGCCTGGACGTAGTCGTTCTGTTTGGCGGTGATCACCGAGCCGCGGGCGATGCGGGCGACCTGGGGCCAGCCGAGGAGCACGATGAAGCCGACCACGGGCCACACGGTGGTGCTGGTGACGACGGACAGGAAGACCAGGCCGCCGAGGACCACCGGGATGCCGAAGAAGATGTCGGCGACCCGGGAGAGCAGCGCGTCGCCCCAGCCGCCGAAGAAGCCGGCGAGCCCGCCGAGGGCCGAGCCGAACAGGGCGGCGCCGAGGGTGGCGCAGACGCCCACGGTGATGGAGGCGCGGGCCCCGTACACCGTGCGGGTGTAGACGTCGCAGCCCTGCGTGTCGTAGCCGAAGGGGTGGCCCGGGGAGGATCCCTGCTGCGATTTGGACAGGTCGCACTGGAGGGGGTCGCCGCTCGCGATGAGCTGCGGCCAGATGGAGATGACCACGAGGAAGAGGATCAGCAGCGAGGAGAGGACGAAGACGGGGTTGCGGCGCAGCTGGTGCCAGGCGTCCGACCACAGCGAGCGGGCCTTCTCGGTGGGTCCGGGGCCGGTGGGCCCGGCGGTCTTCTCGATGCCCTCGACGCTCTCGGCTTCCTCCAGCGCGAGATCCATGGGTCCTCCCTGGCCGGTGGGGGAGATCGCCTCGTGCCGGCGGGGGCCGACGGGGTCGTATCCGCCGGGGCCCTCGGCGCGCTCGGGGGGCTCTGGCTCGGGCTCAGGCATAACGGATCCTCGGGTCCAGGACCGCGTAGAGCAGGTCGACGAGCAGGTTCGCCAGCAGGAAGACGATGACGAGGATGGTCACGAAGCCGACGACGGTGGGCGAGTTGTTGCGCAGGATGCCCTGGTAGAGCTGGTAGCCGACGCCGTGGATGTTGAAGATCCGCTCGGTGACGATGGCGCCGCCCATCAGGGCGCCGATGTCGGTGCCGATGAAGGTGACCACCGGGATCAGCGAGTTGCGCAGCAGGTGGCGGGTGACGACCCGGTGGCGGGGCAGGCCCTTGGCGGTGGCCGTGCGCACGTAGTCGGCCTTGACGTTCTCGGCGATGGAGGTGCGCGACAGCCGGGTGACGTAGGCGAGGGAGACCAGCGCGAGGACGATGCCGGGCAGGATCAGCTCGTCGAGGGGGGCGTCCGGGGAGACGGTGGGCCGTACCCAGCCCCATTTGACGCCGAAGAGGTACTGGAGCAGGTAGCCCGTCACGAAGGTGGGTACGGAGATGACCACGAGCGTGGCCACGAGCACGGAGGTGTCGACGGTCCTGCCGCGGCGCAGCCCGCTGAGCACGCCGAGGGTGATGCCGATGACGACCTCGAAGAAGATCGCGACCAGGGTCAGGCGCAGGGTGACGGGGAAGGCGGTGGCCATCAGCTCGGTGACGGACTGGCCGTTGAAGGCCGTGCCGAAGTCGCCCTGGAAGATCTGGCCCATGTAGTGGAGGTACTGCTTCCACAGGGGCTGGTCGAGGTAGAGGTCCTTGCGGATGCGGGCGGCGGTCGCGGGGTCGGGGGCCTTGTCGCCGAAGAGGGCCGCGACCGGGTCGCCGAGCGCGTACACCATGACGAAGATCAGGAACGTGCTGCCGATGAACACGGGGATCATCTGGAGCAGCCGCCGGATCACATAACGTCCCATGGACTGCTCCAGGATCGATCCGAAACGCGGGTCAGCCGACCTTGATCTGGTCGTACACGGGGACGCTGAACTGGTTGAGCGACACGTCCGAGAGGCGCTCGGCGTAGCCCGCGCTGCCGTTCTGGTACCAGAGCGGGATGGCCGGCATCTGCTCGGCGAGGATCTTCTCGGAGTCCTGGAACTTCGCGACGGCCTTGGCCGGGTCGCTCTCCTGGTTGGCCTCGTCGACGAGCTTGTCGAAGTCCGGGTTGCTGAACTTCCCGTAGTTGGAGGACGCGCCCGTGTAGTAGAGCGGCTGGAGGAAGTTCTGGATCAGCGGGTAGTCGGCCTGCCAGCCGGACCGGAAGGGGCCCGTCAGCTTGAAGGCGCTCTGCTGGTTGCGGAAGTCGGCGAAGGTGCCGACCGGGTTGACCGTGCACACCGGGCCCTCGCCCAGGGCGTTGTTGACGCTGTTGCAGACGGCGTCCATCCAGTCGCGGTGCGAGCCGGTGTCCACGTTGGAGGTCAGCGTGACCTTGCCGCCGGGGAGCCCGCCGCCCTCCTGGATGAGCTTCTTTGCTTCGGCCGGGTCGTAGGCGCAGGCGTCGCCGCAGACCGTGGCGGAGAAGCCGCCCTTCGCGCCGAGCGCCGGCGAGGTCCAGTCCTTGGCGGGGGTGCGGGTCTCGCGGAAGATCTGCTTGGTGATCTCGTCGCGGTTGATCGCCCGGGAGATGCCCTGGCGGACCTTCTCCATGCCCGGCTTGTTCCACTGCGCGTCGTACAGCGGGAAGGTGAGGGTCTGGATGATGAGCGCGGGCTGGTTGATGTACCGGTCGCCGAGGTCGTTCTTGACGTTCTTCAGCTGCTGCGCCGGGATGTCGTCGACGAGGTCGAGGTTGCCGGAGATCAGGTCGGTGTAGGCGGTGTTGTTGTCGGTGTAGACCTTCAGGTCCACGCCGCCGTTCTGCGCCTTGTCCGCGCCGGGGTACGCGTCCCACTTGCGCAGCTTCATCCCGGTGCCCTTGGTGTACGAGTCCACCGTGTACGGGCCGTTGCCGACGGGCTTGTTCAGCCAGCCGGTGTGGTCGGTGAAGAAGGCCTTGGGCAGCGGTGAGAAGGCCTGGTAGCCCAGGGTCTCGGGCCAGGTGGAGAACTTGTTCTTGAGGGCGACGGTGAAGGTCTTGGCGTCCTTCACCACCAGGCCGGACATCGTCTTCGCCTTCGGCTCCCCGGAGGCCGGGTGCACGTCCTGGTAGCCGACGATGTCGGAGAAGAACGGCGCGTTGTTCTGCTTGTTGCGCACGTCCGCGCCGTAGTTCCAGGCGTCCACGAAGGACTGCGAGGTGACCGGCTCGTCGTTGCTGAACTTCCAGCCGTCCTTGAGGGTGATCGTGAAGTTCTGGCTGTCCGTCGTCTCGATCTTCTCGGCGAGCATGTTGTTCGCCTCGCCGGTCTTCGGGTCGTAGCGCTTGAGACCCCGGAACAGCATGTCGAGGACCTTGCCGCCCTGCACCTCGTTGGTGTTGGCGGGCTCCAGCGGGTTCTGCGGGTCACCCCACGAGGAGCTGACGACCCCCGCGTCGCCCCCGCCCCCACCGCTGTCGCTTCCACCGCCGCAGGCCGTCGCCGCGAGGGCGACGGCCACCGCACATGCGGCCCACTTGGCGTGGGTGGCTCCGCGCATGGAGTGCCTCCTCTGGGTCCCAGACTCACTTAGGGGCCAATGTCACCCTATGTGGGGTCCCGCACACTCCTCGTTGGACCGATTGCACCCGCGCGTCTCGCCCCTGTCACCCCTGCGAGTGCAACGAAAGCTCCCAGGAGTCGACCGCGTAGTGCAGGCCCATGCCGTGCGCCTCGTAGAGCCCGAGCGCGCCCGTCTCGTTGTGGGTGTCCACGCCGAGGCCGATGGTGTCGCGGCCGCGGGCGGCGTAGGCCGCGAAGCAGTGGCGCAGCAGGAAGCCGCCGAGGCCGCGGCCGCGCAGTTCCTTGGCGACGCCGATGTGGCCGACCCAGGCCATGCTGGTGCGGTCGTCGCGGGTGAGCAGGACGGCCGCGTCGCCGTGGCCGGGCAGGCTCGCGATCCAGACCAGGGACCAGTCGAGGCGGCGGCCGTCGATGTGGTCGAGCCAGCTCTCGTACGGGCGGTCCACATGGCCGAAGTGCGCCGCGAAGGTCTCCTCGATCAGGGCGTGGGCCCGGCGGCGGTCGGCCTCGTCGTCGGCGCAGTGGCGCAGGGTGAGCCCGGCCGGAACCGCCGGCGGGAGGTCGGCGGCCCGCGACAGGGAGCGGGTCATGACCTGGTAGCGGCGGATGGTGCGGTAGCCGCGCCCGGTGAGGTGGGAGAGGTCGAGGGTGGGCTCCACGTTGAGCTGGAGCCGCAGGACGCCGGAACCGGCGGTCAGCTCCCGGGCCCTGGCCTCCATGCGCTCCAGCAGCAGGACGGCGGCCTCGTCGTGGCCGGGCAGGACGTAGTGGTCGCCGTCGACGCGGCCCGGACCGGAGTCCGCCCAGACGAGGGCGTAGGCCACGAGCCGGCCGTCCTCGAAGGCGAGCCAGGAGTCGGTGGCCAGGTCGACGTCGGGGGCGTTGAGGTCGGATTCGACGGTGCCCAGGTCGGTTTCCGGGCGGCCGATCTCGATCATGTCGACGGCGTTGAGGAGGCCGCAGATGTCGGCCGCGTCCCCGGGCCCGGCGGGCCGTACGGTGAGGGTCATTGCCTCACTCTCCGGGCCGCGCTCCCGGCGCCGCAACCGGGTTTCCGGGACCCGTGCGGAAACGGCCGGTCCCCGGTGCTCGAAGCACCGGGGACCGGCCGTGACGTACGGGTCCGTCGGAGGTCAGACGGCCAGGATGGCCTTCTCCTCCGCGAAGTGGCACGCCGACTCGTGCGCGGCCGGGCCGGTCTGGCCCTTGAAGCGCTCCGGGATCGCCAGCAGCGGCTCCTCGGTGGAGCACTTGTCCTGGGCCTTCCAGCAGCGGGTGCGGAAGCGGCAGCCCGACGGCGGGTTGGCCGGCGACGGGACGTCACCGGTCAGGATGATGCGCTCGCGGCCCTCGCGGGCCTCCGGGTCGGGGACCGGGACGGCGGAGAGCAGCGCCTGGGTGTACGGGTGCGTCGGGTGCTCGTAGATCTGGGCGTCGGAGCCGATCTCGGCCATCTTGCCCAGGTACATGACGCCGACGCGGTCCGAGATGTGCCGGACGATCGACAGGTCGTGCGCGATGAAGAGGTAGGAGAGGTTGAACTCGTCCTGGAGCTTCTCCATCAGGTTGATGACCTGCGCCTGCACCGACACGTCGAGCGCGGAGACCGGCTCGTCGCAGATGATGATCTCGGGCTGCAGGGCCAGGCCGCGGGCGATGCCGATGCGCTGGCGCTGACCGCCGGAGAACTGGTGCGGGTACCGGTTGATGTACTCCGGGTTCAGACCCACGACGTCCAGGAGCTCCTGGACCTTGCGGCGCCGGTCGCCCTTGGGAGCCACCTCGGGGTGGATCTCGTAGGGCTCGCCGATGATGTCGCCGACCGTCATGCGCGGGTTCAGCGAGGTGTACGGGTCCTGGAACACCATCTGGATGTTGCGGCGGACGGCCTTGAGGGCCTTGCCGGACAGCCGGCTGATGTCCTCGCCCTTGTAGAGCACCTGGCCGGAGGTGGCCCGCTCCAGGTTCATCAGGAGCTTGGCGACCGTGGACTTGCCACAGCCGGACTCGCCGACGATGCCGAGGGTCTCGCCCTTGTACAGGTCGAAGGAGATCCCGTCGACCGCCTTGACCGCGCCGACCTGCTTCTTGAACAGGATGCCCTGGGTCAGCGGGAAGTGCTTGACCAGGTTGCGGACCTGGAGGATCGGCTCGCGCTCGGTGGCGTTCTTGGTGAGCTCAGCCATGGATCTGCTCCTTCCAGAAGTGGCACGCGCTGCCGCGGCCCGGCAGTTCGGTGCCGTCCTGCTCGGTGACCGGGTGCAGTACGGGGATCTCCGTACGGCAGATGTCCTGCGCCTTGGGACAGCGGGGGCTGAAGGCGCAGCCCGTCGGGATGCGGAGCAGGTTGGGCGGCAGACCCTTGATCGCGTAGAGCTCCTGGCCCTTCTGGTCCAGGCGCGGGATCGAGTCGAGCAGGCCGCGGGTGTACGGGTGGGACGGACGCTTGTAGATCTCGTGGACCGGAGCGGTCTCGACGATCCGGCCGGCGTACATGACGGCGATCTTGTCCGCGACGTCGGCGACGACGCCGAGGTCGTGGGTGATCAGGATCAGGCCCATGTTCATCTCGCGCTGGAGCTCCGCGAGCAGGTCCATGACCTGCGCCTGGACCGTCACGTCGAGGGCCGTGGTGGGCTCGTCGGCGATGATCAGGTCGGGCTCCAGGGCCAGCGCCATGGCGATCATGATGCGCTGGCGCATACCGCCGGAGAACTGGTGCGGGTAGTCGCCCACGCGCGCCTTGGCGGCGGGGATCTTCACCCGGTCCATGAGCTCGATGGCCTTGACCTTCGAGTCCTTCTTGGACATGCCGCGGTGGACCCGGAACATCTCGCCGAGCTGGTCGCCCACCGAGTAGACCGGGTTCAGGGAGGACAGCGCGTCCTGGAAGATCATCGCCATCTTGTTGCCGCGGAGCTTGCGGCGCTCCTCGTCGGACATCTTGAGGATGTCCTTGCCGTGGAAGCGCACCTCGCCGCCGGCGATCCGTCCGGGCGGGCTGTCGAGAATGCCCATGATCGCCTGTGCGGTGACGGACTTGCCGGAGCCGGACTCGCCGAGCACGGCGAGGGTCTCGCCGGCGTCGACGCTGTAGCTCACGCCGTTGACGGCCTTGGCGACCCCGTCACGGGTCTTGAACTCGACCTGGAGGTTGTCCACCTCCAGCAGCGGTACGGCGGACCCGCCGCCCGTCTCCGCAACGCTGAGAATCTCCGACGTCGTCACGCCGCCACCTTCGTCCTGCTTGCTGATGTTGTCTCGGGGCATCGGGCGGCCCTACCGGAGCTTCGGGTCGAGCGCGTCACGCAGGCCGTCGCCGACGAAGGCGAAGCCGAGCACGGTGACGACGACGAACAGGCTGGGGAAGTACCACAGGTAGTCGTTGACGCCGATGAAGCCCTGGCCGGCCGCCAGCATGTTGCCCCACTCGGGAACGTCCACGGGGACACCGGCTCCGAGGAAGGACAGCGCTGCCACACCGACGATCGTCGTGCCGACGTTGAAGGTCGCGTAGACCAGAACGGCGGTCAGCGAGTTCGGCAGGATGTGCGTGCGGACGACCCGCCAGCCGCCGGCGCCGAGCGCCTTGGCCGCGTGGACGTAGTCCATCTCGCGCACCGACAGGATCGAGCTGCGCAGGAGCCTGGACACGGTGGCCCAGGAGAAGATGGCCAGCGAGATGACCACCGGGGTGATGCCGCGCCCGGTGACCAGGATGATGACGACGGCACCGATCATCAGCGGGAACGCGAGGAACACGTCCGCGACGCGCATGACCAGCGTGTCGGCGAAGCCGGCGAAGTAACCGGCGATGGCGCCGAGGGCGACACCGATCAGCACCGCGAAGAAGATCGAGGCGAGGCCGACGAACATGGCGACGCGGGTGCCGGCGATGAGGCGCGAGAACATGTCGCGGCCCAGGGCGTCGGTGCCCATCCAGTGGGTGCCGTTGGGCGAGGCGAGGGTGTTCTCCAGGTCCTGGGCGCCCGGGTCGAACGGGGCGACCATGTCGCCGAATATCGCCGTCAGGAACAGCAAGGAGATGATCACGAGACCGACGACGGCCAGCTTGTTCTGGACGTAGCGGTGCCGGATCTCGCCCCACTGGCTCAGTTGCTTGGGTGCGGGTTCGGCCGGGGCCGAAGCGGACGACACGGGGTTCTCGTCCCCGATCGCCGGGCTCGTTGCGAGCTCAGACATGAGGAAATCCTCCTTGGGGGCGGTCAGCTGAGGCGGATACGCGGGTCGAGGGCCGCGTACAGCAGGTCCACGATGAGGCTGAGGACGACGAAGATCGCGACGCTGTAGGTCACGACACCGATGACGATCGGGTTGTTCTGCTGCTGAATCGCCTGAACCAGTGCCAGACCGACACCGTCCCAGTTGAAGATCGCCTCAGTGATGAGCGCACCACCGAGGAGTCCGCCGAACGAAATACCCAGGTACGTGACCACGGGGATGGACGAGTTGCGCAGCACGTGCTTGAACAGCACGCGGCGTCGCGGAAGTCCCTTGGCCACGGCCGTCTTCACGTAGTCCGCGCGCAGCACTTCCAGCATCGTGCCGCGGGTGAGGCGGGCGACGAAGGCGATGTCGGTGATGGCGAGGGTGATGGCGGGAAGGACCATGCCTTCGAGCTTGTCTCCGCCGAGCTGTGGGAACCACTGGAGGTCCACGGCGAAGAACTTCATGAGCAGCATGCCGATCACGAAGGTGGGGAAACCGACGGCCATCGTCGTAAAGAATGTCGTGGCCATGTCGAGAATGCTGTATCTGTAGAGCGCGGCGATGATGCCGACGCCCATACCGAACACGGTGACGAGCACGATGGCCAGGATGGCCAGCTTCGCCGTGTTCTGAAGCTTGGGGCCGAGGATCTCGGAAACCTCGCGGCGCTGCACGAAGTCCTCGCCGAGGTCGCCGGTGGCAACCTTCGCGACGTAGTTGACGTACTGCTCGGGCAACGACTTGTCGAGCCCGTAACGCGCCTTGAGTTCCGCGACCACTGCGGGGTCACGTGCCTTGTCGCTGCCCGCGATCGAACCCACGGGATCGCCGGGGAGTACGAACAGACACGCGAACAGAACCATGGTCGCGCCTATGAGGACTATGACCATCTGCCCGAGGCGACGGGCGACGTACCTTCCCATGTTTTGCCTCTCTACCTGGCCGCTTCTGGGAGCAGCGGCCTCCAGCCCAAGGAACGGGCCGGCTCTCGGCGTGCGGGGATTGCCCGCGGATGTGAGGGGTGCCGAAGTGAAAACGGCCTGCCGAGCGGGGCCGCGGCCCACCGGTCACCCGGGGGCCGCGGCACGTTCGCTCCTGACGGATATACCGTCCGAACCGATTACTTCTTGACAGAGATCTTCTCGAGGATCGGGTCCTCGTTGAAGTTGATGTCGTCCAGACCGTTGAACTTGTCCGTCGCCATCAGGCGGAACTGGGAACGGTTGAAGGTCGGGATGAGCGCCATGTCGTCCAGGGCCATCTTCTCGGCCTGCTTGTACATCGCGATGCGAGCGGCCTCGTCCTTGGTGGCGCGGGCCGTGTCGATCAGCTTGTCGAACTCGGGGTTGTTGTAACGGACGCGGTTGTCACCGGTCACGTTGCCCTCGGCGTCCTTGTTCATCGAGGCCGAGTGCAGCAGCGGGAACAGGAAGTTCTCCGGGGTCGGGTAGTCCGCGCCCCACGCGAAGCGGTAGACGCCGGTGGCGGCGGAACCCTGCTGCTCCTTGAGCATGCCCGGGAAGTCCTTGCCGTCCAGCTTGACCTTGACGCCGAGGACGTCCTCGAGCTGCTTCGCGATGGCCTGGACCCACTCTTCGTGGCCCGCACCGGTGTTGAAGCTGAACTTGATCTCGGTACCCGGCTTCAGGCCGCCCTTCTCGGCGTACTCCTTCGCCTTGGCGACGTCCTGCTTGATGCAGGAGACGCAGAGGTCCTTCTGGTACGCCTTCGGGAACGCCGGCGGCACGATGGTGGTCGACGGGGTCTGGTAGCCCTGGAAGACACCCTTGGCGATGGCCTGACGGTCGATCGCGTAGGAGATCGCCAGACGGGCGTCCTTGTTGTTCGTCGGACCGTTGTCACCGATCGGCAGAACGAAGTTCATGCCGTTCGTGTCCTTGGCGAACCACTTGTTCTGCGGCTTGTACTTCGCCTCGGCCGTCTTGAGCATCGGCGTCGGGATGTGCGCGTAGTCGAAGGTGCCGGCCTGGAAGCCGTCGTACTCGAGCTGCTGCGCGGTCTTGTCGTTGAGGAGCGTGACCTGGACCTTCGCCAGGGAGGCCTTGGTCAGCGAGTAGTCGTCGTTGCGGACGAGGTTGATCGCCTTGTTGTGCTCCCAGGTGCCGTCCATCTTGAACGGACCGTTACCGATGGGGGCCTCGCCGAACGCCTTGTCCTCTTCGCCGACCTTGGCGGCCTTCGGAACCGGGCTGTAGGCGTTGTGCGCCGTCTTCAGGACGAACTCGCAGTCCGCCTTGGACAGGTCCACCTTGATGGTGTTCGGGTCCGGGGTGGTGACACCGGAGAAGGTCTTGGCGGAGCCGTCCTGCAGCTCGGCGTAACCCTTGATGCCGGCGAAGTGGTACGCCACGTCGGACGCAGCGGCCTTGTGCGCGGCACGGGCCCAACCACGGGCGAACGCCTCGGCGTCCACGACCTCGCCGTTGGAGAACTTGGTGTCGGGCTTGATCTTGAAGGTCCAGGAGGTGCAACCCTCGTCCGACGTCGCCGACTCGGCGAGCGCGGGCTCGGCCAGGCCGTCCGGCGTGTTGCCGTACAGGCCGGTGAACAGCGCGTTGGCGAGCAGGATACCGGTGGACTCGTGGGCACGCCCCGGGTCGATGGTGTCCGGCTCGGTGCTGCCCATCCGGAACACGCCGCCATTGGCAGCGTTGCCCTTGTCCTTGCTGTCACCGTCACCGCCGCCACAGGCGGTAGCGGCCAGGGCGACGACAACCGCGCCCACGACCCACTTGGCGCTCTTGGCACCGCGCATGGGTTTCCTCCTCATGAGTCCACTGATCGACTTGAGGGGCAAAAAAACCTCGCCGACACCCCTGACGGCGAGCGAATTCCTGCCCATAGTGTGCTCGTGAGTCGGCGCGCTCCCCACAGCGCGTGACCCATTGACCCGAGCTCAATGGAGCCATCCTCAGGGACCGCCAGTCCGTAAACCACACTTGCGTGGTCTCGTTTTCACAACATCGATCCGCGGCAGAAACCCGAAATCCGGACAAACGGATAGGAGACAGACACGTGCGAAACGGACGGTTAGCTCATCTTCCGGAGTGTCACGGTCGGTATGCGGACACCAGAACGCAAAAATCCGCTTGACAAAAGCGAACAGCCCCTCCCGTCACGGACTCCGTGACGGGAGGGGCTGCTGCATTTCAGGGTGCTGCGGCCGGCAGCGTCCGCCGCGGTCGCCCGCCCGAGCAAAGCACGGGACGGGCGGCGCAACGGGCCTGCTGCGTCAGGTCTTTACCTCTACTTGGCCGACTTGGCGCGCGACGCGGTGCGCGAGCGCTCCTTCTGGTCCAGCACGACCTTGCGGATGCGGACGGCCTCCGGGGTCACCTCGACGCACTCGTCGTCGCGGCAGAACTCCAGGGACTGCTCCAGGGAGAGCTTGCGGGGCGGCACCACGTTCTCGGTGTTGTCCGCGGAAGCCGCACGCATGTTGGTGAGCTTCTTCTCCTTGGTGATGTTCACGTCCATGTCGTCGGCGCGCGAGTTCTCGCCGACGATCATGCCCTCGTACACCTCGGTGCCGGGCTCGGTGAACAGGACACCGCGCTCCTGCAGGTTGATCATCGCGAACGGCGTCACGGAGCCGGCGCGGTCGGCGACCAGGGAACCGTTGTTACGGGTCACCAGCTGGCCGAACCACGGCTCGTGGCCCTCGTGGATCGAGTGGGCGATACCGGTACCGCGGGTGTTCGTCAGGAACTCCGTACGGAAGCCGATGAGGCCGCGCGAGGGGACCACGAACTCCATGCGGACCCAGCCGGAGCCGTGGTTCGACATGTTGTCCATGCGGCCCTTGCGGACGCCCATGAGCTGCGTGACCGCGCCCATGTGCTCCTCGGGGACGTCGACCGTCATGCGCTCGACCGGCTCGTGCACCTTGCCGTCGATCTCCTGCGTGACGACCTGCGGCTTGCCGATGGTCAGCTCGAAGCCCTCGCGGCGCATCTGCTCGACCAGGATGGCGAGCGCGAGCTCACCGCGGCCCTGGACCTCCCAGGCGTCCGGGCGCTCGGTGTCGAGCACGCGGAGCGAGACGTTACCGATCAGCTCGCGGTCGAGGCGGTCCTTGACCTGGCGGGCGGTGACCTTGCGGTCCTTGACCGCGGACTTGGCGTCCGCGCCCTTGCCGCTGCCGCCGCGGCCGACCATCGGGGAGGTGTTCGTACCGATGGTCATGGAGATCGCCGGCTCGTCGACCGAGATCAGCGGAAGCGCGATCGGGTTCTCCGGGTCGGCCAGGGTCTCGCCGATCATGATGTCCGGGATACCGGCGACGGCGCAGATGTCACCGGGGCCCGCCACCTCGGCCGGCTTGCGGGTGAGCGCCTCGGTCATCATCAGCTCGGTGATGCGGACGTTCGACATGGTGCCGTCACGCTTGATCCACGCGACGGTCTGGCCCTTGCGCAGCTCGCCCTGCTCGACGCGCAGGAGCGCGATGCGGCCGAGGAAGTTGTCGGCGTCCAGGTTGGTGACGTGGGCCTGGAGGGGGGCCTCCTCGTCGTACACCGGGGCGGGGACGTGCTCCAGGATGGTGGAGAAGAACGGCTCCAGGCTGTCGCTGTCCGCGGGGACGGTGCCGTCCTCGGGCTTGGTCAGCGAGGCGACGCCGTCACGGCCGCAGGCGTAGACGATCGGGAACTCGATCTGGTCCTCGGTGGCGTCCAGGTCCAGGAAGAGGTCGTACGTGTCGTTGACGACCTCGTCGATCCGGGAGTCCGGGCGGTCGGTCTTGTTGATGCAGAGGATGACCGGCATGTTCGCCTGCAGGGCCTTGCGCAGGACGAAGCGGGTCTGGGGCAGCGGACCCTCGGAGGCGTCCACCAGCAGGACGACGGCGTCCACCATCGACAGACCGCGCTCGACCTCACCACCGAAGTCGGCGTGGCCGGGGGTGTCGATGATGTTGATCGTGATCGGGGCCCCGCCGTCCTTGGGGTGATACTTCACCGCCGTGTTCTTGGCGAGGATCGTGATGCCCTTCTCACGCTCCAGGTCGTTCGAGTCCATCATGCGGTCGTCGAGGTGCTGGTGGGCGGCGAAGGCACCGGCCTGCTTGAGCATGGCATCGACGATGGTCGTCTTGCCATGGTCGACGTGGGCGACGATGGCGACGTTACGGATGTCGTGGCGCGTGGGCACTTCGGCGCTTCTCCCGGGATCGTGGATGGCGTCGCGTACGGCCTGGCACGCGCGCCTCGGCCGGGCGAAAACCTGCCACGGCCTTACCCCATGGTACGTCGCGTGGCGGGAACCGCCTGCCGGGGGCTGTCAAGGGGCCGGACGAATGAGCGCGGCCGAGTGCTGCGTGGGGTGCCCGGGCCGCCCATCGTGCCGGTAATCATGCGGGTCAACGGCCGGGTCAATGGGTACGGCACGACCTTGCCCGCCGGGGATCCGGCGGGCAAGGGACTTGAGTCACATCTGAGCTTGCCACCCGTGGGTCAACCTGACAGGCACCCCTTTGTCATCACTTCTTCGCCCACGCTACTTCTTCTTGTCCTTGGCGGTCGGCGGCTTCTTCCAGCCGATGTCCTGGTAGCGGGGGGTGCCGAGACCGAAGGCGCCGGCGTTGGCCAGGCCCGGCTTGACGGCCACCAGCTCCGGGCGCTGGTAGAGCGGGATGGAGCCGGCCGCGGCCCAGATCCGGGCGTCCGCCTTGCGGATCAGCTCGCGGGACTGCTCCTCGTCCAGCTCACTCACCGCCTGGTCGAACAGTTGGTCGATGTGGTCGGTGCCGACCCGGGTGTAGTTCTGTTCGACGAGGAGCGAGCCGTCCGCGGCCGGCTCCGGCTTGGCGAAGATCGGCCGGGCATCGGTCGCCGGGAAGGCCGTCGCCGGCCAGGAGTAGAGGGCCAGGTCGTACTGGCCCGAGGCGATGTGGTCCTTGAAGAAGCTGTCGTCGGCCACCTTGGTCGTCTCGGTGTTCACCCCGACCTTCCGCAGCATCTGGGCGATCCGCTCGCCGACCGCGCGCAGGGACTCCGAGCCCGGGCCGGCCGGGAGGACGAAGCGCAGGGTGAGCGCCTTGCCGTCCTTGGCGAGCATGGAGCCGGAGGTGCGGGTGGCCTGCTTCGCCGGGGCCGGAGAGGCCTTGGCGGGATCGCCCGCGTCACCGTCGCGGGCCGCGCTGCGCTTGCCGTCGTCGACCGGCACCACCCGGGCGGCCTGGGCGAGGAGGGAGACCTCCTGCTGGGCGCCGAAGGGGGCGGGGGCCAGGACCGGGGAGGGCTGGTCCCGCATGCCGCGCGGGGCCGCGGCGAGGGCCCGCTCGCCGGGGCCGGCGGGGCGGCCCTGGGGGCGCTGCCCGGCGGCCGCGCCCGGTTCCTTGTTGGCCTCGTCGTCCTGGCCCACGATGTAGAGGCCGTCGTTTCCGGTGCCCGGGCCCGAGGGCGTCTTCCCGTCGTCCTGCGGCGCGCTCTCCGGGCCGGCCTTGGCTCCCGCCGGCTCGGTGATCTTGCCGCCCCGGCGCCAGCCTGCGTCCGCGAGGAGGGCCTGGGCCGCCTGCGTGTCCTGACCGCCGAGGGCGTCGCTGTTGTCGGCGTACGCCCGCTGCCCGGCCAGGGCCACGTGGCTGCCGACGGGCTTCGCGGGCAGGCCCAGCGGCTTCAGCACGAGTTCGGCGAGCGCCTTGCGGTCCAGTGCCCGGGCCACCGCCCGGCGCACCCGCTCGTCCGCCAGCGGGCCGGTGGACCCGTTCATCGCGAGCTGGGTGTAGGCCGGCTCCAGGGACTTGCGGACGGTGAAGTTCCGCAGGGCCGTCTGCTCGTCGGCGTACCGTTTCACCGCCGCCGCGTGCTTGTCGCGGTTCTCCCTCTCCGCCGTGGCCTTGTCCTCGTCCGTCCCGAAGGCGACCGCCCACGACAGCGTGGCCTGCGCCGGGGTCATCGCGGCTCCCGGACCGTGGGCGGGGGCTCCGCCCGAGCCCGCGCCGCCCTTGCCCGCGGCGTCCTTGTCGGCGCCGTCCTTGCCGGCGTCCCGGCGGGCCAGCGCGATCCGGTCGGCACCGGTGCGGTCGATCTCGGCCAGGTCCAGCTTCCCGGCCGCCAGCGCCGCCGCGCGCTCGGCCCGCGGCACCGCCGTCAGGACCAGCGTGTCCAGCTTGGCCTGCCGGCCCCACCAGCGCGGATTGCGGGTGAGGGCCGCGGTGCCCGTCTTCTTGTCCATCGCCCCCAGGGTGAAGGGCCCCGCGGTGACCTTCAGGGCGCCGCGGGCGCCCTCGTTGAAGGCGTCGGGGGTGCCCGTGACCTGCTTGGGGTACAGCGGGCTGAAGAGCGAGCGCCAGTCGGCGTACGGCTTGGCGAAGGTGACCCTGACCTCCAGGTCGGTCTTGCCCTTCTCGATCTTCTCGATGCGCTCGTAGCCGGCGTTGCGGGCGGTCCAGTACGCCGAGTCCTTGCCGTTCAGGGCCCGCCACTGCGCCACGAAATCGGCGGCGCCGATCTCGCGTCCGTCGCTCCACACCGCCTGCTGGTTCAGCTTGTAAAGGACGACCTGCTTGGGCTCCCGCTCGACGACCTCGGCCTTCTCCAGGTAGTCGGGATTGGCCACGGGCCGCCCCTTGGCGTCCAGTACGAACAACTGCGGCAGCACGGCCCCGGCGATCCGGGTGGTGGTGGCGTCCGCGTCGGCCTGGAAGGTGTTCAGGGTGTCCGGCAGGGTGTCCACGGCCCAGCGCAGCACACCCCCGTCCGCGACCTTCTCGCGTGCGGTCGTGGCGATGTCCTGCCCGGCGGCGACGGGGCCGCCCTCCTCTTCACCCGCGCCGCAGCCCGTGAGGAGCGGCAGTGCGAGGACTCCCGAGGTCAGGAGCGCCAAGGACCTGCGCCTTCGCTGGGACATGGGTGGTACCTCCGGGGCGGGCGTGGGGGAAGCATGATCACGTTCGGCGGTATATGGAGCTGATCACACCGGTTGCCGGATCCCACTGAAATCGACGGTTCGCCGCACCCTTCGCACCCGCCTCTCGCCACGCCGCGAACCCCACCCGTGCGGACCAATCCGGCTTGCGTGCCGGAGGGGCGGTCCCCCGGGAGGGGGATGAGAAGGGGGGCGGGGAGGGGCGCACGGTTCACGCCTGCGCGCCCGCAATCGCTGCACGTCCCTTCACAACGGGGGACGGGAGGCGCGACACTCGCAGGCGCACATGAGCGTTGCCACCGCACCTTGGCGGAAGTGAGGGCAAATCATGTCCCTGCAAGACGATCTGAGTGCCGTACGACGCAACCTCGACGAGCTCACGCGCAAGGTCGAGCAGCTGGAGCAGCAGGCCGGGCGGCGCAAGCCCGGGAGCTCGACGCCGGCGTCCCCGCCGGACCCGTCCCGGATGGTGACGGTCCCGGACACGCCGTACGACAGCTCGCTGTGGACCGACTCGGACGACGAGGGCCTCGGCGCCCGAGACCGTCGCGCGCCCTGACGGGCTGACGCGACCCCACGACCTCCTGCACACCCCATCCGGCCCGGCCGCTCGCGGCCGGGCCCCCTGGGGCCACCCCTCATCACTCCTCCCGGAGTCCTCTTTGGCCACAGGAACACAACCACCCCGGCAGCGGCCCGGCGGCGTCCACGACGCCTCCCGGGCCGCGATCACTGCCCGGCACCTGCGGACCGACCGATGGTGGGTCTCCCCCGCCGTCACCGCGGCCGGCCTGCTCGCCTTCATCGCCTACTCCACCTGGCGGGCCTTCGCGAACGCCGACTACTACGCGGCCCCCTACGTCTCGCCCTTCTACTCCCCGTGCCTCGCGGAGAACTGCGTCCCGATGAAGGGCGGCCCCAACTGGGAGGTCTTCGGCAGCTGGTGGGGCCTCTCCCCCGCCCTGCTGATCCTGATCTTCCCGCTCGGGTTCCGCCTGACCTGCTACTACTACCGCAAGGCCTACTACCGGGGATTCTGGGCCTCACCGCCCGCCTGCGCCGTCGCCGAACCGCACGCGAAGTACACCGGCGAGACCCGCTTCCCGCTGATCCTCCAGAACGCGCACCGGTACTTCTTCTACGCGGCGGTCCCGGTCGCGGGCATCCTCACGTACGACACCGTGCTGACCTTCCGCGACGAGCACTACGCCTGGGGCCACATGGGGCTCGGGACCCTGCTGTTCCTGGTCAACATCACGCTGATCTGGGCCTACACGCTGTCCTGCCACTCCTGCCGCCACATCATGGGCGGCCGGCTCAAGCACTTCTCGAAGCACCCGGTCCGCTACCGGCTCTGGGGCTGGGTCAGCCGGCTCAACACCCGTCACATGCAGCTGGCGTGGGCCTCGCTGATCAGCGTGGCCCTGTGCGACTTCTACGTCTACCTGCTGGCCAGCGGCGCCTTCACCGACCCGAGGATCTTCTGACATGGCCCAAGTGGAACGGCAGCAGTGGGACGTGGTCGTGGTCGGCGCGGGCGGCGCCGGGCTGCGGGCCGCGATCGAGGCCCGCGAGCGCGGGGCCCGGACGGCCGTGATCTGCAAGTCCCTCTTCGGCAAGGCCCACACGGTGATGGCGGAGGGCGGCATCGCCGCCTCCATGGGCAACGTCAACGAGGGCGACAACTGGCAGGTGCACTTCCGCGACACCATGCGCGGGGGCAAGTTCCTCAATCAGTGGCGGATGGCGGAACTGCACGCGAAGGAGGCCCCGGACCGGGTCTGGGAGCTGGAGACCTGGGGCGCGCTCTTCGACCGCACGCCCGACGGGAAGATCTCCCAGCGCAACTTCGGCGGCCACGAGTACCCGCGCCTCGCGCACGTGGGCGACCGCACCGGCCTGGAGCTGATCCGCACCCTCCAGCAGAAGATCGTCGCCCTCCAGCAGGAGGACTTCAAGGAGTACGGGGACTACGAGGCCCGGCTCAAGGTCTTCCAGGAGTGCACGGTCACGCGCGTACTGAAGGACGGCGAGCGGAGCGAGGTGGGGGTCCCCCCCGGCCGAAGGCTCGGGGGGAAGGTCTCGGGGACCTTCTGCTACGAGCGCGAGTCCGGCCGCTTCTTCGTCCTGGAGGCCCCGGCCGTGGTGCTGGCCACGGGCGGGATCGGCAAGTCCTTCAAGACCACGTCGAACTCGTGGGAGTACACCGGCGACGGCCACGCGCTGGCCCTGCTCGCGGGGGCGCCCCTGCTGAACATGGAGTTCGTACAGTTCCACCCGACCGGCATGGTCTGGCCCCCGTCGGTGAAGGGCATCCTCGTCACGGAGTCGGTGCGCGGCGACGGCGGGGTGCTGCGCAACTCCGAGGGCAAGCGGTTCATGTTCGACTACGTGCCCGACGTCTTCAAGGAGAAGTACGCCGAGTCGGAGGCGGAGGGCGACCGCTGGTACGAGGATCCGGACCACAACCGGCGTCCGCCCGAGCTGCTGCCGCGCGACGAGGTGGCGCGGGCCATCAACGCGGAGGTGAAGGCCGGGCGCGGCTCCCCGCACGGCGGGGTCTTCCTCGACGTGTCCACCCGGATGCCCGCCGAGAAGATCAAGCGGCGGCTGCCGTCGATGTACCACCAGTTCAAGGAACTGGCGGACGTGGACATCACCGCGGAGCCGATGGAGGTGGGCCCGACCTGCCACTACGTCATGGGCGGGATCGCGGTCGACTCCGAGACCGCGGCCACCGTCGCCGTCCCGGGGCTGTTCGCCGCGGGCGAGGTCGCGGGCGGGATGCACGGCTCGAACCGGCTCGGCGGGAACTCCCTCTCCGACCTGCTGGTCTTCGGGCGGCGGGCCGGGCTGCACGCGGCGGAGCACGCCGCGGCCGCCGGTGAGCGGCCCGCGGTCTCCCAGGCGGAGGTCGACGCGGCGGCCGCGGAGGCGCTGGCCCCCTTCCACGCGGCCGAGGGCGCGGAGAACCCGTACACCCTCCACCAGGAGCTCCAGACGACCATGAACGACCTCGTCGGCATCATCCGGCGCGAGGGCGAGATGGCCGAGGCCCTGGAGCGGCTCGCGACCCTGCGCGTACGGGCCGCCCGGGCCGGGGTCGAGGGGCACCGGCAGTTCAACCCGGGCTGGCACCTGGCCCTGGACCTGCGGAACATGCTGCTGGTCAGCGAGTGCGTGGCGCGCGCCGCCCTGGAGCGGACGGAGAGCCGCGGCGGGCACACCCGCGAGGACTGTCCGTCGATGGAACGCGCCTGGCGTCCGGTGAACCTGCTGTGCCGCCCCGTCGACCCGCCCCCGGCGGACCCGGCGGCCGACCGGATCGTCCTCGAACGCACCCGCACCGAGCCCGTCCGTCCCGACCTGCTCGCGCTCTTCGAGAAGGAAGAGCTGGTCAAGTACCTCGCCGAAGAGGAGCTGTACGAATGAGTACGTACGACGCGAGCTTCCGGATCTGGCGGGGCGACGCGGAGGGCGGATCGCTCAGGGACTTCACCGTCGAGGTGCACGACGGGGAGGTGGTCCTGGACATCGTCCACCGGCTCCAGGCCACCCAGGCGTCGGACCTGGCGGTCCGCTGGAACTGCAAGGCGGGCAAGTGCGGTTCGTGCAGTGCGGAGGTCAACGGCCGGCCGCGGCTGATGTGCATGACGCGGATGTCCACCTTCGAGCGGTCCGAGACGATCACGGTCACCCCGCTGCGCGCGTTCCCGGTCGTCCGCGACCTGGTGACGGACGTGTCCTGCAACTACGCGAAGGCGCGCGAGGTGCCGGCCTTCGTGCCGCCGGAGGGGGTGGCGCCGGGCGCGTACCGGATGCAGCAGATGGACGTGGAGCGTTCGCAGGAGTTCCGCAAGTGCATCGAGTGCTTCCTGTGCCAGGACACCTGCCACGTGGTGCGTGACCACGAGGAGAACAAGAGCGCCTTCGCCGGTCCGCGTTTCCTGATGCGGGTCGCGGAGCTGGACATGCACCCGCTGGACGCGGCGTCGCAGGCGGGCCTGGACCGCAAGCGCACCGCGCAGGAGGAGCACGGGCTGGGGTACTGCAACATCACCAAGTGCTGTACGGAGGTCTGCCCCGAGGGCATCAAGATCACCGACAACGCGCTGATCCCGCTGAAGGAGCGGGCGGTGGACCGCAAGTACGACCCGCTGGTGTGGCTGGGCAACAAGATCGGTCGCCGGCAGGGCTGAGGCGGCGGGTTCGGTCGCGGGTGCGGGGCCGGGACCCTTTCCGGAGGGGTCCCGGCCCCGGGCCGGTCAGCGCCCGGAGTGGTCGATGACGTTGCCATTGGAGCAGTTGTTGGTGTGGTCGCCCACCCAGTCGCCCATGACGGGGACGACGGCGACCTCCTGGAGGCAGACGGCGGCCGCGGTGAAGTTCCAGTTGTTGGCCGCGTTCACCCCGCCGCCGAAGTTGCTGTCGTTGTCGGCGTGGGCGGGGGCCGCGAGGCTGAGGGCGGCGAGGGTGAGCACGGCCGCAGTCATGATCTTCTTCATGGTCTGCCAACGACCGGGGCCGGGGCGCGTCACTGCGCGTTGCTCCGGATGCGAGCACCCGGAACCGCTCATACCCTCCCAAATGTGACCCCGCCGAGAAGCGAGCCGAAGAGCCAGGTACGCGTACGGGCCGGGCTCGCCCTGGCCGCCGGTCTTCTGGCGCTCGGCGGCTGGGGTGTGGCCCAGGCGCCGACCGCACGGGCCGAGGACCCCGTCACGCTGTCCCGGCAGGGGCAGATCACCGACCGGGTCGGGGCGCTGGAGGGCCGGCAGGCCGCCGTCACCGCCGCGCTCGACAAGCTCTACGCCGACCGCCGGATCCAGCTCTTCGTGGCGTACGTGGACGACTTCTCCGGGCGCTCCGCCCAGAGCTGGGCGGACGCCACCGCCGAGAAGAACGGGCTCGGCCAGAACGACGTCCTGCTGGCCGTGGCCACGGGGGCCCGCCAGTACGCCCATTCGGCCGCCGCCGACTCCGGTTTCACCGAGGAGCAGCTCGCGGCCGTGGCCCGGGACGCCATCGAGCCGGCCCTGCGGCAGAACGACTGGGCGGGCGCCGCGATCGGGGCGGCCAACGGCTACGACGCGGTGCTCGGCGGGCAGCCCGTGCCCGCGCCCACCATCACCCCCGGACCGGCCGATCCCGGCGCCGGGGCGCGCGGCGAGAACGGGGCCGGGGACTTCGTGCTCCCGGTGGTCGCGGTCGGCGCCGCCGGCGCGCTCGCGGCGTACGCGTACACCCGCCGCAAGCGGAAGACGGCCGGCGGCGGCGGACGCGGTACGACCACCGGGCCGGGCTGGCCCGAAGGCGCGCCGGACCGGCTGCCGCTGCCCGAACTGGACGCCAGGGCCAAGACCCTGCTGGTGCGGACCGACGACGCCGTCCGCACCAGCACGGAGGAACTGGGCTTCGCCTGCGCGCAGTTCGGCGACGAGGCGGCCGCACCCTTCACCGAGGCCGTGGAGTACGCCAAGGGCGAGCTGACCCGTGCCTTCCGGCTGCGCCAGCAGCTGGACGACGCCTACCCGGAGGACGACGCGACCCGGCGCCGGATGCTGGACGAGATCGTCGCCTGCTGCACCGAGGCGAACCGGCGGCTCGACGCGGAGTCGGCGGACTTCGACCGGCTGCGGGACCTGGAGAAGAACGCCCCGCAGGCGCTGGCGACCGTGGAGGAGCGCTATCTGGAGCTGACCGGGCGCGCCACCACCGCCGAGGCGACCCTGACCGCGCTCACGCGGCGGTACGCGGACTCCGCTTCCGCGCCCGTCTCCGGCAACCCGGAACAGGCCAAGGACCGGCTGCTGTTCGCGGCGACCAACCTGGGGCTGGCCCACGCGGCCCTCGACGCCGGGTCGAACGCGACGGCGGCCGTGCACGTACGGGCCGGCGAGGGCGCCGTGGACCAGGCGGCGACGCTGCTGGACGCGGTCGAGCGGCGGGCCCGGGAGCTGGCGGAGGCGGCCGGGAAACTGCCGGGCGCGCTGACCGAGACGGAGACAGACCTGGCGGACGCGGGCGGGCTGCTGACCGGCACCACGGAGGGCACCTCAACGGCGGACCTGCGCGGGCGGATCGGCCGGGCGCAGGCCGTATTGGCCGACGTACGGCAGGAGGAGGCGAGCGGCCGGTACGACCCGATCGACGCCCTGCGCCGGGTCGAGGAGGCCGACGCGGCCCTCGACGAGGCCCTCTCCGGGGCGCGGGAGCGGGAGTCGGGCCGGCAGCGGGCGGTGGCCCTCCTCGACCAGGCCGTGCTCTCCGCGCGCAGCGCGATCGGCGCGGCGACGGACTACGTCACGACCAGTCGGGGCGCGGTCGGCAGCCAGGCCCGCACCCGGCTGGCGGAGGCCGGCCGGCACCTGGAGCGGGCGGGGGCCCTGGCGGCGGGCGACCCGTCGGGTGCGCTGGCGGAGGCGCAGCGGGCGGACGCGCTGGCGCGGCAGGCGCAGCAGCTGGCGGAGCAGGACGTACGCGCGTACCGGGACCCGTACGGGGGCCGGCGGGGCGGGGGCCAGGGCGGCGCCGTGCTCGGCGGGATCATCCTCGGCGAGATCCTGCGGGGCGGCGGGGGCGGCGGGGGCTTCGGGGGCGGTTTCGGCGGGGGCGGGGGCAGCGGTCCCGGCTCCTTCGGCGGCGGCGGAACCCGCGGGCGCATGGGCGGTGGCGGCCGCTTCTGAACCTCCCCCACCGCAACGGCAACGGCAACGAGAACGGACAGCCCATCCCCCGTCAGGAGAGACGCGTCATGAGCAAGCAGACCATCCTCGGCCGGGTCACCCAGCTCGCCAAGGCCAACATCAACGCGCTGCTGGACCAGGCGGAGGACCCGCAGAAGATGCTGGACCAGCTGATCCGCGACTACACGAACAACATCTCGGAGGCGGAGCAGGCCGTCGCGACGACGATCGGGAACCTGCGGATGCTGGAGGCGGACCACAAGGAGGACGTGGAGGCAGCCTCCGAGTGGGGTGCCAAGGCTCTCGCGGCGAGCAGGAAGGGGGACGAGCTGCGGGCATCGGGGGCGGCGGCCGACGCCGACAGGTTCGACAACCTCGCGAAGGTGGCGCTGGGCCGGCAGTTGCAGTCGGAGAGGGAGGCGAGGACGGCGGAGCCGACGATCGCCGCCCAGACGGAGGTCGTCGACAAGCTGAAGTCGGGTCTGGACTCGATGAAGGGCAAGCTGGTCGAGCTGCAGTCCAAGCGGGACGAGCTGGTGGCCCGCGCCAGGACGGCCCAGGCGCAGAACACGATGCTGGACGCGGTGAAGAACATCGACGTCATGGACCCGACGAGCGACCTGGCCCGCTTCGAGGAGAAGGTCCGGCGGGAGGAGGCCATGGCCTTGGGCAGGCAGGAGCTGGCCGCGTCCTCGCTGGACGCCCAGTTCGAGTCCCTGGAGGACCTCGGGAAGTCCTCGGAGATCGAGGCCAGGCTCGCCGCGCTGAAGCAGGGCCGCGCCGCCTGACCGTCGCCGCGAGGGGACCCCTTCACCGCATTGCAGAAGGCTACGGTCTGCTACTGGGGGGGGCGGCCGGTGCAGCGAGGCAACACCGGGAGGTGCAGCGCTGCCGAAGTATTAAGATCACCCGATCATTGCAATCGCAGAGTGTTAACGGGGGCTCGGGTGAGCATGACGTCCTTCGACGTGGAGTGGGCAGGGCTCAAACAAGGAACGCCGTCCGGCGCGCAGATGCGGCTGGCGAGCGCCGCACCCGATGGCGGTGGTGGCGGGGGTGGTGAGGACCTCAAGTCCGACCTGGCGGTCTGGAAGAAGGGCAGCGAGGACGTCGGCGAGCTGGTGACGGCCGTCAAGAAGGCGCTGATCGAGTTCGAGACCGGCCAGAAGGGCGCTGCCGTCACGGGCGTGGAGAGTGCTACCGCGCAGGGCGAGCTGTACACGTCGTGGAAGACGTATCTCGACGGTCTGGTCGGCAAGTGCACGACGTTGCAGGGGCCGATGATCTCGGCGGGCAAGGGTCAGGTCTCCAACGACGAGACCCTGCGTGGTGACTTCGCCCGCATGAACGACACGTACAAGGACACGCCCGCCACCGGCGGCAACGGCGGGGGCCGGTGAGCGCGGACATGGACTACGCGACCCTGAAGGCTCTGAAGCCGTCGGAGTTCACGGAGGCGGCCGACGGCTACCAGTCGGTCAGTGCGATGGCCGACCACGCCTACGGCAGCGCGGAGGGCCAGATCACCGCCCGGCTGCGCGCCGGACTCCGCGGGAAGGCCGTGGACGAGGCCCTGATCCAGCTCCGGGGCCTGGCGCAGAACTTCCACTACACGCAGGTCGAGTGCGGGCTCGCCGCGACCTCCCTGAACGCGCTCGCGGCGTCGTTCACCGAGGCGAAGCGGAAGCTGGACGCGGCGGTGAGTGACGCCGAGGCGCAGAAGTTCTCCGTCGGCGCCGACGGTTCGGTGAGCTTCCCGCCGGGCGGGACGGAGAAGGACGGCAAGCTGCCCGAGGGGGGCACGGTCAGCGGCAGTGCCAAGGGCAAGCCGTCGGGGAACGTCATCGACCCGACCAAGGACGCCAACGACCTCTCCGCCGCGCTGGAACGCCAGGCGGCGAACATCCATCCCAATCCGAACTTCGGCAAGGCGGTGGAGATAGCCAACCGGATCGCCCAGGCGGTCGCCGAGGCCACCGAGGCCGACACCCAGTGGGCCCCCCGCCTGCGCAAGCTCAAGGCCGATGACGACCTCGTCGTCTCCGACTCCGACTGGGCCGACGTCCAGGCGGACACCGCGGACATCGGCAGCGGCGCGAAGGACTACCTCAGCCACATCAAGCCCCCGCCGCCGAAGGGCAGCGACCCGCGGTTGAACGCCGAGTGGTGGAAGGGGCTGTCGGAGGAGGAGCGGGAGGCCTACATCACCCTCCAGCCGGCGAGCGTCGGAGCACTGGACGGGCTCCCTGCGGACGTCCGCGACAGCGCCAACCGAACGGTCCTCGCGGAGAAGCACGGCGCGTACCAGGTGGAGCTGAACGCAATCCCCAAGGAGCCGGAGCCCAAGTACCACTACGTCCAGCGCGGACGCGCCTGGATGCGCGAAGAGACCGACGAGTGGAAGGCCTGGAACGACAAGCACGGAGACCGGAGGGACCACCTGAAGGACCGCCTGCTCGGCATGGAGACCATCCAGAAGCGCTTCGACGCCACCGGCGAGCGGGGGCTGCCCGAGGCCTACCTGCTCGGTTTCGACGCCGAGGCGAACCACGACGGACGCGTGATCCTGGCCAACGGGAATCCGGACACGGCGGACCACACCGCCATCTTCGTGCCGGGCACGAAGACGACCCTCGGGAGTATCGAGGACGAGGCCGCGAAGAGCGACGCCTTGTGGCGCGAGAGCTCACTGCGGACGCCCGGACAGTCGGTGTCGACCATCACCTGGTTCGACTACGACGCGCCCAACACCATCCCCCAGGCCACCCACGACCAGTACGCCGAGAAGGGGGCGCCGACGCTGCGGCGGTTCCTGGACGGCAGCGAGGCGGCCCATCAGTCGGCCAGTGGCGACAGCTCGCACACGACGCTCATCGGCCACAGCTACGGATCCACCCTGATCGGCGACACGGCGAAGTACCGCAGTCCTTACGCCGACACCTGGTGGTCCAACCCCCTGCCGGTCGACGACGTGGTCGTGGTGGGCAGCCCCGGCATGCAGGCGGACCATGCGGAGGACCTGGGGTTCAAGACGAAGCACACGTGGGCCATGGAAGGCGGGGGCGACGACAACTTCGTCACGTGGGGTGGTCGAAACACGGGGCTCGGTGACAACCGCGTCATTCCTACGGACGAGACCTTCGGTGCCAACAAGATGAGAAGCGATTCCCCGGGCCACGGGAACTTCTGGGACGAGGAGGGCGGCAAGCCGTCTCAAAGCCTGCTGAACCAGGCACTCGTCATAGCCGGGCAGTACGAGGAAGTCGACCTGGAGAGGAAGGCCCGCTAGTGGACCGAAGGAACAGGCGTCACGCCACCGCACTGGCGCTCCTGAGCGCCCTGACCCTCACCACAGGATGCTCTTTCATGGACGACGAGACCTCCACCCCGCGCAAGTACACCCCCCAGACCCGCAGTCACCAGGAGGTGGAGGCGGAGGTCGGCGCCCTGTCAAGCAAGGCCCTCGACCTGACCCAGGTCAAGGGGAAGGTGACGGACATGGGGCCGGTGACCTATCCCTGCGGCACGAGCGAGGAGAAGAAGAAGGGTCTCCGCTACGTGCGGCACGTCTGGTCCGTCTACGGCGTGGACAACGACACTCTCGACAAGGGCATGCAGAGTCTGGGCGCACAGCTGCCGGAGAACGGCTGGAAGGTCGTGAAGAACGGCCCGAACACCAATACCGAGAGCAAGCGGATCGAGGTCTTCGCCGCACACGAGACGACGCACACCCAGCTTGAGGCCACGTGGCTCAAGGGCGCCGGTGGAAGCGAGCCGCTGATCTCCTTCGCCGTGTACTCCCGGTGCTTCCACGACACCGACCCGAAGTGACCGCCTGCCCCGGACCCGACGGGTCCGGGGCAGGGGTCCGCAGCGGCCTCAGCCGTACATGCTCAGCAGTTGCTCCGCCGACAGTTCGGCGACGGCCTCGGCCGCCGCGCCGGGCAGCGGCAGCTCGAACCAGACCGTCTTGCCGCGGTGGGTACGGCGCGTGCCCCACCCGGCGGACAGCAGCCCCACGAGTTGGAGGCCCCGGCCGCCCTCGTCGGTGTCACGGGCCCGCCGCCGGCGCGGCTGCACCAGGTTGGCGTCCCACACCTCGCAGACCAGGGTCCGGTCCAGCAGCAGCCGCAGCCGGATCTCGCCCTCCCCGTACCGCAGTGCGTTGGTGACGAGTTCGCTGACCAGCAGTTCGGTGGTGTCCAGCAGGCCCTCCAGGCCCCACGCCGGCAGCTTGGCGCGGGCCAGCTCCCGCGCCCGTCCCACGGACCGGGCCTCGCGCGGCAACTGCCAGTCCCCCACCGCGTCCACCGGCAGCCCCTGCACCCGGGCCATCAGCAGGGCGATGTCGTCCTCGCCGTGCCGGGTGTCCAGGGTGTTCAGCACGTGGTCACAGACGTCCTCCAGGGGGCGGACCGGGTCGGCGAGGGCGGCCCGCAGGCCGCGCAGGCCCTCCTCCAGCGGATGGTCGCGGGACTCCACGAGCCCGTCGGTGTAGAGGGCCAGCAGGGCGCCCTCGGGAAGTTCGACCTCCACCTCCTCGAACGGCTCCCCGCCCACGCCCAGCGGCATCCCGGGCGGCACCTCCAGGAGCAGTGCGGGCCTGGGCTTGCCGCGCTCGTCCGGCGGCTCCACCAGCACGGGCGGCATGTGGCCCGCGTTGGCGATCGTGCAGCGCCGCGTCACCGGGTCGTAGACGGCGTAGACGCAGGTGGCGAGGTAGACCTCGGAGCGGTCGGCGTCCCGCGAGTACAGCGCCGCCCGCGAGGCCTGCTGGGAGCCGCCGGGGGCGCCGAGGCCGCGGGCGATCTCGTCGAGCGCGGTCAGCACCTCCGCCGGTTCGAGGTCCAGCAGTGCGAGGGTCCGTACGGCGGTGCGCAGTTCGCCCATGGCGACGGCGGCCCGCAGTCCCCGGCCCATGACGTCGCCGACGACCAGCGCCGTGCGGTGGCCGGGCAGCTCGATCACGTCGAACCAGTCGCCGCCGACCTCCGTCGCCGCGTTCCCCGGCAGGTACCGGCAGGCGATGTCCAGGCCGGCGGCCTCCGGGTCGCCGGGGGGCAGCAGGCTGCGCTGCAGTATCAACGCCCGCTCGTGCTCGCGCCGGTACAGGCGCGCGTTGTCGATGCACACGGCGGCCCGGGCGGCGAGTTCCACGGCCACCGCCCGGTCGCGTTCGCCGAAGGGCTCGCTGCCCTTCGTACGGGAGAACTGCGCGAGCCCGACCACGGTGTCGTGGGCGACCATCGGCACGACCAGCGTGGACTGCACGAGGTCCTCCGGTCCGCCGCCCTCGATCAGCCGGGGCCGCGCGGTGCGCAGGGCGAGCGCGCCCGGTGACGCCGCCGGGTACCGGTGGACGTCGCCCACGGAGACCAGCGCGCCCGGACCGGACAGCGGCGCGTCCGAGACGGCGGAGGCGAAGGCCACCCGGCGCAGTGCGGCGGACGGGGCCCGGGCCGGGCCCTGTCCGGGCAGGCTGGGCACGCCCGGACCCTGCGGCCGGGCGGGCCGGTCGTCGTCGCCGAGGAGCAGCCCCTGGTAGAGGTCGACGGCGGCCAGGTCGCAGAAGCCGGGGACGGTGACGTCGAGGAGCTCCCGGGCGGTGGTCTCCAGGTCGAGGGAGTTCCCGATGCGGTGCCCGGCCTCGTTGAGCAGGGCGAGATTGCGCCGCACCCCGGCGGCCTCGCGGGCGGCGAGGTGACGACGGGTGACGTCGGTGCCGATGCCGGCGACGCCGATGGGGCGGCCGGAGCCGCCGTGGACGCGGTAGAGGTTGATGGACCAGTGGCGGTTCTCCCGGCTGCCGGGGGCGGCGCCGGTGATCCGCAGGTCGGTGACCGATTCCCCGGTGTCCAGCACCCGGCGCAAGGCCTCGGCCATCCGGTCGGCCTCGTGCGGCGGCAGGTAGTCGTGCACGGTCCGGCCGCGGTGCTCCTCGACGGCGCCGCCGAAGACGGTGGCGAAGCGGCGGTTGGCCCGTTGCACGGTGAGGTCCGTGCCGAAGAGGAGGAAGCCGAACGGAGATTGACCGAATATGGCCTGTGAGGCCGCCAGGTCGGACTCGATGCGCCGCAGCGCGCGGACGTCGACGACGACGCAGAGCGCGGCCCGTTCGGCGGTCTCGGTCAGGGTGGGCATCACATAGATCTCGGCCACTCCGTGGGCGCCTTCCCCACCCGGGATCCGGAAGGGGATCAGGCCGGTCCATTCCTTGCCGTCGAGGATCTCGGCGACCTTGCGGTGGGCGTCGGGGCGCAGCTCGGGCGGCATGAAGGCGTCCACCGGGTCGCGGCCGACGACCTGTGCGGCCGTCAGACCGAACAGTTCCTCGGCGCGCAGGCTCCACTGGTCGATGGAGCCGTCGGGCCCGATCGAGAAGGATGCGACCTTTATGTAGTCATATATCGAGCCAGGCGGACTGCTGTGCCACAGGGCGTCGTGCCATGTCTCCCGAGGCACGTCGGCCTGATGTACCTGCGCAGGTATTTCGCTCACGCGACCGTCCCCTCCAGCTCACCGCAACCGGACCGGCCATGACCGCAGTATTCAGCACCACGGCCCCGGACGGCACGGCGTTCACGATCACAGCACGGTCTCGATGATTTCCAGCCATCGCGCGTGATCTCCCCCGGACTCCTGCCCCCGCTCTCGCCGGGGACTCCCGCCGGGGGATCACCCGCCACCGTTCTCCTTGTTACTCACCAGGAAGAGCCAACTCGAACCACACAGTCTTGCCCGACTTCCCGTGGCGGGTCCCCCAGCGCCGCGAGGAGGCGGCGACGAGATGCAGGCCGCGGCCCCCTTCGTCGTCCGCCCCGGCGACCCGTTCGCGGGGCGGATCCGGAAGCGGATCCGATACCTCCACGAGCAGGGCGGGGCCGGCCACCGATCCGCCGGCGGCCGGATTGCGCCGCTCCAGACGGACCCCGATGGGGCCGGAGGCGTACCGCAGGGAGTTGGTGACGAGCTCGCTGACCAGCAGGACGGTCACATCACCGACGGCTTCCAGGCCCCAGTCGTGGAGGGTGCCGCGTACGGCGTGGCGGGCGGTGCGGACGGCACCGGGCTCGGCGGGAAAGGCCCACTCGGCGCATTCACCGTCTGTGTCGATCACGCCGATCACTTCCCGGGCCAGCAGCGACCCCAGTCCGGTTCGTCGGGGACGAAAGAGGGACGAGATAGGGATTAATAGCGACATACCCGATATTCGGGGCGTCGTACCACTCGATCCCCCGCCCACCGGCGCACTGTGGCACAAACGGCCTACGGTGCGAGCGTCATGCGCCCCCGCCCCCGCCGACCCCACCTTCCGGGCCGGCGTCCGGGCCTACGTCCGGGTCGGCGTCCGCGCGATCCCGCCCCCGCAGTCGACGTCCGGCCTCGGCGACCGCGGGCCGGTCCTGGTCGAGCCAGTCCACCGACTCCAGCTCCTCCGGCCCGAGCCAGCGCAGCTCGTCGTGGTCCTCCAGCGGCGCCGGCACCCCGGAGAGCAGGCGGGCGGTCCACACGTGCAGGACGAGGCCGGGCTTCAGCGGCCACTCCCCCGGGATCCGCTCCAGCGGCTCGGTCTCCACGCCGAGCTCCTCGCGCAGTTCGCGCACCAGCGCCTCGGGGACGGACTCACCCGGTTCGGCCTTCCCGCCCGGCAGCTCCCAGCGTCCGGCGAGCTCCGGCGGTGCGCTGCGGCGGGCGGCCAGCAGGCGCCCCTCATGACAAAGGGCTCCGCCCACGACCACTCGTACAGTCATGGGCGGAGCCTATGTCAACACTGGATGCTCAGTTCATCGTGGCGGTCTGACCGATCCGCTCGACCCAGTAGAGCTGCTTGTGTCCTCGGTCGTCGAGGCTGTCGACGACCTTCTGGGCCTCGGCCCGGGTGGCGTACCGGCCCACCCGGTAGCGGTTGCCGTTGTCGTCCTGACGTATGACCAGCCACGGGAGCAGGGCACCGCTGTCGTTCATCGCGTTTCACCCTCCGCCGACGTACCTGCCCGGGAAACCGCATTGCGCATATGCCCGAGCTTACGCCCGACCTTTACGGAGCGGATACGGTTTTTCACGAAGAGGTACCTCGCAGGCGTACGCATCCGGCCATGCGTACGAGTGGGCCGTGGGGGGGGGGGGGGGGGGGGGGGCCCCCCGCCCGCGGCCCCCCCCCCCGGCCCCCCCCCCCGCCCCCGGCGCCGCCCGCCCCCCCCCCCCCCGCCCGCCGGCCCCCCCCGCCCCCCCCGCC